>JACRHH010000009.1 GCA_016212095.1 Nitrospirota bacterium
AAGCAGCGGTACGGACTCAAGCCCAGGAGGAACAAGGAGGCGTCATGCCCGTTTTGCGACAAGGTTCTTGAGCGCCCACACGCAGTGGAGCGGACGCGAGCGACCGGCTTTGCTGGTGGATCGTGCGACTGTGGGGCTATATTCCTGCTCGATGAAAACGGCAATCATGGCGGCGAGGCGATTGTCGAGGTTATGACCGCAGGATGCGGCAGTTGGGAAAAGGCGTGGACGCTGACGCCGGATGTGGATTACCGGCAACTTGTTGCAAGCTACGACATTCGCGCCCACAGGATCAGCGAGCCGGGAGACGCCTATGAACCTGCCGCAAAGCTTTATTTTTTCCGGATAAACAACCATTGAGGCGCATTGCGTCACGGATAAGTAACCGTGATCGGGGTATAAGTATTTTCTATTTGACCGAAATAGTCCGGCTATATTACAGTTCATGGCCTTAAGCATGGGTGGGCGCGGTCGATACAAGGCATGGCCGTGCAAGATAATTCGATGGTTGTATGTTTCCGGGTTCGGACACGCTGTTTGCGTGTCGGAAAGCTGATTATCCCGATTGGGAGCGGCGGCTTTCGCAAAATTTCATATAAAAAGGAGAGGAAGTCAGATGGCGCATGTAGAGGTCAAGGGTGCTAAGTATGAAGTGGATGAGGATGGATTTCTCGTAGATCCTGACGAATGGAATATGGATATCGCGAGCTACTTCGCCGATGTCGAGGGAATTGCCATGACCGAAGCCCACTGGGAAGTTGTCAACTTTCTCCGTGACTACTTCAAGCAGTTCAACATTGCTCCGATGATCAAGATTCTTGTCAAGGAAATCGGCAAGAAGATGGGCCCGGAGAAGGGCAACACAAAGTATCTTTATCAGCTCTATCCGGGTGGCCCGGCAAAGCAGGCTTGCAAGATTGCAGGTCTTCCGAAGCCGACAGGCTGCGTGTAACAAGAAGCAGAGGCGGGCGGCCCGCAAGTGGCCGCCCGTTTCGAACACGATTTGTGTCACCATAATGCAATGCCGCTCACAATGCCGACGGCTTGCCTTTCGATGCGGGCGTGGATAACTCATATTGAGGGGGCGCCGTTGCAGGCTCAATGAAGCTTGACCAGATACTTGAAAAGAACAAGGCCGTAATACTTCAGGGATGGGTAGAAATCATTCTGAAGGCCTATCCGGATGAAACGTCCAGGTTCATCAAAAGCCGTAAAGACAGGTTCGATAATCCGGTTGGCCACGCGATCAGCACAGGGGTCGAAGGCATATTCAATTGTCTTGTCGAGGGCGGAAACGAGCGGATCGCCTCATTCATCGACGACATAATAAGAATCAGGGCTGTTCAGGATTTCAGGCCGGGTCAGGCTGTAGGTTTCATGTTTCAGCTAAAGAGCGTTATCCGCGATGTTGTAGCGGATGATCTGGCCAGGCAGGATGCCGGACTGGTTCGGGAGTTGCTTGAGTTCGAGTCGAGAATCGACGAGCAGGCCAAGCTTGCGTTCGACATCTACATGAAATGCAGGGAGCGACTGTACGAGCTGAAGACCGACGAGTTCAAGCGAAACACCTTTAGGCTTCTTCAGCAGGCGAATCTTATTTGCGAGGTCGAAGGGCAGGACGCTTCCGCGAATTAACGGTAGCGTTGGCTGCGTACAAAGAATAAAAGGAAAGAGGTTTAGGAAATGGGAGCCTTACTGTCTTTCATTGGAGTACTGGTGCTGGTTCTGGTTGCTGTTATCGGAGCCAAGGCGAACATGCAATTCATACTTGGGGTGGCTGTCCCATATGCGGCCGCCGCTACATTCGTGATCGGCCTTGTCATGCGGGTCATGAAGTGGGCAAGTTCGCCGGTTCCGTTCCGCATTCCGACAACATGCGGTCAGCAGAAAACTCTTCCGTGGATAAAGCACGACTGGGTTGAAAACCCGACGACGATATGGGGTGTGCTTGCCAGGATGTTCTTCGAGGTGTTTCTTTTCAGGTCATTGTTCCGGAATACCAAGACAGAGTTGCACGAGGGGCCGAAGCTTGTTTATGGCTCCGCCAAGTGGCTGTGGTTTTTCGGACTTGTCTTCCACTGGTCGTTCCTGGTAATCGCCATACGTCATCTGCGATTTTTCTCCGAGCAGGTTCCAGGCTTGATCCAGTTGTTGGAGAGCCTGGACAATTTCCTGCAGATAGGCGCGCCGGGGCTTTATCTTACCGATCTGGCGCTGATATCCGCCGTGACCGTGCTTTTCCTGCGGCGCGTGGTTCTGCCGAACATCAAGTATATTTCGCTTCCGGCAGATTATTTCCCGCTGTTTCTTATTGGCGGCATTGCGGTGTCGGGCGTGCTGATGCGGTACTTCACCAAGGTGCATATCGTGGGTGTGAAGCAGTTCACCATGAGCCTCGTGAGCCTCAGCCCCAAACTTCCGCAGTCTGAGATCGGCGCGATCTTTTGGGTGCATTTGCTGCTTGTGAGCGCGCTGTTTGCCTACTTTCCGTTCAGCAAGCTGGTGCATATGGCCGGGGTGTTCATGAGTCCGACCCGTAATCTGGCCAGCACAGGAAGGATCAAACGGCATATCAATCCCTGGAACTACCCGGTGAAGATTCATACATACGAGGAGTACGAGAACGATTTCAGGGACAAGATGAAGGCTGCGGGTCTGCCCGTGGAGAAAGAATAACCTAAACTGCGGGAAAGGATGGAGATAAAGGAGCGATCATGGCAAAGCTACCGAAACCAGAAGAACTGGGCAAGATAGATTACACGCCGCCTTCTACGGGCTGGATGGATACTCCGGTTGAATTCAAGCCGGGCTATTTCTGTAATGCCGCCAAAGAGAAGAACCTTGCAGGCCTCCACATGCCAAACGCAAGAACATGGTCGGTGAAGGACGAGGACTGGAAACTTCCTGATAACTGGAAGGAAATAATAATGGAGGGCTTGAGGGAGCGGCTTGAAAAGTACCGTTCGCTTCGGATCTTCATGGATATATGCGTGCGTTGCGGCGCATGTGCCGACAAATGCCATTTTTTCATCGGTACAGGCGACCCCAAGAACATGCCGGTGCTCCGCGCTGAGCTGTTGAGGTCTGTGTACCGGAAGGAATACACGACTGCCGGAAAGATTCTTGGGAAATTTGCCGGAGCGCGTGAAATGACCATCGATGTGCTGAAGGAATGGTGGTACTACTTCTTTCAGTGTACCGAGTGCAGGCGTTGCTCCGTATTTTGTCCGTATGGAATTGACCAGGCGGAGATCACGATAGTCGGACGGGAACTTCTTAACCTGCTCGGACTCAACATCGACTGGATCATGGGGCCTGCCAATGCCTGCTATCACAAGGGCAATCATCTGGGCATCGAGCCACATACGTTCAAGTCGAGCATTGAGTTTTTTCTCGACGACATCAAGACAATAACAGGAATAGACATTGAGCCGAGCTTCAACCGGAAGGGCGCGGAAATTCTTTTCGTGACGCCTTCGGGCGACGTATTTGCCGATCCCGGCACATACACCGCCATGGGCTACCTGATGCTGTTCCATGAGCTTGGGCTTGACTACACATGGAGCACATATGCGTCGGAGGGTGGAAATTTCGGATTCTTTACCAATAATGAACTGGCCAAGAAGCTGAACGCCAAAATTTACGCAGAGGCGAAACGCCTAGGTGTGAAGTGGATTCTAGGCGGCGAATGCGGCCATATGTGGCGGGTTCTAAGCCAGTATATGGATACATGGAACGGCCCGGCAGACTTCCTTGAAGTTCCGAAGTCGCCGATTACCGGTACTGTCTTCGAGAACGCTCGATCGATGAAGATGGTTCATATTACGGAATTCACAGCCGATTTGATGAAGCACAACAAGCTGAAGCTAGATCCGAGCCGCAACGACGACGTGCGGCTTACCTGGCACGACTCGTGTAACACGGCGCGCGGCATGGGATTACTGGAAGAGCCGCGTTATATAGCCAAGCAGGTTTGCAATAACTTTTTCGAGATGCCGGAGAACACCATCCGCGAAAAGACGTTCTGCTGCGGCAGCGGATCGGGTTTGAACGCAAGCGAAAACATGGACATGCGCCTGAAAGGCGGACTGCCGCGCGCCAATGCGGTGAAATATGTTCATGAGAAGCATGGCGTGAACACGGTCGGCAACGTATGCGCCATCGACCGAGCCACGCTTACCACCGCAATAGATTACTGGTCTCCGGGCGTTCGTGTGTCCGGCCTTCATGAGCTTGTCGCCAATGCGCTTGTCATGAAGGGTGAAAAAACCCGTCGGACAAACCTCAGGTTCGAGCCGCTTCCCGGCGTTGAACAGGTTGACGACGATCAGCCGGAAGAAGAATAAGGAGGGGCACCCACAATGAACGACAAGGGTAAAATCATGGCGGGCCTGATCATATTCATCGGCATATTCACATTCCCCTTCTACAGCAATCTGGGCAAGGCCAGCGCCGTGCCTGAACCGCTGCTGAACACGCCTGTAATAAAGCAAATGCCTGTGAAACAGTGCGTGGAAACGAAGGAGTACATGCGGGCGAATCACATGCAGATGCTTAACGAATGGCGCGACATGCTGCTTCGCGACGGCATCAAGACATACAAGAGCATGAGCAATGGCAAGGAGTATGTCATTAGCCTTCAGAATACATGCCTGAACTGCCATTCGAACAAGAAGGATTTTTGCGACACATGCCATAAGTATCTGGCGGTGCATCCCTACTGTTGGGACTGTCATTTCGGCCCGAAGGAGGCTGGCGTATGAGCATGGACAGAAGAGATTTCCTGAAAATAATCGGCCTCTCCACAGTGGCGGGAGGCATCGGCGGAGCCGGACTTCTTGAACTTCGCAAGGGAACAGCCGAAGCGAGTTCAGCCCCTCATGGCAGGAACAAGGGCTCCGGCTCAACTCTTGCAATGGTTATCGATGTGAGAAAACTCGAATCGCCGGATCAGTACAAGCGCTGCATTGATGCCTGTCACAAGGCGCACAATGTTCCGGATTTCGGCAACCCGAAGGACGAGATCAAATGGATATGGACTGATGATTTCGAGCATACCTTCCCTGGCGCGGGGCATGAGTATGTTGCCGAGGAGGTGGAGAAGAAGCAGTTTCTCCTTCTGTGCAACCAGTGCGAGAAACCGGCTTGCGTTCGGGTCTGTCCGACGCAGGCCACGTTCAAGCGGGCATCCGACGGTATCGTAATGATGGACTACCATCGTTGCATCGGTTGCAGGTTCTGCATGGCGGCATGTCCGTTTGGTGCAAGAAGCTTCAACTGGCGCGATCCGCGCACGGCGCCGAATCTTCAGAACCCGGCCAATCTTAATCCCAAATTTCCCACGCGCATGAAGGGAGTTGTCGAGAAGTGCAACTTCTGCGCGGAAAGGCTTAGGGAAGGGCTTGAGCCCGCTTGTGTCGAGGCGTGCAAGGATACGAAGGCTATCGTGTTCGGTAACCTCGATGATCCCAAGTCTGAGGTGCGCGAGATGCTGCGCACTCATTACACAATTCAGAGAAAGCCCGAACTCGGAACCAATCCGCGGCTTTTCTATGTCATAGGAGGGTAATGAGGGATGCTCGATAAAGCGATTATCGGCGGAAGCCGAAAATACTGGACATGGATTGCGTTCCTGTTGACTCTTGCCGGAATCGGAACGATCAACTACATTCGTCAGTTTCAGTACGGACTGGGGCTGACAGGCCTCAGCAGGGATGTGACATGGGGCTTCTACATCGCCCAGTTTACGTTTCTGGTTGGCGTGGCCGCTTCTGCGGTGATGCTCGTCATTCCGTATTATCTGCACAACTTCAAGAAGTACGGCAAGATCGTGATTCTTGGGGAGTTTTTGGCGGTTTCAGCCGTCACCATGTGCATTCTGTTCATATTTGTCGATCTTGGCCAGCCGATGCGCGTGATGAACGTCGTTTTGCATCCGACGCCCGGCTCGGTCATGTTCTGGGACATGGTGGTGCTTTCCGGCTATCTCACGCTTAATATCGTGATCGGCTGGACAACTCTCGGCGCTGAAAGAAAAGGCGTGCCCGCCCCGAAATGGGTCAAGCCGCTGATCTATCTTTCAATCCCATGGGCTGTCAGCATTCATACCGTAACGGCATTTCTGTATGCCGGTGTTCCGGGTAGGCATCTCTGGCTTACCGCGATCATGGCTGCTCGATTCCTTGCGTCGGCGTTCGCGGCAGGCCCCGCGCTTCTGATAATTCTTTCGATGATTGTCCGGAAGGTGTCGAAATTCGATCCGGGTAAGGACGCCATTCAGGCGCTTGGAAAGACTGTGGCCTACGCCATGTCGGCAAACGTGTTTTTCTTCCTGCTTGAGGTGTTCACAGCATTTTACAGCGGAATTCCGAGCCATCAGCACAGTCTGGTCTACCTCTTCTCAGGTCTTGACGGTCATGCCAAACTTGTGCCGTGGATGTGGTCGGCTGCTATTCTTGCGTTCTTTTCACTGTTCATGCTGATCTATCCGGGCCTTCGCGAGAAGGAAAACCTGCTGTCGATAGCATGTGTGACCGTATTCATTTCAACCTGGATCGACAAAGGCATGGGCCTTGTCGTCGGCGGTTTCATCCCGAACATGTTCGAGCGCGTGACTGAGTATTCTACGACGTTGCCGGAAGTGCTTATCACCATTGGAATATGGGCGATCGGCTTCCTAGTCCTGACGATTCTGTACAAGGTTGCGATTGCGGTAAGGGAAGAGGAAATTGCGTAATCGGGCATTCGGCGGCTTGACGCGCGCCGATTTGCTGTGATAGTTTAAACGCACCGTTTATTTAATTCCTTAAGGAGGAAGATTTTAGATGTATATTGTTACAGTTGATACTTCAAAGTGTGATGGCGACGGCAAGTGCGCCGATGTATGTCCGCAGGGCGTGTTTGAGATGCAGGACGGCAAGTCAAATCCTGTGAACACAGACGAGTGCATTTTCTGCGAGAGCTGTCTTGCAGAATGCCCGACCGGAGCGATTACAATAACCGAGCAGTAATTCCGACATTTAGCATTATCTCAGAGGGGTAACGGTTTCCGTTACCCCTGATGCTTTTTGCATTCAATACCAGAAGCGGAATTACCGTTTCTTGTCTGTCAGCCCCTGTGTTCGGGCTATACAAAATCATTTTTGCTGATAACATGATAACGATTGCTACGATCATTTATAAAAGACATCATCTTTCATTGCGAGGTGAATTATGAGCATGAAAAAGATGTTTCTGCCAATTTGGGCGATTGCGTTGATATGTGTTGTCTCCGGATGTTCCGGTTCCGCAATAGAGAATGCCGGCATCAAGCCGGCGTCCATAGACAGCCTGCATATCTTTGCGCCTGAGTCTATCGACGAGATGGTGAACCGGGTTTCAGTCCAGTCCAATGCAGACAGGAACGGTCTGGTGTCCAATCTTGTGCCAAACCTTGCACCCGCCAGAATTCCGACCGACATCGAATCCCTTGATGCGGAAGATCGAAAAAGAGCTTTTATCCGGGCGCTATTGCCGCATATCGTTTTTCAGAACGTGAGAATACTGGAAGACCGCTCCACGCTTATGTCATACCTTGGCTATATATCAGCAAAAATAGGCATTCCCGATTCCTTGCGAGACAATGTTCAGGTGATATTTAAAAGATACGGTTTCGATATCTCACCGGGGAGTGACATCCCGGACGAAACTGCTGTCACGCATTTGCTCAGGCGCGTTGATGTTATCCCTGTTTCACTTGCGCTTGCCCAGGCCGCGCATGAAAGCGGCTGGGGAACATCGCGTGGCGCGTTGCTGAAAAATAATGTTTTCGGCAAGGCCGGCAGCTCGAACAATCCGCTTGCCGCTTTCCCGAATATCGTTGAATCGGTATGGCGATATTTCATGGATATAAACACTCATCCGGCGTACAGCGAATTCAGGAACATTCGGGTTGCCATGCGTGAGCAGGGCAGTGTGCTCGATCCGATACGGCTTGCCACGGGCTTGTCCAGGTATTCGGTTCTTGGAAAAAACTACGTCATGGATATTGTCAGCCTGATCCGCATGAACAGGCTCAGTCGCCATGACAGCTCATTGCTTGTTCCCACGGATGACACCGGATACGTGACGCGGACAATATACCGTAATGAGGATGCGTAAGGTAGCCGGCTGGTTATCTTAAAACATGCGTTTCACCTGACGCCGCCTTCGTCCATATCCATCCCGTCATCCGGCGGCTGTTCCGCGTCTGCGCTGTCGTCTTCCTCCTCGTCCCGATAATTCCGCATTTTCACCATCACCCCGGCGAATCCTCCGGCGGTGAGCATTGCGGCGAACACGAACAGAAACCACTCGATATTGTCGCTGAACCACCAGAACCAGGTGTGTTGCGTTCGCAGTTGCCCGGCCCAATCACGTTCGAGATCGTACAGGTGAACTCCGGTTGAATCCAGAACCGCCTCGTGCAGCATCGCTCCGGATGCCAACCTGGCAATGATCGCCCTGATTGCGCCGGAGCCATGCTTGCGCTCGATGAAGTCCATCATGCTTTTCGATTCCTCATACGCCAGCGCGAATCCGTCGCGATCAGCCGGGAAATTGCGCTCTAGGCGATACAGCGAAATAAGTCCGCCGCTCACAACTGCGCGCCGCAGGATGTCGGCATCGTTTGGGTGGATGATGTCCTTCACTCCGCCGCTAACCCACTGGGCCACTCCCTCGTCGAACCATTTCGGCAGGCTTACAGGCCTGATATTCCTGTGCAGAAGCAGATGCGCTGCCTCGTGCATGAGCGTGAGCCGGAAGTCGAGAGGGTGGGCGTTTATCCGGGCATAGTCGAAAACAGCCGTGCTTTCATGCGGAAGCGCGTAAGCCACAACCATCTCGTTTCCGGTTCCGGTTTCAAAACGCAAGGTTACGGGAAAGTCCAGATCGAGGCCGGTTTTCGCGCGAAGCTCACGCCTTGCGTCGGCCAGCATCCCGGTAAATTCGGCGTCCTTGCCTCGCATTCCCTCGATACGAACCATGGCATCGCCGCTCCCGGAAGCAGACGCCGAGGCATAGCAAAGGCAGAAGAAAACTATGGCGGCAAAGATGGCTGAAACGCATGATTTCATGCCTTCATAATGCCTTGTTTGTTTGCGGATAGTCCAACAGGCCGATACTGCCTGCCGCGCCGGAACATGTCTATGCCGGAACATGTTCATTGACATGGCCGTATTATATTCATGTACCATACAATTACTTGAAAGCCAATGTCGCAGATTTCAAGAATCACATCCGGGGAGTAAAAAATGTTGCATAAGTTAACAAAAGAAAGTCCCGTTACATGACCAGTCGGGAACGCATGGCCATGCTCAAGGAAACCTTCGACGCCGTTTCAGACGGATACGATCACAGGGCGCTCCGTTTTTTTCCGGACAGTGCCGCGCGTCTCGCCTCTTTCCTCAACCTGCGCCGCGGCGATGAGCATGTACTCGATGTCGCAACAGGAACCGGAAACGCCGCGCTGTCCATCGCGGGTTTCCTTCCAAACGGGCGCGTCACCGGAATAGACTTCTCTGCCGGAATGCTCGATCAGGCGCGGCGCAAGGCCAACGCGCTTGGCCTGCGAAACGTGGATTTCATCGAGCGCGAGATGCAGAATATTGGCTTTCCGGATGGTCATTTCGATGTTGCGGTGTGTGCTTTCGGCATTTTCTTCGTGGATGACATGGACGCCCAGCTTTCGCATATCGCATCCGCAGTTAAGCCCGGCGGCATGGTTGCGATAACAAGCTTCCGGGAAGACTATTTCTATCCGCTCAAGGAGATGTTTTTCGAGCGAATCGCGGAATACGGCGTGCAGAAGCCGCCCCAGACATGGCGGCGCATTGCCGACGCTTCCGGATGCGCGCAGTTGTTTGCGGCAGCCGGGCTTGCCGATGTGCGCGTGGAACATGCGGATGTCGGCTATCATCTGGACAGTGCGGCTGAATGGTGGGAGATTGTCTGGAACGCCGGGCTTCGGAGGATGGTTAGCGGCCTGCCGTCTGAACAGATGGAGCGGTTCAGGCAGGAGCATCTGAGGGAAGTTGGTGCGCTGAAAACGAAGGACGGCATACGGCTGAAAGTTGATGTGCTTTATACCATTGGCACGAAGCCGGAGTAGGGCGGAGTGGGTAGTGGCTTTGGATAGGCTCTGGACTATTTTCCCATAATATACGAACTTCGCATATCATTAATAACGCCATGATATGCGAAGGTGTTAATACCAATGGATCCCTTTTCATATTGATTTAATTGATTTTTTGCTTGCTTGGCGTTGTAAGCATGAGGTATTATTGCAGCGTTGTCGCGGGGAAACTGGAAATTCGTTGAATAATTGTTAGCTTAATTTAATAATCACTAATATGAATGTTACAGAGAGTGGCATTAAAACTTATATTGAAACCTTTCTATCATCATTAAATGATACGGCCGGTAAGTTTTTTGATGAAGATCAAGCAAAGAAGTTACTCCATATATCTTTACTCCCCGCAAAAATAATCTGCTATGTATCTACCCAATTTGGTATAGCATTCGAGTATATTTCTGATAGCAAAACATCTATAGAAGTAATCCGTGGAAGTGCTCGTGTAGAAGATTTATTGGTAAAAGCTCCAAGCAGGCTAAGAACAGTTGGCCCCATGATTAATATTAGTGCGTCAAATTGTGGGATTGAAACACTAACTCTTGCAGATGCCTTTCCGTTCAGACTCTCAAAACTAGAGGCAAGTGTTTCTCTCAGAGAAGTTCAATTTTCAGCAAAAGCTCTTGGCTGGCAACGGGATATTGAGTATGCTGAAGTTTTTGGAGATAGACAAGCGGAATCGTGGAGTAAAGAAGCAGCTCAAAGTCGTGCAAAGGATGAGGTACTTGCAGCGTTATTTATAGCCCAGCAAGCCAAAAGAAAAGATATTAGTCTGCATGAATACATTTCTACATTACGTGAAAAAACTGTGCTTTTACTCGGTGATTATAAAGGTGAAGGACAGAAAAGATTAGACCACATAGCAGACGCATTGAAAGATATCGGGTATGATCCTCTTTTGATAAAAGATGTGCAGGATTTTGAACATTACGATTTAGCTCAGAAAGTTGTTGCAATTGGATCATTATCAAGATTTGTAGTAGTTGATGACTCATCCCCATCAGGACACCTCATGGAAGTTGAACTATGTAAGGCTAACCGATGGGTTACAGTTCTGCTTCATGCCCAGGGTATTCGTGCTTCATGGATGACAGCAGGGGCTGCGATTTATAGCAACGTTATTTTAGATAAGGATTATGATCCTGAGTCACCTAAATATGCTATTTCAGACGTTACAACTTGGGCTGAAGACAAGTTAAATGAGATTAAAAAGGGGCTTAATAATAATTATCCATGGAGAATGAAAAGCTAACAAGTCATTGGAGTGAACGAGTGCCACAGGACACTTTTTTAGGTAGCATTGTTATGATGAGTGCAAATCGGTTTGGAGGCATGTTGTTATCTTGCAGTGGCACTCGTCGCTCAATTCTACGTTAGCCTTGCATGTTGACACTTGATACCGTATGCGGTATCGTTTAATATATGAAAAATATGCAGGTAATTTTAGACACGAACGTACTCTATGCGGGGCTTTATTCTTCGACAGGTGCTTCCTTCCAAATTTTGAAGGCTGCCGATGAAGGAAAAATTAAGTTAATAATATCAATTAGTTTGTTGTTTGAATACGAAGATGTGCTAAAGAGAAACGCGGAAATCTTGCAACTTACTGATAATGAGATTGACACTATTTTGGACAATATATGTTCATTAAGCAAATTTCAGAAAATTTACTTTTTATGGAGGCCATACTTAAAAGATTCTGGAGATGACCATATTCTGGAAGTAGCAATAGCATCTCAAACAAAAACAATAATTACTCATAATATCAAAGACTTTGGTGGTGTTGAAAAATTCGGAGTAAGAGCAATCACTCCAAAACAAGTATTGGAGGAAATAACATGAGCGCCTTAAGTTTAAGATTGCCACATTCAATTCACAGACATATCAGGGAAATAGCCCAAAAAGAAGGAGTGTCAATCAATCAGTTTATTTCTTCAGCGGTATCCGAGAAAATTTCTGCGATACTTACTGAAGAGTATTTGGAATCAAGAGCAAAGAGAGCAGACAGGCAAGCATTTAAGGAAATACTAAACGAGGTTCCTGCTCGTGTCCCATTACCTGGAGATGAAATTTAAATAAAGGCCAACAACCGGCTAAACCTGACTGCAAGTTCGTCCGTCGCTCACGCGGTCTTTGTCGGGCGGCAGGTTAGCCGGGACGTAATATAATTACTTGGTGAGAATAATGGTCGAAACTCATTGGAACATGAAACCCGATAAAGCAAAAGCTATGATGCTTGCCAAGCGTCAATTAGCTGAATTTGTATGTGAGGCGGTGAACCTGGAGGGCATTAATTTCACCCTGCCGGAAATCCAGACATTATTGGACGGCATTACAGTTGGCGGACACAAAGTTGCTGACCAGCAAATTGCCCTGAATCAAGCCGATACATGGCGGAAGGTATTTGAGTTAATCGAAAAAGATCAGTTTAAGATTACGCTCGAACAAATCTGTGAGCTTCATCGAATAGCCGCGAGGGACGAGGCTTTGGAGTGGGGGAAGTTTCGATCCGGAGGGGTTACCATTTCGGGAACCGACTATATGCCGCCACGGGCGGCTTCATTGCCGGAGTTGTTTGAAAAAATGGCGGATGAAGCATCCAGAATACCAGACATTTATGATCGGGCCATCCACCTGTTTCTTACGATGGCGAGATGCCAATTTTTCTATGATGTCAACAAGCGCATGGGGCGCTTTGTCATGAATGGGCTTCTGTTAAGTTGCGGATTCCCCGCCATTAATCTTCCGGCGAAGAGACAACTGGAGTTTAATCAGTTGATGCTCGCTTTTTACGAAACCGGCGATCAAAGACAGATGAACGCCTTTTTACGTTCCTGCCTGGACGGAAAAGTTATAGAAATAATGAAAGAATAACGGGTTACGCGGGAACGTCGTTTGCCTGGCTTCCCCGGTCATGCAGGAAGCCGGTTATAACAATCAGTGAAACGCCCACGGTTAGCGCGATGTCTGCCACGTTGAAGGCCGGCCAGTGGAGGCTTCCGGCGTGGAAATCCAGGAAATCGGTCACATAACCCTGATAAATGCGGTCGATCAGGTTTCCGATGGCCCCGGCCATGAGCGCGGCTATCAGTGTTCGTTGCTCCTCAACCTTGATCATGTACCAGAGCATAGCCGCAATCGCCACGATGGAAACGATGACAAAGAACGCGCTTCCAAACGCCGCGAACATTCCGAACGCCGCGCCCTTGTTCTGGACATGCACAATGTTGAAAAACGGCGTGATCGTGATCGCCTCGTAGAGCGAAAGCGAGTTCCTGATCCAGATTTTGGTGATAATATCGAGCGCAAGTATCAATGCGCCGATCAGAAGCGGTTTCTTCAAGCGGGCGGCATCCTCTGCGCCAGAACCTGCCTGCAACGTCCGCAGACCGCGTTATCGTCGTCGAACGGCGAAACATCTGTGCGCCAGTTCCAGCAACGCGAGCATTTCTGTCCGTCGGCGCGTTCCACCAGCACCTTCAGTCCTTCGCGCTCGCCCGGTATTGCGTCGTCCGGCGCGTCGGCGAAATCGGCAACGGAGGCCGCCGACACAATCAGTATGGACGTAAGATCGTCGGCGTAGCGTGACAGCAGCGCGTGGGTGTCGCCCGATGCGTATAGCGTCACTTTCGCTTCCAGCGCGTTTCCTATAAGCTTGTCGCGCCGCTTCAACTCAAGAGCCTTGTTCACGTCGTCCCTCGTTGCCAGAATGTTCAGCCAGCGAGCCTCAAGTTCGTCGTCGATGAGCGCGGCGTCGGCAACCGGGAAATCTTCCAGAAATACGCTGTCGGCTACTCCGCCAATTCCAACTGTGTGCTTGTGAACCTCCTCGGCGGTGAACGACAGAATAGGGGCCATCATGCCGGTTATTGCGCGAAGCGCGCGGTGCATCACCCACTGCGAGCCGCGACGCTCCGTGGAATCGGCGGCGAAGGTGTAGAGGCGGTCTTTCAGGATGTCGAGATAGAACGAGCTCATATCCACGACGCAGAAGCTGTAGATTGCGTGATAGACCTCGTGGAACGTGAAGCTTTCGTAAGACTCGGTAACGCGCTGGATCAGCCGGTTCAGGCGGCTCAAGGCAAACTTGTCCAGCTCCGTAAGCGTTGCCGGATCGATTGCCGTCGCCGGATCGAAGTCGTACAGGTTTGAAAGCAGATAGCGCGACGTGTTTCTTATCTTCCGGTACGCCTCGACAAGCCGGTTCAGGATTTCGCCTGAAATGCGGATGTCCTCGCGATAGTCGGCTGCGGAAACCCAGAGGCGCAGAATCTCGGCCCCGTTCTTGCCGATAACCTCTTGTGGCGCAACCACGTTGCCAACCGACTTGGACATCTTGCGTCCCTGCCCGTCAACGATGAAGCCATGCGTGAGCACCGCCTTGTACGGCGCAACCCCGCGCGTGCCGACGGATGCCATCAGCGAACTCTGGAACCAGCCGCGATGCTGGTCGGAGCCTTCCAGGTACAGGTCTGCGGGCCACGAAAGCTCTTCGCGGTCTTCAAGCACAGCCGCGTGGCTCACGCCGGAGTCGAACCAGACATCCAGAATGTCAGTCACCTTGCCAAACTCTACGCCGCCGCATTTCTTGCACTTGTAGCCATCGGGCAGAAGCTCGGTCGGCGTGAGATCGAACCAGACATCCGCGCCCTTTTCGGCCACAAGGCGCGTGAAGTTGTCGAGCGCGGCGTCATCGGTTGTGTGGGCGTCGCATTTTCCGCACTTAAGCAGCGTGATCGGCACGCCCCACGCCCTCTGGCGCGAGATGCACCAGTCCGGACGGCGCTCAACCATGCCGAAAATCCGGTTGCGCCCGGCTTCCGGATGCCAGGCCACGCGGTCGATTTCGGCAAGCGCGCGCTCGCGAAGCCCGCCGTGCGACATCGAAATGAACCACTGTTCGGTTGCGCGGAAGATCACCGGCTTCTTGCAGCGCCAGCAATGTGGATATGAATGCGTGATGTCGGCCTTCTGAAGGAGCAAGCCGCGCTCCTCAAGCAGCGCCTTGATGCCGTCGTTGGCCTTGAACACAAACTGTCCGGCGAACTCCGGAACGCTGTCTGTGAACTTGCCCCGGTCGTCAACCGGCGCGTAAACCTCAAGCCCGTTCGCAAGTCCGGCGCGGTAGTCGTCCTCGCCGTGCCCCGGCGCGATATGAACCACGCCGCTTCCGTCCTCGGTTGATACAAACTCCGCCGCAATCACAATCGAGTCCCTGTCTATAAACGGATGCCGCGCCTTCAGCCCCACAAGCTTTTCGCCGCCGACAACAGCAAGCGGCTCGCCCGCAAAGCCGACTATGGAACGAAGCGCTTCGAGGCGGGCTTCAGCAACAACAAGCACACAGCCGTCATGCTCCACAGCCGCGTAATCGATGTCCGGATGCACGGCGACTGCCAGATTCGCCGGAAGCGTCCAGGGCGTTGTCGTCCAGATGACGATGAACGCGTTTTGCCCGGCAACTTGCTGGCCAGCAAGCTCCGGAAACGCCTTTGCCGCCTCATCCTGCGGAAGCGGAAATTTCACGTAAACCGACGGCGAGGTTTTGTCGGCGTATTCCACCTCGGCCTCGGCCAGAGCGGTCACGCACGACGGACACCAGTGAACCGGCTTTTTGCCCTGATAGACCGAGCCGTTTTTCACGAACCGCCCGAACTCGCGCACAATCGCGGCCTCGTAGCCGTAAGACATCGTAAGATACGGGTTGTCCCAGTCTCCGAATCCGCCCATTCGCATGAACTCGTCGCGCTGGATGTCAACGAACTTCGCGGCGTACTCGCGGCAGAGTTTTCGCTTCTGGCTTACTGATACTTCGTCTTTTTTTCCGCCCAGATTCTTGTCAACCTGAAGCTCAATCGGCAGGCCGTGGCAGTCCCATCCCGGCACGTATGGGGCGTAATAACCCTTCATCAGCCGGTACTTGACGATAATATCCTTAAGTATCTTGTTCAGCGCGTGGCCTATGTGCAGATGCCCGTTTGCGTATGGCGGGCCGTCGTGGAGAATATATGAGCCGTTGCTGCGGTTTATTTCGTTCCGGCGTTCGTAAACCCTCTGCTCGCGCCAAGCGCGGATCATCTCCGGCTCTTTCGCGGCGAGGTTTGCCTTCATAGGGAAATCGGTTTTAGGCAGATTGAGCGTTGCGCTCAGATCGCTCTTTTTCTTTTCTTCACTCATGCTGGGTAAGTTACCACCCGCGCGGAAATGGAGTCAAGCAAGGCGGGTAGGTGAAAGTTACTCACGCATACATCAATCTGCCTTTCGGTTCAGGAATCTCTCGGCCCATATCCCTGGCAGTTTCAATCCATTCACTGATGATGATCTCGATATTAGCGACAGCTTCAGCGTATGTTGCGCCGTCAGCCATGCATCCGGGTAACTCAGGCGCTTCGGCGATGAATGACTTGTCCGCATTGCTCCAGTAGATAATCACTTCATATCTGTGTAATTCACTCACGGCTGAAGATTCAGTACCTCCTCGTATTTGCTCATAGTATTCGCATTAAACGTGTCATATCAACCGCTTTTCGGCTTCCCCGGCAGTCATCGGCGCAACCATGAACGAGACGCCTTCCGTCGTTCGCGCTTCCACCGACGCTTCGCCGCGCAGTTTGGTGTATCTGGCGCAAATAGATGCCGCAAGCCTGACGTCCTCGTCAGAACCGGAATGCCGCACAATCGCGACCGGGCTTCCAACGCCATGAATCAACACCGTTTTGTCGCCTTCGCGCCGGAGTGTTTCTATTCGCGCATTATCCGCTTCGTCCCGCCCGATGACTATCCATGCGCCGGTTTCAGTCCAGCACTGACGGCCCGAACGCAACAGTTCCAGATCGTTGAAATCTACATCGGCGCGGCTTTCGAGCAGCCGCCGTAGCCGCCGGGAATATAGCTCCTCGGTCAGCAGGCAGCCGCCAGCCGGAGATGGGTATTCTGTAAGCCCAAGCTCGCGGGCAAGCGCCATCTGGGGCCGCCGCGACCTGCCGCTCATGCCGAAAAGCTTCGACCTGTCGATCAGTCCGCGCTCCTCCGGTATTGTCACCGGCATGTTCAGGGCCGACAGCGGGCGTAGCACAAGCCCGGCCACGCCCGCTTCATGCTCGATCAG
>JACRHH010000001.1 GCA_016212095.1 Nitrospirota bacterium
ATGAGGCGGGTTGTGTTCATCAAAATACATGAAGATAATAATTCCAAGAAACCGTGATATTTCCGGCATGTTTACTCCTTACAATTTCGGCTTCATGAATGTTTTCATGTTTGCCTGTCGGGAATTATAGCATGGGATTCAGCCAAGCTTTAACCGGCCTTCGCCGGAGAATGGGATTTCAGCCAGTCGCGCAGCGCGGCATTTATGCGGGTTTGCCAGCCGGGGCCGGCGGCGCGGAAAGCGGCCAACACTTATACCTTGTATTCGTCAACTGGGTACGTTACTCCATCTTTGCTCGCCTTCATTATCTGTGCTCTTGTTAATTTATTGGCAAGAAATAAATTAGCTATAAACTCAACCCAGTCATTTTGATACACATAATCATTATGGGCTTCATCATAATGACAATAGTCAACATTTGTATCAAACGGATCATCCGATTTCGAGGGAAGCTCAAAACTATCAGTTTTGCGCCGCTCACTGGCGGAGGGTGAGGAAAGCGGCGCATCCGATTACTCGCTGAAGGGGCTGATAGATGAGATAGACGGCGAAAATATGAACTAATGCCCGGTTTCACTCTCACCAACAAGGCGATGGCCGATTTGAGAGATATTGGCCGCTACACTCAGAAACATTGGGGGCGTGACCAGCGCAACAAGTATCTGAACATGCCGGATGCCTTTACGACCAACAAGGCGGTTCCTTCGGCGGATCGATTAATATACAACATGCCCGACAATGCACCACTGAATTCGGATGCACGCCCATGGCGTTTCGCTATCGACCGTGGCGGCACGTTTACAGACATTATCGGCATTTCGCCGGATTCCATCAAAACCATGAAACTGCTCTCGGAATCTGCCGCATACGACGACGCTGCAATCGAGGGCATCCGCCGGATGCTGAATCTGCCGGACAGCGCGGAAATTCCCTCTGGCATTATTTCTGAAATCCGCATGGGCACAACCGTGGCCACAAACGCGCTGCTTGAGCGCAAGGGCGAGCCGGTTGCGCTCATTACCACCGCCGGTTTCCGCGATCTGATCGAGATCGGCAATCAGGCGCGTCCGGACATTTTCGCTTTGGCGATACGGAAAACCGCTCCGATTTACTCGCAGGCATACGAAATCCGCGAGCGCATCGGCGCGGACGGGCGAATTTTGCTGCCGCTTGATGAAGCAGATCTTCGCGCCGCGCTCGAATCGGCGCGGGCGGGCGACATCGGCGCGGTGGCTGTCGTGTTCATGCACTCTTGGAAAAACCCGGCGCATGAGAAAGCGGCGGCGGCCATTGCGCGTGGCATGGGTTTCGTTCAGGTTTCGGTTTCCCACGAGGTCATGCCGCTGATAAAGATAGTCGGGCGCGGCCAGACAACGCTTGTTGACGCGTATTTAAGTCCGGTTCTGCGCGAATATGCCGGGCGCGTGCGGCGGCATACCGACGGGATACGGCTCAAATTCATGACCAGCGCGGGCGGGCTTGTAAAAGCAGCCGGTTTTACCGGCAGCAACGCGATAATCTCCGGCCCGGCGGGCGGCGTTGTGGGCTGCGCGGCAGTTGCGCGGGCGCACGGCATCGCGGAGGCGATCGGCTTCGACATGGGCGGAACCTCAACCGACGTATGCCGCTTCGACGGCGAGTTCGAGCGCATTTTCGAATGCGAAACCGCAGGCATACGCTTTCAGACGCCGATGCTGAACGTGAACACCGTGGCGGCTGGCGGCGGGTCTGTTCTGCGCTTCGACGGGCGGAAGCTAACGGTCGGGCCGGATTCATCCGGCGCGTCGCCCGGCCCGGCCTGCTACGGGCTGGATGGCCCGCTTTCGGTGACAGACGCCAACGCCGTGCTTGGCCGCATCATGCCGGAGCATTTCCCGGAAACCTTCGGCCCGTCGCGCAACCTGCCGCTTCAGGTGGAGGCGGCGCGGGAAAAGTTCGCGGCAATGGCGGATGCGGTTCATGGCGCAGCCGGCAAGCCGATGACGGTTGAAGAACTCGCGCTTGGGTTTCTTCGCATAGCCAACGAAAAAATGTGCCGTCCGATAAGGGAAATCTCGGTCTCGCGCGGGTTCGACATCCGCGCTCACGCGCTCGTATCGTTCGGCGGCGCGGGCGGACAGCACGCCTGCGCCATCGCCCGCGCTCTTGGGATGCGGCAAATCGTTGTTCCGCGCCTTGCGGGTCTGATGTCGGCGTGGGGAATCGCGCTTGCCGACGAGCTTCGCACGGCATCGGTCTCGGTTCTGAGGGCGCTCGATGAGGGTTCGCTTGCCGAGCTTGCCAGGCTTTTCGATGAAAAAGCCGCGCCGCTTATCGACGAACTTCAGTCAGCCGGAACCCCGCCGGAGAAAATCGCTGTTCGCAAGAGCATCGATCTTCGCACTTCCGGCACGGACAGTTCCATCAATATCGAGTTCAAGCCCGATCCGCATGAGCTGAAATACGACTTTTCCGCCGCGCATATGCGCCATTTCGGATTCGCTCCGAACGACAGAACGCCTGTTGAAGCCGTATCCATACGGATCGAGGCATCCGGCGGAGGCTCGGCTCCGGAACTGGCGGAAAGCGTCAAGCCCGCGTCGCCGCCCTCCCCCGTGGAAATCCGCCGCGTCTGGTTCGACAGCGGCCCGATTGAAGCGCCGGTTTACCGGATCGCGGATATTTCGCCCGGCGCAACAATCACCGGCCCGGCGGTGGTTGTCGATCCGCATTCCACAATTCTTATCGAGCCGGGATTTGGCGCAGTCGCCGCGTCAAACGGCGATTTGGTGATTAACGCAATCCCCGCAAGCAGGGGTTTTTACGCAATCCCTGCAAGCAGGGATTGGACAACAGCAACAGCCACAGCCACAGGCGATATTGCGCGGCCCGATCCGGTTCTGGTCGAGCTTTTCAACAACCTTTTCATGAGCATCGCCGAGCAGATGGGCGCAACGCTTGCCCATACGGCGCATTCCGTGAACATCAAGGAGCGCATGGATTTTTCCTGCGCCATCTTCGACGCCAGCGGCAATCTGGCGGCGAACGCGCCGCACATTCCGGTTCATCTTGGCGCGATGGGCGAATCGGTGAGAGCAATAATCGAGGACTTCAGAGGAAACATGCTTCCGGGCGATGTTTACGTCACCAACAATCCGCACCGCGGCGGCTCGCATCTGCCCGATATTACGGTTGTTTCGCCTGTCCGGATTGGAGACGCCGCCGGGCCGCTGTTTTTTGTCGCAAACCGTGGCCATCACGCAGACATCGGCGGAACCGCGCCCGGCTCGATGCCGCCGGACGCCGCATCCATCCACGAAGAAGGAGTGGTGATCGACGGCGCAACGCTGGTGCGGGAAGGAAAATTCAACGAAGACGAAATGCGCCGCTTGCTTTCATCCGGCCCATATCCCGCCCGCAACATCGACGAGCGCATCTCCGATCTGCGGGCGCAGGTGGCGGCAAACAACACGGGCGCGCGCGAGATTCTGTCTCTGACGGAGAAATTCGGGCCGGATGTTGTTGAGGCGTACATGGGCCATATCCGCGAAAACGCCGCCGAGGCTATGGCTGAGGCGCTTTCGGAGTTTCTCATAGACCGCCCGGCGTTCGATGCGTCGTTCGAAGATTTTCTGGACTGCGGCGCGAAAATCAAGGCGCGTGTCAGAATCGAGCGCCGCCCTGCACTGCGCGCCACAATCGACTTCACCGGAACCGATCCGCAGCTTGCGGGCAATCTGAACGCGCCGCTTGCGGTCACGAAATCGGCGGTGATGTACGTCTTCCGGACGCTGGTGAAACGCGATATCCCTTTAAACGACGGCTGCTTGCGCGATATTGAAATTATCGTGCCGGATGGCTGTCTGCTGAATCCCGCGCCCGGCGCGGCTGTTGCCGGAGGAAACGTCGAGACATCGCAGCGCGTTGTAGATGTGCTTTACGGAGCGCTTGGCGTGGCTGCGGCATCGCAGGGGACGATGAACAATTTTCTGTTTGGCCAAGCTGGCCAAATTGGCGGAATTGGCCAAGCTGGCCAAATTGGCCGCCAGTATTACGAAACAATTGGAGGTGGCGCAGGCGCAACAGAAGGTTTCGGCGGCGCGTCTGCCGTGCAGGTTCACATGACGAACACGCGCATTACCGATCCGGAGGTCTTCGAGCACCGCTATCCGGAGGCGCGGATAGAGGAGTTTTCGGTGCGGCGCGGCTCAGGCGGGGCCGGCCAATACAGGGGCGGCGACGGAATCGTTCGGGCGATCAGGTTCATCGAGCCGCGAACAGTCACGATCCTCTCGGAACGGCGCAGGTTTCGGCCATACGGAGCGGCGGGCGGCGAGCCAGGGCTTCCAGGCGAAAATTTCTTGGCTAAAGCCGACGGAACCGTGCTGGAACTTGAAGGCCGCGCCACGATTGAGGCGGGCGCGGGAGACATGGTTGTGATCAAAACACCGGGCGGGGGCGGATTTGGCGAAAAGGAAACGAAGGCGGTCAGGCTGTGATATGCTTTCAAAAATCTGGTTTCAGACGGGGTATGCAAATGAGCTATAAATTTGCCACGACGGTTTCAGCTATTGCCGTGATTTGCGTTGCATTATCACAGGGTTGCTCCAAGAGCGAAGACGTCAGGCCGGAAGAAAAACAGGGCCGGGCGGTCTATCTGGAATATTGCAGCCAATGCCATTCGCTACGCGAGCCGAACACCCACACAGCCGCCGAATGGCCCGATGTGGTCAGACGCATGAGAACGCACATGGCCGAAAAGAAGCGGAAGGAACTGAGCGATGAACAGGCGGGGCAGCTATTGGTTTATCTGAAGGGACATGCGAAGAAGTAGCGCCAAACCGCCACGTCCTCGCATGTCCAGCAAGGCTTGCTCAGGCTATTTGATGAATACGGAGAGTCCTATGCCGGTCTGGTAGCCGCTGGACTTGTACGTGATACTGTATTTGTCCTCGTCTATTTTCATCGAGTAATAAGCCACCATGAAATTGAAGGCTACGGAATCGGTCGCAAAGTAGTTCAGCTTGGCGGCTCCGATTGTTGTGTTTCCGCTGTAATCAAGAGATGTATAGCCGGTCTTTTTGGCTTCCTGCGAAGTCAGCGCATACGCTCCCAGAAGCTGAAGGCTCGTTCTGTCGTTCAGGCTGAAATTCAGGCTGATGGCGGGCCCAACAGAATTACTTGCTGTTTCTAACGTCGTAGCGCCATTTTTTTCCTCTGTCGCTTGATGCTCCCAATATACGCCGATGCCGACATTCTGGGCCAGATAGTAGAACATGGTAGCCGAAATCTCCGTGGAGTCCCGCTCTGTTTTCGGATCGTCATCAAAGCCATACTTCTCGGACGACACAGCCAGCGTGAGCCCGCCGTCCATTTCCAGTGTTCCGCGTTCGATGTTTTTCGCGGATGCGGTCGAGACCAGACCAAAGACAAGCAATACAGACACAAGAATACTGACGATTTGGTTACGCATGATTCCCCTCCAAATGAATATGAACGGCGGCATCGCTTCTGCGAGCCAAACACCGTTTGGATTGCAATGTAATATCTCTATAACAGACTGTATTTCTTGCTAATTTAGCACAAATGCGTCGTCGCCATCCACAAAAATCCTGTGCCAGATCTCTACGTTGAGCATCTGCCACAAAACGTGCTGCCTGTTTCGCTGCCCGCTTGTATGCTCCTGCAAATATGTCCTGATGATGTCCGGATCGAACACGCCGCGCGACAGGCATCTGTCGTCCAGTAACAGGCTGCTTACAAATCCGCCCAGCCCCTGTCGAAACCATCTGTCAATCGGCGTCGGAAAACCCATCTTCGGGCGGTTATAGAGTTCGGCAGGCAGGCGCTCCCGCATCGCCTCCTTTACAATATGCTTGAGGTCGTAGCCGGCAAGCTTGTCCTCAAACGGAACCGATAGCGCGAAGTCTATCATCTCGTTGTCGCAGATCGGTAGCCGCGCCTCTATCGAATGCGCCATGCCAACCTTGTCCTCCACGATGAAAAGCGACGGAAGATATGTTTTGAGGTATAGATACTGAACCCTGTCCAGGCGGTCATCGGGCGCGCCGGCAAGAAGCGCTCTCAGGCTGCCAAGCGGATCGTAACCGGCCATGGCCTCCCTCAATCCGCTGCCCAGCATACCGCGCCATTTTCTGTGGTTACGGGAAAGGTTCAGCCCAAGCCCCATCTCCGGATAGACCAAGGGAAGAAGTATGTTCACCACCGCCGCCTTCCATTCGCCAGGCTTCAGGTTGCGGATGAGAGTGAAGGCATGAAGCGGGTTGCGGGCGATAAGCCGCGCGAAATAGTGCATCTTGTAGAGCGGATAGCCGCAGAAAAGCTCGTCGCCGCCATGCCCGGTGAGCACAACCTTCACGTGCTCCGAAACCAGCTTCGAAACATGGTACTGCGGGAACGCGCCCGGCCCCACGCGCGGCTCGTCGAGGTGGTAAACGATCTTGAAAATCGTCGATTCGAAGTCGTCCATGCCGATCTCACGTGTATGCGCAACGGCACCGATTCGCCGCGCCACATTCATGGCCGCCGACCGTTCGTCGAAGGCGTCGCCCTCGCCGAAATAGCCGGTGAAGGTGTCAAGCTGGCCGCCGTTTAACTCCGCCGCGTATGAGGCAACCGACGATGAATCGAAACCGCCCGAAAGATACGCGCCAAGCGGCACGTCGCTCATGAGCTGACGCTTCACCGAGGCCCGCAGAATCTCGCGGAACGATGCCAGATAATCATCGTGGCGGGGCATACGGCGCTTCTGGAACGACGGATCCCAATACCGCGTTATCGACATCCTGCCCGCGCAGATCGCCATGTAACATCCCGGAAGCAGCATCCGCACGCCGGAGAAAAACGTCTTGTCGTCGAGCAGGTTCTGAAACACCAGATAATCGCTCAGCGCTTCCGGGTTCAGCGTTGCCTTAAACAGCGGATCGCCGAGAAACGCCTTGATCTCGGATGCAAAGGCCAGCCTGCCGCGCCCCTCGTCCCACCTGTAATACAGCGGCTTTATGCCCACGCGGTCGCGCGCGATGAAAAGCCGCGCAGCCTTGGCGTCCCAGACCGCAAACGCGAACATGCCGTTGAACAGGCTCACGCAATCGGCCCCGTACTGCTCGTATGCGTGCAGAATCACCTCAGTGTCGGTTTCGGTTGTAAATACATGCCCGGCGTCGATCAGTCCGGCGCGAAGCTCCTTGTAGTTGTACAGCTCGCCGTTATAGACGATTACACACGAGCCGTCCTCGTTGTATATCGGCTGGTGGCCTCTCGAAAGGTCGATGATGCTCAGGCGCTTGTGGCCCAGCGACACTCCCGGCGCATCGAAGTACCCATCGTCGTCGGGGCCGCGATGGCGTATGCGCCCGTTCATCGCGCGCACGGCTGGAGATATGTCGCCGCCAGAAAACGAATATATGCCGCAGATTCCGCACATGGCCTAGTTCATCCTTATAGCTTCTTTGTATATATTTATCATGGAATCGGCGTTCTTCTTCCACGACGCATGGGCGCGAACCGAAACCGAAGCCGCATCGCCCATTTTTTTCCTGAGTCCGGCGCTTTCGATAAGCATATCCGCCGACTTGACCATAGCGTCCACGTCCTTCACATTCACAAGGCATCCGGTTTCGCCGTCCCGGATGATCTCAGGAATTCCGCCAACTGCCGTGGCTATTACCGGCTTGCCGCAGGCCATAGTCTCAAGCACGGCGTTCGGCACGCCTTCGTAATGCGTGGGGAATATCATTATGTCGCAGGCGCGAACCCATCTGGAAACCATCGAGTGCGAAACCGAACCCGCAAGCGTAATCAGACCGTCCAGCCCCATTTCGGAAATACGGGAACGAAACGCCGCCTCGTGCTTTCCGCCGCCTATCATCACAAGATGAACGCCATCGCCCCATTTAGCCAACATCCGCTTGTACACTTCAAGCAGTTCGAATATTCCCTTGTTCTCCTCAATGGCGCCAAGCAGAAACAGGATGATACGGTCTTCCGGGAGGTCTAGTTCGCGCCGAAGCTCCGCAATCTCAACAGCATCCGCCGGTTTGAAGCGCTCGAAGTCGCAGCCGTTATAGACAACCGCAATATTTTCAGGCGTTTGAGGCTCAAGCCCGCGCGCCACGCGCGCAAGATCGCCGCTTACCGTAACCAGCCTGTCGCATCGCCTGAGCACATACCGGGTGGCCCGCATCGACATCGGGCCGTAATGCGGATAGATGTTGAGGTCGCCGCGCGACACGCAGACGCATGGCACGCCATACTTGCGGGCTAGCCATACTCCGGCGAAACCGTCGGGAACAACCGTGTTTGCATGGATGACATCAAAAGGAAATTCGCTGTGAATTTCGGCAACCGTTCGGCTTATCGCAGCATAAAGCGCAATTCCTGACCAACTGAAATTGATCGATCCTGGCATCTCGACATAGCGCGGATAGTTCACCCGCACGCCGTCCACCTCCCCTTCTCGCGGCGCTTCACCGTAGGCGCGCCATTTCGGCTTGAACCAGAGCGGACGCGGAGCCCACGGAACGCCCGACACCACACGGACATCAACGCCTGCCGCCGCAATATGCCTGACCTGTTGATGCGCGAACACGCCGAGCATTGGGTTGTAACTTCTGGGATAGAGGACGGAAACAACTAAAACCCGAAGTCTGCCGCCGGTCATCTTGCAATCAGGAAAACCGCAGCCAGAATCGACAGCAGAAACAGCGCGAAAGCTCCGGCGATTGCCATGTTCGCCTTGCCCTTCGCCGGATAGCGGCAGGCGCGCGCAACTGTTCTTGCCACGCCGGACACCGGCATTCCGCCCTCAAGCGGCGGTTTTGCGCCGGATGCCCGCAATATTTCGTAATACCGGCCAATACCGATCACCTCGAAACCGCCGTCGTTTTGCATGTATTCGAGCAACCGCTCGAACTTGTTCATGTCGTGCGTGTTCGGCGTGATTGTTCTACGGTCTTTCGAGCGGTTGACGAAGCTGAAGCTGTGCATCAACAGATTTACGACAGGAAAGCGCATACGCTTGGCATGGTCAAGCAAAAAGATCATTTCGGAGAGGCTGTTGGTGTTTATGTCGAACGGCTTTACCGGCCTGAAACCGCCAACGCGGAACTGCTCGAACACCGAAACCGGAATCTCCAGCACGCCATTGTGAACGCCGACGCCGTTTGGCGGAAACGCCGCCGGGTCGAGGCGGGAATACTCACCGTTTAAAAACGTGCTGTCAACCATTATGCCGTTTTCGCCAAGCGCAAGAAGCGTATTGGTATCGGCGCCGAAGCCGCCGGCGCGGTGGGCAATCGGATAACGCCCGATGCAGCTCTGGATAACATCGCGCCCTTCGGCTATAAGCTCCACCTGTTTGGCAAGCGGATAACCCCACATGAAACGGTGATCGTATATCCAGTTCGGATGGGTGTGAAGCTGAACCTCGTGGCCGCGCGAATCTATGTCGGCGCAGACCTTCCGCACCGGCTCCATGCCGAGCCGCCGGTGCTCGTAAACGCTGACGAAAAAGGTGACAACCGCACCGAACCGGTCGGCGATGTCCATCATGCGGTTTATGCCGTATTCCTGTCCGCCGACGCGCCCGTAGATCATCAGCTCAGGCGGGATGACCCGGCCATCGCGCATGTCGGCTTCGGTATCGACGGTTATTAAAACCCTTGTTTTCTCGACCGGCATCATGGCTTGAACGCTATCACCTGATAGTTTGTTGTGACAGGTTTCAGAAACGCATTCACAAACGCAAGCAGAAACGGCATTTTTTTAACAACCCTGCGCTTGAAGTCTGTGGCGGGGGCGCTCATGTCGATAAACGGGCCGGTCAGCAGAAATCCATTTCCGAACACAGCCCCGGTAATGCGCCGCAGTTCCCGTATCGAAAGCAGCCGTATCGCGCCATATTTCACGCCCTTCATCATGTAAACATAGCCGTCCATCCATGAGCGCGGAATGAAGCCGACGAATCTGACCAGCACATGCGGCTCAGGAGTGAATACGTTGTAGCGGTTCGGCGAATTGAAATAGAAACCGCCGCCGGAAACAAGCACGCGCCTGATTTCGCGCAGAAAGTCTTCCTGCCCCGGCACAATATGCTCGATCACGTCTGTTGCGTTCACAAAATCGAACTGCCCTTCCGCAAACGGCAGCTTTCGCGCATCAGCGCATACAAGCGTGATGTTTTCGATCTTATGCTCCGCAAGGAATTTCCGCCCTACAATCAGGTCAACAAGCGAGTAATCCAGCCCCACTCCCGCGTCGAACCCTTTCATTATCCAAGGAACCGCCGTGCCGGTTCCGCAGCCGACGTCCAGAAACACGCGCGAGCCGGAAAGCTTTTTCCCGCTATCGGCAAGAAGCTTGTTGCGCTGGAAACATCTGTACGCACCCTTCGATTCGTAAGACAGCTCGAACGCCAGATTGAACTCGATAAGGTCGCGCGGGCATTCCTTGCTTCCTCCAAAGCGAATTTTAAGCAGATCCTCGAACGATGATGAGTCGTATGCGGCAAGCAGGGCGTCGCGAACCTCCACCTCCTTGGCCGACGGGCTGAATTCCTTGCTCACACCGCGAAAATCGGCCACTCTGGCGTAGACCGGAAATTTCATCCCGCAAGAGAGGCAGGCTACGGCATCTTTTTTCCAGTCGAGCCCCCCCCTGCATGACGGGCAGACAAGAATTTCGTCATCTATTAACATGTAATCTCACCCTCCACGAATCGCCCTGAGCGTAACCCATCTCGAAATAATGTCCCAATCGCTCACGGTGAAAAACCTGAGAGCGCGCATGGCAAAAACATAACCGCCGAAATAGACGAGCGTTCCGGCAAGCAGCATCGAAAGCGCCGATACATCAAGATACTTGAGCGGATACACAACAATGCCAACACCGGCGGCACATAAAAGCGGCTTCACAAGCTGCCCGATGTTTATCAGCTCGGACAACCTGATCTCCGCATGGACGCTGGTTTTCCAGAGCATGTAGCCGCAACCGGAAAGCTCGCCAAGCACCACGGCGTAGGCCGGGCCGCTTATGCCAAGCGAGCGCTCAAGCAGAATGCCCAGCGCCGCGCTCACCGCAAGCGAAATTGTCACGCCGGTGAGAATCGGACGTGTCTGGCCTGTGGCCTGCAAGATCGTCCGGTACGAGGCTATGCGTACCGGCAGCAGAAGCAGATAAATCCTGAAAATCGTAACGCATTCCAGATACTCGGCGGTGAACAGAAGCGTGACAATCTGCTCCGCGAACATGAACGCGAACACAAAAAGCGGAAAGAAAAGAAGCGAAACCTTCCACATCGATTCGCCCCAGAGGTGAAGAATGCCCGCCCTGTTACCGGCTGCGTGATATTCGGAAATCCGGGGAATCATGAGCGAACTGAGCGCATACGGCAGTATCGCCACGAACGGAAGCTCGAACGCTCCGCGCGAATAGACCGCGAAGTTCACCGGATTGTAGAACGTGGCAACAATAAACTGGTCGATATACCTTCGCGCCGTTCCGATCATCACCGATCCGCCAAGCGGCAGTCCGTATTTCATCTGCTTCTTCAGCACAGGCAGATCGAAGAAACGCGGCATTCCACCCTCAAGCGTGGCAAACACATAAACAAGAATCAGAAACTGAAGCATGTATACGGCAAGCATCGAAAACAGTATCGTCTTCAGATCCTTGCGCATGACAAGAGGTATAAGAACGCAGAAAAAGTTGAACAGCGCAACTCCGGTGTTCAGCATAGATGCCATATTGGTTCTGCCGAGCGCGATAAGCGTTGTCTGCGTGCATTTACTGGGAAGGAGAAACAGAAAAAACAGGCTAAACACCAGTGTGTAGTTCTTCAGGTCAGGGTTATTAAACGAAGCGCTGATGAAATCCCCCAGCATCCAGCAGGCAAACGCAGCGGCAAAGCCCATCCCGATCAACACCATGAAGACCTGAAACGCAAGCTGCTTCTTCTCTTTCGGGGTCGAGGCGCGCGGAATGAAGTATGACAGGCTTTCCGGCAGACCAACGGCTATCGATGAAGTTACCAAAACAGCAATCAGCATCACCTGTCTGAACGTTCCATAGTCGTACTTGGTCATGTACCGAACCATCAACATGCCTATAACGATCTGCAGGAAGGAGTCCAGAAAACTGCTCCCCATGTAGATAATCGCCTTGTCAGCGAATTTCTTCATCGGCTACCGGCTATGCCCTTCCGGCAAACAACTCTGAGTACGCCCTGAAAAGCGTCTTCTCCGCCTGCGCCCAGTTGTATCTCTCGATCCCGGCCAGCCGCGAATTCGCCTTGAACTCGGCGATGCGGCCCGGCTCGCGGAAAGTCTTGAACGCTGCCGCAACGCTTTCACGGGTGATTTTGTCCAGCACAACGCCGCATTTTTCGTCGCGCGTGATCTTGCCGATCTCGCCAAGGTTGCCGGTCAGAAGCGCGTTTCCTGCGGCAAGCGCCTCGAAAAGCTTGTTGGGCGCGCTGAAGCGGTTGTTGCCGCGATTGCCCTCAAGCCCGTAATAACTCACATCCGAAACGGCTGTGATGAGCGGAACACGCGCCGGGGGGGTGTAGCCGAGGAAAAGAATATTCTCCGCGCCGCCCATCGCTGCCGTAATCTCCTTCTCCTGCCGCCCCTTGCCGCCCAGAATGAGAAATACGTCCTTGTCCTCGCGCACCGCTTCGATCATCGGAAGCAATATGCGCGAATGATCGAAATAGCCCACATACGACACAACAAGCTTGCCCGGCGGAATGCGAAGCTGTTCGCGTGCGGCAGCAAGCTCCGCCTCGGAAAACTTGAACGCATCAAGACGCTTCCAGTTGCCCACCACAACGGTCTTGCGCGCGCCGCGTTTTTTATACTCTTCTTCGATAATCGAGCCAACGGTAATCAACAGGTCTATACGCTTGACGAAATAACGCTCGGCTTTCGCTATTGCCCATTTGATGAGCGGATGGACGTTGTCCTCCAACATCTCGTGATAGCTCTCATGGGCGTCGAAGATGACCGGAATATTCAGTTTTTTCCCGATTCGCCAGCCGAGCGGCAGTGTGTTGAAGTCGTGGGCATGGATTACGTCAGGCTTGAACTCCGGCGCGCGCCGAAACGCCTCCTTCCAGAACTTCCAGAGGAATCCCATCTGCGACGAACCCCTGCCATAGCTCGACTTTATGAATATCCGCTCGATTTTGATGCCGTCCACAACATCGCTCTCGCGATGCTTCAGTTCCCTGTCCCAGCACAGAATGGTCACGTCGTAACCTGCCCCAACCAGCGAACGGGCCTCGTGATGCACGCGAGGATCCGGGTCGAAGCCGTTCGGCAGAAGCATCAGCACTCTCTTTTTTTCCACTTCGCCCTCCCCTATCTTATCGGCGTCCAGACGCGGTCGCGCCTGCCGATCATGAATTTCCAGACTCCGCTTAATACCGCGCCGTTTACAACGCAGAAGTAATACGGAACGTAAAACAGCTTCACCTTCGGCAGCCCAAGCCTGTCCATCGCCAGCCCGACAAGCGCCGAGCCGTAGAAAAAACATTGCAGTCCAAGCAGCGCCGCATACTTCGCCCCATATTCCGGCCCATGATCCGGCCAGATTGCAAGCGGAATATTGGCCAGCAGCGCGGCGATCATGAAGACCGGCGCGGCCCACCTGAGTATCTTGTGCGAAAACAGTTCGAAGGAATAGAGCGGATATTTAAACGGATTCAGTATCCGGCGCATGAAAACAAGCCCTGAAATCGCCCGCGTTATCACGCGGCTTCTCATGCGAAACTCCTCGTCGCGCCCCTTCGACGCCTTTTCTATCGAAATAGCCTCCTCGTCCATCACCGAGCGGAAGCCCATGGTGTACAGATTCAGCGGCGTAAGGAAATCGTCATCGAGCGTCAAACCGCCCCCCTCGTTGAAAGGCATGTAAAGCTCGCGCCTCATCGAATATATGCACCCAGCCGCGCCCAAAACCGAGCCGATGTCGCTTTCGATCCTCTTGATCCAGCTTTCGTATCTCCAGTAGAGCGAGCCGCCCTCACCAACCGCCGAGTTTTCGTCGTTTGTGTAGATGACCTCGCCGGTCACGCAACCTATTGACGGATCGACATAATTCCGCACCAGCTTGCGAATCGCGTCCGGGCGGTAGATCGTGGGCGCATCGGAAAAAACAAGGATGTCGCCTGTTGCCTGCGTGACCGCATGGTTGCGGGCCACCGTCTTTCCGCCACGGTGATCGAGACGCGAAAGCTTCACGTTTCTGTCCGCGTATTCGCGCACAATGTCGTCTGTGGCGTCCGACGAGCAGTCGGACGCCACGATGATCTCAAGCCTTTCCTTCGGATAATCGAGAGCCAGTGAGTTTTCTATCTTTCCGCGTATGCACTTTTCCTCGTTATACGCGGCAATCAACAGCGACACCGACGGCGTGATGTCCGCCTGCGCCACCGGCTTCCTCAACCGGCCCCGCAAAAACGCAAGCAGGGCCGGATAGAAGAAATATGTGTGCGCGACCAGAAACATCGACACCCATAGCAATGCTTCGGCAACAGGCATCATGCCTTGCCGACATGTCCCACAACACAGAAGAGCTTGCCAACCTTTTCGATCTCGACCCGCGCGAATCCGGCGTCTTTCATCAGGTTGTGTATCTGCTTTCTGGTGAAGAAATAGACGTCGCATTTGCGAAGGCCAAGGCGAATCTTCCTTACAGGCGCACGCCATGTGAACAGCCGCGGAAACGTAAGGATCACGCGGTCTGACGTTAGCGCGGCCATGCTTTTTATCAGCGGCAGGGGCTCGCTGACGTAATCGAACAGTCCAATGCCAATGGACACATCAAACTTCTTCTCCGGCTTGTACTGGAAAAGCTCGACCTTCAGAAACTCGCAGATGTCCGCCACGCCGCTGCTGGCGGCGTGTTTCTTGGACGTGTCGATCATGCTGTCGGATATGTCGAGCCCCACCACGCGGGCCGCGCCGCGTTTTGCGTATTCCACCGAGTATCTGGCGGTGCCACAGCCTACGTCGAGAAATGACCGGCCTTTTATCGGCTCCGAATGCTTCATCGTGAACTCGTAACGCTCGTACATATCCTTGCGGAACACCGAGTCCAGAAAGTTCTGGAAACCGGACTTTTTTCGGCTGTAAATCGAATCGAACGCTTCCTGCTCCGCATCCCAAAAGTTCTTCTGCCTGCGAATTTCTTCACTCATTACCTTCAGGCTCCTTCGTTGTCTGTTATTTATTAACGCCGTCCGGTATCAGACCGGCGCACTCCCCAAACCATCGAGATACTTCGCGCATGTAATGAACCGGCAATCTTTAAAACCCGTTACAAAAGACCCCAGCTTCTTCAGCGTCCGATCAAGATTCAGATAATGCATGAACCGGAACATCGCCGACGCCTCGCTCACCCTCGGCTGTCCTGGATCGATCTCCCACGGGTGCATGTAAAACAGGTACGCGCCGCAATCATCCAGTATCGACCTGACCCCGGCGCGAAACAGCGGCGATGGAATCAGGCGAAAATATCCGCCGCCGCCCCACGGGATTATCCGCCCTGCCGCTTTCAGATTACTGATAGGCAGTTCTCGGATGCCGCTTGGCAGACCGACGGCGATGCCGCCGGTTTTGCCGGAATCTCCAGCCTGCGGCATGGCAATCTTTCCGTGCCGCTCGTTCACACCCGATGAGTTATAGCTGGAATCGTATGTGTAACCGCACTCGGCAAGTGCCGCAACAGCATCGTCGGTTATCGAAAAGCTTGCCGCGCGATAGCCTTTAACCGGAACGCCGACGGTGTCCTCCAGCGCTTTTTTGGAATCGGCAAGATCGCGCCTCAACTCCTTCGGGCTCTGTTTGGTGCATAACTCGTGAACGTGGCCGTGCGATGCAATCTCGTGGCCGTGCGCATGTATCTCGCGCAGAAGGCCTGGCATTTTGTCGCAGAGCCAGCCCAGCACGAAGAAAGTAGCCCGCACGTCATGCCTGCCAAGGAACTCAAGCAGCTCATGCGTGCTACGCTCAACCCTCAGCTCACGCTGCGGCCAGCTATCAAAAGGAATGCAGCCCTTGAAATTCTCCACCTGAAACCAGTCTTCCACATCGACTGTTATCAGAATTGCTCCATTTCCGGAACGAGGAGAATCGGCTGTTGTCATCCGCCCTGTCCGCCCCACGTGCGGATGTGCTTTGCGTACCAACCTATGCACTCGGTCATGCCGTTGTAAACGTCGTATCGCGGACGATAGCCAAGAAGGCGCTGCGCCTTCGAGATGTCGGCCTGAGAATGCCTTACGTCACCAGCCCGAAAATCGCCGTATCCAGGTTCGATCGACGCTACTTCGGGGCTGTATTGCGAAAGCCCGTCCCGTATCACCCGGAAAAGCTCGTTCAGTGTTGTGCGTCCGCCGAACGCCACGTTGTAAACCTGATTCGCTGCCTGGGGATTGTCGGCCACCGCCGCAAGAATGTTCGCCTGCACCGTATTGTCTATGTAGCAGAAGTCGCGGCTCGTCTCGCCGTCGCCGTTTATGACCGGCGACTTGCCGTCGAGCATCTCGCCAACCCAGCGAGGTATCACCGCAGCATAGGCTCCGTTTGGATCCTGCCTCCGGCCAAACACGTTGAAATAGCGTAGCCCGATACACCCCATCCCATAGGTGCGGTAGAAAACATCAGCGTACAACTCGTTAACATACTTCGTGACCGCATATGGTGATAGCGGCCTGCCAATTGTGTCTTCCATCTTCGGAAGCGCAGGATGGTCGCCATATGTCGAGGATGAACCGGCATACACAAAACGCTTCACATTTGCGTCGCGGGCTGCCACGAGCATGTTCAGGAAACCGTCGATGTTCGCCTGATTGGTCGTTATCGGATCGTTTATCGAGCGCGGAACGCTTCCGAGCGCCGCCTGATGCAGCACGTAATCGGCGCCCTCGCAGGCGCGGCGGCAATCATCGAGCGAGCGGATGTCGCCTTCCATGAATGTAAACCGCTGCCACGCCTCATCGCCCGCAAGCTTGCGGACATCTTCCAGATTGCGGCTGTGGCCGGTGGCGAAGTTGTCGAGGCCGACCACCGTCTGGCCAAGCCTGAGCAGCTCCTCAAGCAGGGCCGACCCGATAAAACCCGCCACTCCTGTTACGACCCACTTGCGGGGTGATGATGCAAGCTGCACCCTGATCGAATCAATGCACATTATTCAACTCCGTTAATTATCGCGTGATTGAAGCCGCAGGCGTCTTTCTTTTTCGACCATTTCGCGCCGTTCCCTTTCGAGGCGAAGTTTCTCGGCCTCAACCTCCATCGACTTCGAAGCAATACGCGACCGCTTGCGTTCAAGAAGCTCCATGAGGGAATTCTCCACCGCCTGCATGCCTGAAAGCGGTTCGGCCTCAGGCCCGCTCGGCTCAGGCCCTTTCAAAAACTTGTCCAGAAGCGCCATGCCAAGCCCGCTCATCATCATTTCAAGGCGCGTCAAACGCTCCTTTATCGACTCGATATCGCCAACCAGCACGGTGCGCTCGCGTCCGACGACTTCCTTCTCGACAACCGTATCGGTAGACTGCTTTTCTTCGGCCAGCTCATCGACAATCTCGCGTATCTGCTTGAGCCCTATGATTTTCACCTGATCGGTAAAGGCGCTCAGAAGCGCATAGTCGCATATCACATTTATAAGCCTTGGTCTTCCGCCGCTGAACTTGAATATTTCCGATATTACGCCCGGCTCGAAGCTGACGGCAGTTGCGTTTCCGGCCACGGCCATGCGATGGCGGATGTAACCCTCCAGTTCCTCCTCGACAAGCGGGCGCAGGTGGCAGCTCACGGTTATTCGCTGTGAAAGCTGTTCAAGCTCCGGGCGGGACAGCGTTGCCCTCAACTCCGGCTGTCCGACAAGAATTATCTGCAACAGCTTCGACTTGTCTGTTTCAAGGTTGGAAAGCAGGCGCACCTCCTCGATCAGATCGCTTGAGAGGTTCTGCGCCTCGTCGATGACAAGCACGCACTGGTTGCGCTCCGCATATTGATTGATAAGGAAATCGTTCAGGTCTCGAAGCAGCTCGATCTTGCCCTTGCCCGATGTTCCAAGGCCAAATTCGTCGTTGATCATCGATATGAGGAGATCGGAATCGACCCTTGTGTTGTTTATCCGGGCAAGATGCACGTTGCCCGGAAGCGCCTTCATCATGCTCCTGATGATCGTGGTCTTGCCTGTTCCGATCTCGCCCGTGATCAGGATGAAACCCGAATTCTCACGTATACCGTAATTCAGGTAATTCATCGCCTTCTTGTGCGTCTTGCTCAGATACAGGAATTCAGGATCCGGTGTTATCTGAAACGGCTTGTTGCTGAATCCAAAATATTCCTCGTACATGGTTATACCCGGCTTTCCATTATTTTCGTTTCAGTTGCGACAAATAAATCCGATTGTTCCGCCTGCTAGAATTCGGCATTAACACCAACCATGGCAATATTGTTAACAAATCCCCTTCCGGCTGCGTTCGAGTCATCATCGACGTGGCGGCACATGGCTCGAAAAGCCAGATAGCGTGATGCGTTCCATCGGCCCGAAACTTCGGCAGAGAAACGCCTGACCGTCTCATTTTCAGGATCATATTCGGATATGCCGTACCCGCCGGTAATTTTCGCCTCAATGTTTCTCGATACGGTAAACGCCATGGACGCATTCATGGCGTTTATCCGGTTCCGGCGTTCCTCCTGAAGATATTCCTCAAGCCTCGATTCCAGTTCCACATGAAACTTCGCGCGACGTCCGAACAAAAGCGCCACCCTGTGCCGACCGATCTTGTAGACGCCAAGCGTGGTTGCGTTGGCATACGACTGTTCATATGCGTACGCCAATTCGCGCGATTCCGCCGGCTTGTAGCCGACAGCCCCTAACCATAAGGTGCCTTGTCCGCTGGTGTCCAGATCGGTTTTGATATGCTCGACTCCAACTCCGGCCTTCGCCAGAACCGCCGGGGTAAAATAGTAATCTACGACCATGCCGAAGTAATTCGAGTCATAGTCGTAAGAGGTATTGTCGGCCAACTCCTTCCTGTACCTGTAAAGAGCTTCCATACCCAGCCGCTTGCCGAATGACAGATCGACCTTTACGTCGGCCACATGCGACTGCCGGTCGGTAGCAGTTACCTCACTGCTTTCGGCATTGGTATATTTGTATCCGGCTTCCACCACTCCCAGATCCGGAAGATTTCGTTTCAAGTATGGATGCAGCACGAATTCATTTGCATCCGTCTGACCCACAAAATCACTGACGCCCATGGTGTTTCGGCGCGTATCGAGCGTAATCCGCTGATAATTGTCCGTCACATCGAAAAACAGCAGATCACGCACAATGGCAACACCGCCCACAAACGTAACCGCATGCCTGAGTTCATCCCTTTCGTGATTGTCCGCATAATAAGAGTATGAAGGCCTGTAGTTGAAATCAAAATTCCATACCGGGTCTCTACGCTTCCAGCCAAACACGAGTGATGTTTTTGTTATGAAATCGCTGTTTTTACCGCTATCGACAAGATAAATGTTGTCATTGTACTCTTCCTCTATATCCAGCCTTATTGCAGGCATTACCGCATCAGCCATCTCGACGGCATCAGGACCTGCCGCAATTGTTGCGCCGGAATCGTCGGAAGCTGCTTCAACGCATACCACCGACAGGAGCGCGAAGGTCATCGCAATAATGATCCGGGCAAGCGGCATCCATCGGCTCCCTGCCGGCAAAGTCACTTCAGATTCCCTCATCTCGTCTTCCTCCCCCAGAGCTAATCATGATCCGGGGTTATTCCGGTTCAACGTCCCGGCTGTGCTCCTCGTCTCCTCCACCATCTGCGCCGGCGCCAAGACTGTGGTATGACGAGCCGTATCCGTAACCGTATTCATACCCGTATGACGCAAGCTTGGCGGCAGGCATGGCAAAACGATTCACGTTGTTCATCACCACGCCGTACAGATTGCAGTCCTTAATGAGTTCAAAGCCCTGCTGAACGGTTTTCTGATGTATGCGGCCTTCCTGCACAACGAATATGACACCATCCACCCATGAAGCGAGCGTGGCGCACTCAGCCGACAGGAGAAGCGGCCCGGCGTCGAAAACAATGTATCTGTCGTGGTAACGCCTTTTGAGTTCGGCAATCAGTTCCTTCATTCTTATGGATGTCAACAATTCCGACGGATTTTCCATCGGAGTTCCTGCCGGCAGAAGCACAAGCTTGCCGATGCCTGTCTTGACGAGCAGATTTGAAAGATCGACGGATTCATCTGCAAGATAGTCTGAAAGGCCGCGTCCGGACTCGATGCCAAGATATCTCGACACAGCCGGACGCCGCAGATCGGCATCAACCAGCAGAACAGTGTGATCGACACCCTTTGCCATCGCAACCGCAAGATTAAGCGACGTTATCGTCTTGCCCTCTCCCATGATCGAGCTGGTCAGCAGGATTGTGCTTCCCTGCCCCTGCCTTGTCTTCGACAGCAGGCTTGAACGTATCTTGCGATAATGCTCCGCGTAAACGGAGCGTGGCTGATGAATGGAAACCAGAAACGGCGAGGCTGTGGACGGATCAAACACCGTCTGGACATCGGGGAATTCGTGCTTGCGCGTTCCAACGACAAGCGGCTCGCGTTCCCGCACGGTCGTCACAACAGTGGGGGGATGCTGCTTCGGCGACGGACGCGGAACCTCCCTTTTTTCCTCCCTGAGCTTTAAAGCCTCTTCCAGCGCCTTCTCAATGCGGCTCATTATTTCTTATTCCTTAATGGTGGACTTCAGATCCGTATTCTAAAAAAGAAGCGTCTTGCCGGTTAAACGGATATACAATTCCCTTGCCAGCAACAAAAGAATTATCAGCACATACATGCCGGACGCTCCAACCAACCAGTTAAAGCGTCTGCGCTGGCTGACATATTCGGGGCCGAACCGCATCTGGCCCACCACACCGATCACCTTCACCCCCAGGTTTTCCTCTACTCCCTTGACATCGTGAAATGTCGGGAAAAGAACGTCCAGACCTATCGGCCCTGCAATTGCACCGGCGATGCCTAGTGCAAAGCCAAGCAGTATGGCGGCAACACGGTTGGGCTTGACCGGGCTGACAGGCAGAATCGCCGGATCCACCACCTTGAATGAATCGCCCTTGTCGGCCTCCTCGACGGCCTTCGACACCCTGGCGCTCTCCATGCGGGCCATCAGGGTGTCATACATGGACTGATGCACCTCGCGTCCACGCGTAAGCCTTGCCAGTTCCTCCTGCTCCTTGGGAATATTCGAAAGCGTGTCCTCGTCTCGCGCAACCAGCAAGCGCCTCTCTGAAAGCCGGGTTTTCAGCAAATCAATATTGGACTGCGCGGTTGCCAGGCGCTCCTTGATCTGCTGATATATCGGATTTACTCCAACCTGCTCCTCGCTGGCCGAACCCTCCTTTATTTCCGGCGATTCCTTTCCGGCACGTTCGAGTTCGGCAATTTCGCCCTTGAGCTTGACAACTTCCGGATGCATCTCGGTATATTGGCCAAGCAGGGCGTTAAGACGTGACCTCGCCTCGTTCAGACGTGTCTGATGCGTGGACAACTGACGCGTGGTGAAGGTAACGGAAGTCGGCTTCTCGCCCCGCAACTGCGCCTCAAGGCTTTCCTTCTCCTTGCTCAATCCCTTCAGCTCCAGTTCCTGCTCGGCAAGTTGAACCTTGGCTGTACGAATGCGTTCGGCTATCGCCCCCTGATCGAAGGTTACGACTCCCGGATGCTTTTCCTTAAACTCCCTGAGCTGCTTGTCGGACTCTTCCAGCTTGTCCTGGTAAACCCGTATCTGCTCCTGTATGAAGTCGAGCGCCTTGTGCGTATCGCCGCGGGCCGATCCCATGTTCTCCTCGATATAGGAGCTGACCAGTGCGTTGACTATGTCGCGCACCTTCTTCGGATCGGTATGCTGATATGAAACCTCAAACAGATCCGTACCCTGCACCTGAATCGTAACCGTCTTCTGTATATCCTCGATGAGTTTCTGGTACTGCGCCTCGTTTTTGATCTCAGCGTCAAGATCGAGCTTCTTTATCACCTTTTCAACTATATTGCGGCTCAGCATGTTCTGCCGGATAGTGCGCAGCAACGTTGTTGAACGTGAGTCTACAGCCATGCCCTGAAGAAGCGGTGCAAGGATCTGCGCCTTCTCGATAAGCACCAGGGACTTTGCCTCATACACGTTCCTGTCGAGATAGCTTTTGACGGTCACGGCAGTAAGGATCACGAGAAACAGCAGTATCGCAAGCGTGCGCCAATGATAAATTATGCCCAGATACTTTCTGATATCGAACTGCGATTGTTTTTCCTCGCCCGCCACGTTCTAGAACACCCTTTCCTTGACAATTATGAGATCACCCGGCGCAAGAAGAATATTGCTTTTGAGGTTCTCTCCCTTTGTAACCTCCGCAACATTCACCTCGATGGTTTCCTTTGCGTCGTTCTCGCCCTTTCTAACCACCAGAACGCGTTTGAGATTCGCGTACTCGGTAACCCATCCGGCATCCAGCAAGGCATCGAGGATTGTCATTCCCGATCGGAATATAATGTTTGCCGGTTTGGCAACCTCTCCAATCACCGTAATCTTTGTCTTGGTGGGCTCCAGCAAGTTTATTCGTATTATGTCGCCCGGCATCAGCGCGAAGTCATCGTTCAGCAGCAAACCCTCCACAATGCTCTTAAGGTTGACTTCGAGTTTCACATGATTACGGATTATGTACGCGTTCTCAAGATCCATCTTGTCGAAGGAACCCAACTGGGCCAGAAACTGAAGCGCGGTCATGTTGCTTCGCAGTGGAATGGCGCCTGCCGATGGGTGGTTCCCGACAAGATATACCTTTGTGCTGTTTATTGCTGTTACAACAACCGACACCCAGGGATCTTTAATGTACTTGCGCAATTCCTGTGTCAGCACGTTTCGCAGGTCGGATGCGGTTCTGCCGGCAGCCTGCATGTCGCCGCCAAGGGGAATGGATATCTTGCCGTCCGGCCTGATCGGAACTGTGACGCCAAGATCCGGGTTGCCCCATACGGAAATCTGAATGATGTCTTCAGGGCCAAGAACAAAGTCATCGGCACAGACAGGATCCGCCATCCCGGCCAATATGGCCGCTGTCAGCAGGAAAAGATATGCAAGAGCAGACAGTTTATTCATTACATTGCCCATGTTATCACCATTCGGTACAACATTGATCCGTCTTGAGAACGTTCAGCAGCGCTACATTCGCTCCAGATAGCCCTCGACTGCCTTTCGCTCAGGAAACCTGGGCGTTTTAAGCGCCTTCTGCAACGCTGCCTTGCCCTCATCTTTCTTGCCCTTGGACAGCAACGCCACGCCGAGGTGATACTGCACGGACGGGTTGTCCGGCATGGCCGAAGCCGCCGTCTGCAGATGAGCAAGCGAATCGTCCACCTTCCCTGCCTTGTAAAGAGCCCATCCGAGAGTATCCGACAGCGCCGCGTTTCCCTTGGCCTTGCTCAATGCCTTTTCAGCCATTTTAACCGCTTCATCTGTCTTGGTATCCGTATCCGCATATATGAAGGCCAGATTATTCAGGGAAAGAACGTGGTCGGGAGACGCCTCAATTGCCTTGCGGTAATAGTCTATAGCGCCTTTCCTGTCGCCCTTTTTCTCAAGCACAACAGCCATGTTGTAGTTGACAAGGCCCGCCGATCCGGGAATTGTGCGAGCCGTTTCATGATAAGTTGCCAGCGCATCGTCAAACTTGCCCTTCGACGCCTGGATTCCGGCTATCGTCATCTTTATCTGCCCGTTTCCCGGCGACAGTTTTTCCGCCTTGAGCGTGTAGTTCAGCGCATCGTCTTCGCGTTTCATGCCAAGATAAGACAGTCCTTTCAGGTAGTAACCCATACCGTTGTCCGGAGCCATCTTTATCAGCGAATCGGCGGTTGCCGAGGCGGAGCTGAAATCACCCTTTTTAAGCTGCACAGCGGCCATCTGGCCCAAAACCTGCTTGTCCTTCGGAGCAACTCGCGCGGCTTCCTTCAACTCCCTTATGGCCGAATCCAGGTTGCCGGTCGCTTCATACGCGGCGGCCAAACGGGTGTAACCTATCGGTTGATCGGGCTTGGCGCGCTTGATATCCTCAAATTCCTTCTTGCCCTTTTCCTCGTCCTTCTTCTGGAAATAGAGCATTCCCTTGAAATCGCGGGCTGAAAGATTGTCCGGCTCCTTTTTCAGAAGCTCGTCGGCCATGTCCTCGGCCTTGCCGGTATCTCCGCTTCTGGCATAGAATGCGCCAAGAGCGATGTAACCTTGAGCAGCACCGGAATTCTTGGCCGTCTGATAGAGTTCCCTGGCCTTGTCTGTCTTGCCGAGACGCTCATAAAGAGCGGCTGCTGCAAGCACTCCCCTCATGTCCTGCGGGTTTGCCTTGACAAGCGCATCGAACTGCGACACAGCCTTTTCCACGCTGCCCTTCGCCATGTAATGCTCCGCCAGGTGCTGATACGGAGCTGCGAATTTCGGAGCCATGCCTATCGCCTTCTCAAAACTCCTAACGCCTGCGGCATCGTCCTTCATGGCCATCTGGGCCATGCCCATGATGTTGTATAGAAGTGCGTCCGAGGTGTCGCCGGTCATGCCCTTCTGGCATGTTTCAACCGCCCTGGAGAACTGCCCCTGCTGCAACTGAAATACCGCGGCTGTAAGACGCGGCCTAACATTTTTGGGATCGACCTTGATGGCGGCGTCGAACTCGCGCATTGCAGCGGCGTCGCCCTTGCCGGCCTTGAGCTGCAAGGCGCCCTTCTGGAGGTAGGCGTCGCTGAAGTTGGGATCGAGTTCGGTTGCCTTCTGATACTCTGCGTAAGCCAGATCGTATTCATTCTTGATCATGTACGCTCCACCCAGGGCATGATGGGTGACCGCAACATTCGGAGCCTTCTGGACGGCAGCCTTTGCAGCGGTAACCGCATCATCGGCATACCCCTTGGAAGCGTATATCATGGATAGCATCACATCCGGCTGATACATTCCGGCACCCTCCTCGCGCGCCTTCCGGAGCGCGGTGATAGCCTGCTCGTTCTCGCCCTTCTCAAAAAGCGCCTGTCCAAGAAAGAAATTTGACGCTGCATGACCTGGGCTTACGCTCAAAACCTTCTGCAGATCGATTATAGCCTCGGCAGGCTTGCCCTTCCGGACATTCACAACACCGCGAATGTAGTAGCCCTCCGTCCTGTCCTTGTCGACAACAAGAATCTTCTCGGCAACCTTCATCGCATCGTCAAGCCTGTTCTGGGTAATGCGAATCATGCCAATTTCTGTCATGGAAGTAATGTTTTTGGGATCAAGCTCGACAACCTTGTTGAAATATTCTATAGCCTTGTCATCACTGTTCCGTCTACGTTCCACCAAAGCAAGACTGAAATAGGGGCGAACATCCTTGCCGCCAAGCTCGGCAGCCTTAAGGAATGCCTGACGCGCCTCATCAAGCGCCTCCGCTTTCAAGGCAAGACCGCCCAGAACAAGATAAGCGGTCATTCGCTTCGGCTCCTTCGCCAAAACATCATCCAGCAGCCTGCGCGCCTCCTTTATCTCGTTTCTGTCGGCACGGATCATCGCCTCGACTTCGACGGCGTCGATATCCTGAGGGCTGCCCTTGAGACGCTTCTGCACCGTCTCAAGCGCCTCATCCAGCTTGTTTTCGGCATGGAGGCTCCTGGCAAGCGGCAGAAGAGCGTCGCCGAACGACGGGTTCAGCTTGACTGCCTTCTTCAATTCCCGCTCTGCAGATTCGTATTTTCCGGTGTTCAGGTAGGCATTTCCCAGATAATATCTTGCCTCGAAATAGTTCGGATCCTTTTCAAGCGCAATCTTGAGCTCGATAATGGCGGTGTTGTTGTCACCGCTTTTGAAAGCGCTCAGCCCCTTGTTGTAATGCTCAAGCTTGCTTTTGTCCTTGTTTTCGCAAGCGGGCAAGACCAGAAAAAGCGAGAATGCCAGCAGAAGTGTTGAAAATTTCCGAATCCCCATTTAATGCCCTCCATTCATATGTACGTTTCACCGATAGTCAAGACAATACAGAAATGTACACCAATACACGCAACTCAGGCAAACGCAAACTGCGTAGGCATGGCGCGCAATACCGCCGCAACTCATTAGTGTAACTCGCGGAAAACAATCCGGCTGAAACGGAATATTTCTGTATTTAGCCACCGTTTATGCGGATTACAGTACCAGTTCGGCGGCCCAAAAGTCCATATTTTGGACAGGCAAATGATTTGCGCGGCAGCCTCTACGTGTCGGCCAGATAAAACACCGGAATGCTTGCCCTGGCAAGCGATTTCGCAAACCCGCGCCCCTGCCGGGCCATGATGAACGCTATCCGTCTGAACTCGCGCATGATCTCCCGGAGGGCCTTTTCGAGATCGCCGCTTTTTTCCACATACGAAAACGGGATGTTGCGCTCCTCGGCCTTCTTCCTGAACGCTTCCCTCGCCGATTCCGCATCGTTCCGGTTTGCGGACGCGCCTCCAACAAGCGAGCGCAAGCCTTTCCCCGACGGAGTGATGCTCATGGCCGCTATGCCATAGTTCATGCGCTCGGCCATGCCTATGGCATGTTCGATGATGGATTCGTTGAAGCCCTCATCGCCGGTTATAACAAGCAGCCTGCCGTTTGCGCCTCGCCGCTCCGCCACAATCCGCCGCGCATGATCCGCAAGACCCTCCTCGGCAAAAGCCGCCGCTTCCATGGCGTCGGCTGCCGTAAGTGAACGGCCATTGAACGCGTCGCCGACCAGACCGCGCGCGGTGTCGGTGTCGCCAGCCTCCGCAAACGCAACGGCGGTCATCAGGTCTTCGAATTTATTACTCTTCTTTTTCACTTACTCTTCCGCCTCCAGCCCGTAGCGCTTGAGCTTTCTCCAAAGCGACACGCGGTCGATGCCCAGCACCGAGGCCGCGCGGGAGCGGTTGCCGTCAACCTCGTTCAACACCCACTGGATGTACGACTTTTCCTGATCGTCAAGCGACGGAATGCGTCCCGCCTGCTTCCGGAAAACCTTGATGCCGATCCGCTTGAGGTCGTCGGGAAGATGCGCCGTCTCCAGCCTGATTCCCTTTGCCAGCGCAACGCCGCGCTCGATGATGTTTTCCAGCTCGCGTATGTTTCCCGGATAGTTGTATGTATTGAGGATATGCATCACATCCTCAGATATTTCGTTCATGTTCCTGCCCATACGAGCCGCGTATTTCTTCAGGAAATGATACGCCAGCATCGGAACGTCGCCCTTGCGGTCGGCAAGCGGCGGAAGCGGAATGGTGACAACGTTCATGCGGTAGTAGAGATCCTGCCGGAACTCGCCGCTTTCAACCGCCTCGTGAATGCTTCTGTTCGTTGCTCCGATGAACCGCACATTCACCTTCACCGGCTCGTTTCCGCCCAGCCGGATGAACTCCTTTTCCTGGATCACGCGCAGGAATTTCACCTGCATCGACGGGCTCATCTCCGTGATCTCGTCAAGAAACAACGTGCCGCCGTCGGCCATCTCAACAAGCCCCTTTTTCAACAGCGCAGCGCCGGTATAAGCTCCCTTTTCATGGCCGAACAGCTCGTTGGCAAGAAGCTCTTCCGAAAACGCGCCGCAGTTTATCGCCAGAAAAGTGGACGGCGCGCGCTTGCTGTGCCGGTGTATGTAGCGGGCCACAAGCTCCTTGCCGGTTCCCGATTCGCCGGTCACAAGCACGTTGCAGTCTGTCGGGGCGATGTCGCGCGCGGTGTCGAGCACGCGCAGCATGACCGGATCCTGAGTTATGATCTCGCCCGATTCCCGGATGGTTTCGAGACTTTCGCGCAGATGCCTGTTCTCTCGCTTCAGCGCCACCTTTTCGGTTGCCTCGCGCACAACCTTGCGCACTTCATCAAGCTTGAACGGCTTGGCCACGTAGTGATACGCGCCGTGCTTCATCGCCTCTATGGCTGTTTCAACCGTGGCGTATCCGGTTATCATTATCACCTCGATGTCGGGATAGAGTTCCTTGCATCGGCGCAGAATCTGCATCCCGTCGATCTTCTCCATCTTCAAGTCGGTGAGAACGACGTCGAAGGGCTGTTCCCGCAGAAGCCGAAGCGCAAGCTGGCCGTTCAACGCCGTCGCAACCTCGTAGCCCTCCTTCGCAAGAACATGTTCCAGATTTTTCAGCGCGATGCGCTCATCGTCGATTATCAGCAGTTTTGCCGCGTTTTCCATCCTAAAGCTGCCTCGCATGTTTCGGCAGCCGGATAGTCACCTTCGTGCCGGTTCCCGAACCGCTTTCCACTTTTATGGTTCCGCTGTGCTGCTCCACGATCTGATGGGTGAGATACAGCCCAAGCCCGGTTCCCTTGCCCACGTCCTTGGTGGAGAAAAACGGGTCGAACACCTTGTCGAGCAGATGTTCGGATATGCCCTCGCCGGTGTCTGAAAATACGATTTCCACAATGTCCGGCCCAGCCTCGCGGCCTGTGATCGTGATCCGGCTTTCGCCGATTCCGGGCCGCATTGCGTCAATCGAATTCTTTATCAGGTTGATAAACGCCTGGAAAAGCTTCTGCCGGTCGGCCTCCAGAGTGATGCCGGGAGGCACGTCGATGCTCACCGAGACATGCGACGGCATCTCGCCCCGCGCCAGCACCAGCGCCCCCTTCACAGCCGAAAGCAGGTTCGTTTCCATCTTCTGGAAACGGCGCTCGCGGGTGAACTCCAGCACTGTGCGGATGATGTCGGTGGCCCGGTCGGTTTCCGATATGATCTGCCCCACAAGCTCCTTTCGGTATTCCGGCTCGCCGCCTTCAAGCTCATCCTCAAGTATCTCGGCGGATGTGGAGATGTTCGACAGCGGATTGTTCACCTCGTGGGCAATTCCGGCCAGCATCGTGCCAAGCGACGCCAGCTTTTCAGACTGCATCATCTCCTGCCGCTGTTCGAAAATCTCGCGGATCATGCGGTTGAACGCGCTGTTCATCGAGTCGATGGCGTCGTTGCGGGAAGTTACCGGCAGCATCTCGTAATCGCCAGCCGCAATCTTTTTCATGCCCGTTTCCAGCTCCTTGAGTGGCCGGAGCGCCACGCGCAAGACTACCCGCGCGATAAGAGCTGTGCCAAGAAAGAACAGCGCAACCATTACAATGATACTCCGGCGGGTGGAAATCAGCATGGTGTGTATGTTGCGGCTTTCGGCGGAGGCAAGCCGCTCGGCAATGCTGGTGATCTCGCGCCCGGCCTCGCGTATGGAGCTTTCGATCTCCGGCCCGCGCTCAACTTCGCCGCCTTTCCTGTAAAGCCCGCAGTATTTATTTATAAGGGCGAGCGTCTTTTCAGGGCTTGCATCCCGAAGTTCCGCAATTGTGTCGCCGTCTGTAAACACCATCAGCCAGCCGGAAAGCGATGATGCCGGGGGATGCATCGCAGCGCTTCCGGCGATAAGTTTTCCGGCTGCGTCGGCGTATGAAAGCGCCGCGTTCATGTCTTCAGGCTTGCCGTAGAGAAAGAAATTCTTTTCATACCGCCGCATTTCGAGCGTTGTGTCCAGAAACCGCGATATGACCGAATAGAATTCGATTCGCTCTTCGATCACCAACAGCGCGGCAAACAGCGCCGACGCCACAAGAAACAGAAACAGGAAGCTTATCACGAAACCTGTGGTGATCTTGCCGCGTATGCTGGTGCTTTTTATGAACATGGGGGTTATGGTAACGCCGTGCCGGGTTGAATGCAATGAAACCGTAACCGATTTGAATGCAATGGAACCGGATGACGATGTCAACAGCGGGCTTAAGCCCGCTGTTGAGAAAGGCTAAACACGGAATCCGCCACCTACCGCACAACCAGCACCGGACAGGGCGCGTTTCCTATCACATTTTCGGTAACACTTCCCATCAGCAGACGCCGCAGGCCGGTTCTTCCGTGCGATCCCATGACAAGCAGTTCGGCTCCAACCTTGGCGGCGCGCGCGGCAATCACCTCGTGCGCCTCGCCTTCGGCCACGGTTGCAACCGCCTGCACCCCGGCAGACTGAGCCTCAACGCGCACGGCCTCCACAATCTCTTTCGCCCGCGCAATGATTTTGTCCACCGTGCCGGGCGATTCGGCGTGAAGCTCCGGGGGTACGTCCACCACGGAAATTACGGTGAGCATCCCGCCGTGGACACGGGCAAGCTCGATTGCCCGGTCTGTGGCGGCATGGCTGAAGCGCGAGCCGTCTGTTGCCACCATGATTTTTCCAAGGCCGATGGTTGAATGCTCCGGAATCACGAGCACATCGGTACGGCTCAGGCCGATAACGCGGGAGGTGGTATTTCCGAGATGCCTCCCGGCCCCGCCTTCGCGCGCTCCAAGAACGATGAGGTCGCTGTTTTCGGCATCTGCCAGATCGGCTATCCGCTCGTACACAACGCCCTCCTCGCAAACGGTTTTAACCAGCATCCTGCCGGCTTCGGCCAGCGATTTCACCTTCGAAAGCGCCACGTCGCACGGCTTCCGCAGCGCGGCCATGATGTCGCGGGTTCCGGCCAGTTCAAGCTCGCCCTCGTAGGCCGGAACAACGGACACGGCGGTTATCCAGCTTTTTTCGCTTCCGGCAAGCCGGAACGATTCGGTGAGCGCATGAAATGACGCATCCGAACCGTTCACGGCAACCAGTATCTTGCGGTAAATGCCCATCATGATTACTTGCCGTGGGCCAGAGCTTCAACCGCCGCTTCAGCGCGCTCAGCCTGCCTGCCCTGCCACATGGCCTTGAGCACGATAAACGCTCCCATGATCAGCGCGAATCCCATTATGGCGAAGCTTGTGTTTTTGAGAATCTTCACCGTGTCGTCACTGATTTTAGCGATAAGCCCAAGCTGCGACATATAAACCGGAACCATCAGGCCGCGGCTGAAAAGAACGATGACCATGATTGTGCCCATAACCAGCTTGATCATGAACGGCTTCACGTATGTCGTGCCGATGGCTCCAAGCTGTATGCCGAAAAGGGAACCGGCGAGGATAATCATGGCAAGACGGATGTCAACCAGTCCGTGCATCGCAAACTTGAACGAGCCGCCAAGGCCCATAACAAACGCTATCACAAGCTCCGTGGCCGAGGCCATGAGGCTTGGAGCGCCAAGAACGTAGATCATCGACGGAACGCCGACGAAACCGCCAACCGCGATGGTTGCCGCAAGCATTCCGGTGGCAAAGCCAAGCGGAATGGTGAACAGCACCGATACCTTCGCGTCAAGGCTCTTGAAGTAGACCATCGTGCCGGGGATGTTGATCGACTGCACCCATTTGGCAAGCTTTGTGGCCTTCTCCTCATCGTTGGTGGTTCCGGAGCGGTGAGTTTTCCATGCGTCCCTGAGCACGAATCCGCCGACGACTGCGAGAATGACAACGAACGCGGCGCTGACGTAGAGGTTCGATCCGGCGTCGCCATAAGCCTTCTTGATCGCCTCCTGTATGTGCGCGCCATAGAGCACTCCGGCCTCAGCCGAAACGCCCAGCACAACGCCCAGTTTCACATCAACCTGCCCGTACCGTGCGCGCTTGATCGCGCCGACAAGCGCCTTCGGGAACTTGTGGCACATGTTGCTTGCCACTGCCACAAGGCCGGGAACTCCAAGGCTCATCATGGCCGGGGTAAGCACGAACGCCCCGCCCGAACCGATGAATCCGCTTACAAGACCGCCCACAAAGCCCACAACGAAAAGATAAATGATGGTGAGGGCGTCCAGATTTATGAAATTTGAAACTTCCGCAGCAATATCGTGCATTTTACCTGTTCTCCTTTTTGCGTTTGGCCTCAATGCCGAGTACCGTCCAGAAGTTGCCCGTGAACGAGCCGTGTACAATAGAGAATATGAATGCAGTGATTATAGGCAGGAAGGCGTTCATACCGCCCTTGCCGAAGGTTTCGTTGATCATCTCCTGATTGCCCAGAAGCGCGGCGTAGAGCGCTGTTGCAGCCGCTCCGGTTAGAAGCATCTTTCCCACCGGCTTTTTCCTGCCGGAATGTTCTTTTGCCATATGATTATTCATTCTCCCTTTGATTTATGCCGGACGATCAGGCTCCGGCCCTTTTTGCGCCATGCGCTCCGGCAATCTTCGTCTTGTCGCTGAAGACCACTTTTTTAGCCTTTGCCTCGGATGTCTCCCCGCGCATTATCTCGACTGCTGTCTTGTGATCGCCCTCCTCGGCAAACGCCGTTGCCATCATCGCGGTCTCGAACTTCTTGAATATCCCTTTCATGTCATCCTCCAAACGTTGAAATCCATATCAGCTCTCATGCCTAATGGCAGTGCGGCATATATATCAAGCCGCGTGCCAGATGCTTGCCAAGGCTCAACACATTGATATATATAAGTTATTTTCGAGACCGACACAGATACTGAAGACGCTTGCGATGCAATATGCAACGCACGAACCGGTTTCAACCGATCAATCCGGGCAGTGAGCGGCGAAATGTCCGGGCCAGGCAGGGCAATCAGGGCGCGTTGCGTTATGCAATAGCGATGTTACATGCAATCGAGTAATCGCGATGAGGAAGCGGCGGATGAGGTTCTTGACACCCGAATTCGTTTGACTTCAAAATTAATAGCGGTTAAAATCGCTGATTATTACGCGCCCTCAAGATACATAAACATTTATAAGGGGATCAACAATGGCCTACAAGGTACTTCTAGCGGACGACAGTATCACAATCCAGAAGGTGGTCGAGCTAATCCTCTCGGAGGAGGATGCGATTGTTGAATCGGTCGGCGACGGCTCCGCCGCCATGAACAGTCTTGAGAGAAAACGTCCGGACATCGTTCTTGCCGACATAGAAATGCCGCGCATGAACGGATACGAGCTCTGCCGCAAGATCAAGGAACGGCGCGAGACAGGAGGCATCCCGGTCATACTGCTTGCCGGCGCTTTCGAGTCATTCGATGAGGGTCTTGCCCGTTCCGTCGGCGCCGACGATTTCATTATCAAACCGTTCGAGACAAACGACCTGCTGGACAAGATCGAGTATTTCCTTTCCGCAACCGAGGGCGAGGTTTTCACAACAGGCGAAACAGTGTCGTTTGAAGGAGCCGCCGCTACGTCCGCGGCAGCCCCATATGCGGTTGCCGATGAAATGCAGCAGCGTGAATGGCTCAGCACCGAACCGGTGGCTGAATTGGCCGTTTCTGAAACCATGGGTTCGGAAACCATGGACTTCGCGCCTGAATCCGGATCGGCAACACAGGCAACAGCCGGAGACGAACGAACGGACGTTCCAGATCTGGTTTCCGACGGCGAGGAGTTCGGCGATACCGAGGATCTTTGGGATGCGGAGGAGATACCGTTCTCGGAAGCATTCGAAGCAGGCGCATCCGGCGCATCCGACTGGACAGAAGCTGTGCCTGCAGGCGCGGCTGAAGCCGATGCCGTTATCGAAGGCATGACCGAGTCTGACGAGGAACTCGACACAATGACCGAAGCCGACACTGAATATGCGGTGGAGTCTGACGCATACGGCGAGATGGTCGAATCCGACAAAACGTTCGAAATCTCCGCCGTAACCGAGGCTGAAACTGTTTTGGACACTGAGGAAGAGGCGCAGATGCTGACCGAGGCTGAAGAGGAGGAGGAGGTCGTCCCCCTCGAAGTTTTGGAGGAAGAGGTTGTGGAAATAGCGGAAGCGGTTGAGGCGGAAGAGGAGATTGCGGAAGCCCTTGCTGTTGAGGCGGAGGCGGAAGAAGAGCCGGTTGTTGCCGTGGCCGAGGCCATCGAGGAGGCTCCGGCAGAGGAAGCGATTCCGGTTGCGGAAGCGGAGGAAACGGCGGAAGCGGTTGAACTTGAAGAGGCGGAGCTCTCGGTCGAGCAGGCCGAAGCCGAGGTTGCGTTCATGGAGGCCATTGTCGAAGCTGTCGAGGCCATTGACGAAACCGGGGCGATCGATGCCGAGGTGGTCGCCGTCGAGGAAGATGGCGAGGCCGAGGCGGTTGCGGAAGAACCTGTTGTTTTTGAAACAGCCGAAACTGATGAAGAAGCCGGAATTGCTGAATCCGTCGAGATCGAGGCCGAACTGGAGAAGCTGGAGGAGGCGATTCTGGAGAAAGCCGCTGAAATATCTCCGGCATCGGTAGCTGGAGCGCCTGCCGCCATGCCTGCAATGAGCCGCGACGAAATCATGCAATGGGTGCGCGAAGCTGTCAACGAGGCGCTTGCCGGATTTGCCGAGGCTGAATCGGCGGAGCAGATAGAGGAAGCGCCTGTTGCTCCAGCGATAACCAGGGATGAAATACTGGCGGCGATGAATTTGCCCAAGCGCGATGAAATCATCGCGATGGTGCCTACTCACGACGAAATCATCGCGCTTCTGCCCACCCGCGATGAAATCGTTGCCGGAATAGCAGTTCCCACCCGCGATGAAATCATCGCCGGGATGGATTTACCGAAACGCGATGAGATCATCGCTATGGTGCCAACCCGCGATGAAATTTTATCAATGGCTCGCGAGACAATCGCCGCCTCGGTTCCGACGCGAGCGGATGTCGATGCGATGATTCGCGAAACCGTGGCCGAAACCGTAAAGGCGTCCCTTGCCGACTCGCTTCCGACCGCCTCAGCGATAACCGCAATAGCACGCGAGGAGATAGCCACACGCGTTCCCTCCAAGTCCGAGATCGAGGGGCTGGCGGCAACCGCCATGAACGAGGTTCGGGCGTTTGGCTGCGAGGCGGTTAACCGCGCAATTGCAGACGATTTTATCGCCGATCTGAAGGCGAAGGCTGAAGGAATTCTTTGGGATATAATTCCCGAAGCGTCCGAACGGTTGATCAACGAAATCATGAAAGACGCGGTTGCCGCCAAAATCCGCGAAGCAGAGATCATCTCGGAGAGCACGAAGGGCGTCATTCAGGGTATAATCAGCACCTCGCTGCCCGGCACAATCAAGGAAAGCGTGGAGAAGGTAACGTGGGAAGTAATCCCGGAAATCGCCAAGAATATCATCGCCGAGGAGATACGGAAGATCAGGGCCGGAAAATAAACGTCCCGCCAAACGATCACGCCAGAAAGTCTCATATCGCGCCCGCCCGGCTACTACGCCTCGCGGGCGCAATTTCGGCAACACGGAACTAATAACATGGAAAAGGTTTACAACCCTTCGGGGATCGAAGAGAAGTGGTACGCCCGCTGGCTTGAAGACGGGCTTTTTTCGGCGGATGACGTTGCACGCGGCAAGCCGCCGTACTCAATAGTCATCCCGCCCCCGAACGTAACCGGCGTTCTGCACATGGGCCATGCCCTGAACAACACCCTTCAGGATATTCTTGTCCGCTGGAAACGCATGTCGGGCTATAACGCCATGTGGATGCCGGGCATGGATCACGCCGGAATCGCCACCCAAAACGTGGTCGAGCGCGAGATAAAGAAGGAAAATCTATCCCGCCACGATCTTGGGCGCGAGAAGTTCGTGGAGCGCGTCTGGAAGTGGAAAGAGCATTCCGGCGGACGGATTCTGCACCAGCTCAAGCGGCTGGGCTGTTCGTGCGACTGGGACAGGCAGCGGTTCACGCTGGACGAAGGGCTTTCGGATGCTGTGCGGGAAGTTTTCGTGCGGCTCTACGAAGACGGACTGATCTATCGCGGCGATTACGTTATCAACTGGTGTCCGCGCTGCCACACCGCGCTAAGCGACATAGAGGTTGAGCACGAGGATTTCGCCGGTAATCTCTACCACCTTTCATATCCGCTGAAAGATGGCTCCGGCTCGATAACCGTTGCCACCACGCGGCCCGAAACCATGCTTGGCGATACGGCGGTGGCAGTGCATCCCGACGACGAGCGTTACAAAGCCTTTGTCGGCAAAACCCTGATTCTGCCGGTACTTAACCGCGAAATTCCGGTCATCGCCGACGATCAGGTGGATTCATCGTTCGGAACCGGCGCGGTGAAGGTGACGCCAGCGCACGACTTGAACGATTTTGAGATGGGCCGCCGCCATAACCTGCACGCCATTATCGTGATGAAGGAAGACGGCACGATGTCGGCCTATGCCGGGCCATATGCCGGGCAGGATCGCTACGAATGCCGCAAGAATCTTTTGAACGACCTTGAAACAAGCGGCGTTCTGGTGAAAACCGAGAAGCACGGCATGAGCGTGGGCCACTGCTACCGGTGCAAGACCGTGATCGAGCCGTATCTGTCGAAACAGTGGTTCGTGCGCATGAAGCCGCTTGCCGAACCGGCCATCGAGGCGGTGAAGTCCGGCAAAATCCGCATTGTGCCCAAAAAATGGGAAACCGACTACCTGATCTGGATGGCGAACATCCGCGACTGGTGCATCTCGCGCCAGATATGGTGGGGCCATCGCATTCCGGCATGGCACTGTGAAACCTGCGGCGAGATCAACGTGGCGCGCACTGCGCCTGAAAGCTGCAAGAAATGCGGCGGCGCGAAGCTGCGGCAGGACGAGGACGTGCTCGACACCTGGTTTTCGTCCGCGCTCTGGCCGTTTTCAACGCTCGGCTGGCCGCAAGACACTGCGGCATTAAAAACCTTCTATCCAACGTCGGTTCTGGTCACCGGGTTCGACATCCTAACCTTCTGGGTGGCCCGGATGATCGTTATGGGCCTGAAGTTCATGGACGAGGTTCCGTTCCACGACGTCTACATCCACGCGCTTGTGCGAGACGCGCAGGGGCAGAAGATGTCGAAATCAAAGGGAAATGTGGTTGATCCTCTCACCATGGCCGACAAGTACGGCACTGACGCGTTCAGGTTCACGCTCACCGCGTTCGCGGCGCAGGGCCGCGACGTGAAATTCTCGGAAGAGCGCGTCGAGGGCTACCGGAATTTCGCCAACAAGATCTGGAACGCCTCGCGTTTCATCATGATGAACAACGAGGGAAAGGCCGTTCCGGCTATTGCCGATGCCAGACTCAATCTGATTGACCGCTGGATTTTAAGCCGCCTGAACGCAACCGTTGTCGAGGTGAACGATGCGCTGACGCAATACCGCTTCAACGACGCGGCGGGGGCGATCTACCAGTTCATATGGAAGGAATTCTGCGACTGGTACATCGAGCTTGCCAAGCCGGTGATGATGCAGGGGGTTGGAGACGCCGACGCAACACGCGCCACGCTTTCGCATGTGATGGAGACGTCGCTTCGGCTGCTGCATCCGTTCATGCCGTTCATGACCGAGGAGATATGGCAGAACCTGCCGCACGAAGGCTCAAGCATAGTTACCGCGCGGTTTCCGCAGCCCGGCGACAACTTGACCGACGCCGACGCCGAGGAGCGCATGGAGCTTGTGATGGCGGCAACAAACGCGATCCGCACGATAAAGGGCGAGATGAACGTCGCCCCGTCGAAGCGGGTGAACGCGCTCATAAAGGCAGACGGCAAGGCGCGGCAGACAATTGAAGAAAGCCGCGCCTTGATCGAGGCGCTGGCGCGGGCCGATCTGACGACAGGCCCGGACATCGAAAAACCGCGCGACGCCGCAACCGAGGTATGCCCGCCGGTTGAGGTTTACGTTCCGCTGGCCGGACTGCTGGATGTTGCAGCCGAAATCGCCCGGATGGACAAAGACCTGAAAAAAATCGAGGCGGAGCTTGCCGCTATCAACCGGAAACTTGGAAACGAGGATTTCCTCGAACGCGCGCCAGCCGAGGTTGTGGAGAAGGAAAAGGCGCGTTTCAACGAGTCGAATGAACGCGCCGAAAAGCTGCGTGGCGGCATAGAAAGGCTTCGGGCGTTTGGAGCATGACCTTGCGATAACCCCGGCCATAGTCCGGCTGATCGAGAACGCGCTCTCCGAGGACATCGGAAGCGGCGACATCACCACGCTCTGCACCGTTCCGGCGGATCATCGCTCGGAGGGAACCATTCTGGCCAAGTCCGACACGGTCGTTGCCGGACTGCCGCTCGCGCCGATTGTGCTTGAGGCGGCGGGCGGCGATGCTGCGCTCGAAGTATTGGCCGATGACGGAACACGGGTAAAAGCCGGGGAGGTTATAGCCCGGCTTTCCGGAAGCACGCGAACCTTGCTCGCTGCCGAACGCGTGATTTTGAACCTGATGCAGAGGCTTTCGGGCATAGCCGCGTTAACCGGCCTCTACGTTGACGCCGTTTCCGGCCTGCCGGTGAAAATCCTCGACACCCGGAAAACCACTCCCGGCCTTCGCGCGCTAGAAAAATACGCCGTCCGCGTGGGCGGCGGACATAATCATCGATTCGGCCTGTTCGACGCCGTGCTTATCAAAGACAACCACATTGCCGCCTGCGGGGGCGTTGCCGAAGCAATACGCCGCGCGAAGGCGTGCGCGCCGCATATGCTCAAGATAGAGGTGGAGGTAGCAACGCTCGACCAACTGCGCGAAGCGCTCGATTGCGGGGCAGATGTCATCATGCTCGACAACATGAGCCCGGAAACCATGCGCGAGGCTGCAAAAATCACCGCCGGGCGCGTTCCGCTTGAGGCATCGGGCAACGTGACGCTTTCAACCGCGCGCACCATAGCCGAAACCGGCGTGAACTACATCTCGGCAGGCTCGCTCACCCATTCCGCGCCTGCTGCGGATATAAGCATGAAGATACGGCGCATGGCTTAAACGTCACCATGGCTTACTGTAACTATTTTACAGTTACAGTAAGCCGCATTCTCTGTTAATATTATGTCAAGACATCGGAAAGCACTGGAGAAGCTATACGCGACACCGCCAGCCTTAGACATCAAATGGGACGAGTTGAAAAGCGTTCTGGAGCATTTAGGTTACACCATGCTTAAGGGTAGCGGTTCGCGCAGAAAGTTTTTTCATAAAGGCAAGGGCGCCTTGATTATATGCCATGCGCCGCACCCGTCACCAAACGTTGACAAGGGGTGCATTGCGGATGTGAGAGAACATCTGAAGGCAAACGGACTTATTTAGAGGAAATCATGGATATTCTCAAATACAAGGAATATGAGGGAACCGCCGAGCTGGATATGACTCGCAGGATTTGCCGTGGAAAGTTGCTGTTCATCGATGATCTAGTGACATACGAGGCGGCATCGCCTACGGAATTGCAGATGGAATTCGAGGCGGCAGTGGACGATTACGTTGAAACCTGTGCAACTGTAGGCAAGGAACCGCAAAAGCCATTGAAAGGGCAATTCAACGTCCGCATTCCTCCTGCCTTGCACAAGGCGGCAACCTTGAAAGCCTTGACCGATAATATATCGCTCAACGATGTTGTGGTACGCGCAATGGATGCTTTTGTAAACGTTCGCGCCGACTCTAACCAGAACATTCGGGCTTCTCAGCCGGAGCCATCACCCATTCCGCGCCTGCGGCGGATATAAGCCTTAAGATCAGCTAATTTCGCCTTCACCCGATCTTCAAGAAAACGGGTGTATAATCCGAAAAGCATTGTAACAGCGTCTTGGCGTGGTTCGCGCCAAGACGTTATACATAATAATGAGGGGCGACATTGCTATGAATTATCGAAAGAGGTATCACGATGAAAGCGAGCGGCTTCATTTGCAGCGCAATAATCGTATCGGCACTGTCCTTCTCGTCGGCCATCGCCGGAGCCGCCAACGGCGGAGCCGTTGCGGGATGGGAAATGAGACTTAACATAGCTCAGGGCAGCGCGGGTATAAATGTGTATTTGGGTCAGAGGGCGGATGCCACTGACGGAATCGACGGCTATTACGACGTGCCCGCTTTCACTTCCGAGGGTTTCGACGCTCATCTTTCGCTGGAAGACGGCAGATATTGGCGAGACATCAGGCAATATCGTCAGGGAAGCGCGAAAACATGGCTGATTGTGGTGCAACCGTCAGACAGCGATGCCATATCGATAAAGTGGAAGACCGCCGATATTCCAGCAAACCTGACACTGATTCTCTCCGATCCGGATTCCGGAACGGTTATCGACATGAAGCACTCGACTTCATATGAAGTGCCGGCAGAACATTCGCATCAACTTATGATTGATGCTGTTTCGAATTAAGGGGTGTTGTCATGACAAGCAATCGTTTTCCATATATAACCGCCGGATTATTGTTGTTGCTCTGTTTTGCGCTGACAGCGTGTCCGGATGGTGGAAATGGCGAGCCGGTTTCATGGTTCAGCTCGGTATATCCACTTGACGGAGCCACATGCACCCCTGTCGATGTTCAGGTTAAGGTTGTATTTTCAGACGCGCTCACTCAGGCGCTTGCAGACACTGCCAAGATAACGCTTTCGGACGGCGCAGCGAACGTGCCGCTCAGTGTTGTCTATAACGACGCCAAAACAGAGGCAACGATTTCACCCTCGACCGCGCTTGAATTCGGCAAGACCTACACGGCCACGATAGAGCTTGTAGGGCAGGAAACCAAAATCTGGACATTCTCGACGTTTGACGCCGCGGCATGTGATCCGCCGGGGCCGCCCACAACCACCACGACAACATTGCCGAAATAAGCAGCAGCGCGGCTAAAACAGTTCCGAGAGTTCCATCCTGAATCCGGCCAGCAGGCCGGATTCGAGGCTCTCCCATTTCTCGTATCTGCGACTTAGAACAAGCCCCTTTTCGGTTCTCGAAAACACCTCAACCGCCTCGGCGTCGGGAATGACAATCCAGTACTCGGCAACGCCGTAACGGTCGTAAAGCCTCTTTTTCCTGCCGAAGTCGATATGCGCCGAACTCTCCGACACTATCTCGACAACAATGTCGGGCGCGCCCTGAATGTTTGCCTCGCCGATAATCCCGGCGCGTTCGTTCGAGATGAAAAGAACGTCGGGCTGAACCACAACATCGTTGTCCAGCACAACATCGGTGGGCGCGGAAAACACCCGTCCCGATCTGCGCTGCCTGACGAAGCTTCTGATAGCGAAATCCACTTCTCCTGAAATCATCTGGTGGCGTATAATTGGAGGAGGTGTCATTATCAGTTCCCCCTCGATCAGTTCATAACGCTTGTCATCGGGCAGCGCGGCGTAATCCTCGTATGTGTATTTCCCTTCGAGCGTGGCTGTCGGCATTGTAAGTCCTCCTTGCTCTGCTAATCAGTTCATGTTAGCACGAAGCGCCGCATCGATCTCGCTCCGCAGGCTCTTCTCGTCGTAATAGGTTTTGTGCTTGCTGAGAATGATCCTGTCTTTGCCTATCACAAACGTTGCCGGAACAGAGCTTATATGCCCGTATGCCGCAGTAACCCTGTCGTTGGCGCGCGCAACCGGAAACGTCAGCCCCATCTTGGCCGTCGTTTCGCGCGATACATCGTCGGTTGCGATGGCGATTACCGCAAATCCCCTGTCGGCGTGCTCGCGGTATATTTTCTCGAACAGCTCAAGCTGATCCTTGCACGGCCCGCACCAGCTCGCCCAGAAGAAAACAACCACAACCTGATCCTTGAACGCGGACAGATCGACCATCGCGCCATGCACATCGGCAAGCCCGATCTCCGGAGCGATGTCGCCGACAACCGGCGGCACTTTCTCAAAAGGCGTCCGGGCGGACAGAAGATATGCAACAACTCCCGCAGCCACGACAGCAACGGCGATAAACCAGACTATTTTCGATTTCACGGATACGCTTCCTTTCATTTAATGACTCAACATCCGTAGTATTCTAGCAACAATGAACAAATATCCGATCGATGAAGCCATCCCGCGCCTGATCGAGGCGCTGAAGACGCATTCGTCCGTGGTGCTGGCCGCGCCGCCCGGCGCGGGCAAGACAACGCGCGTTCCGGTTGCGCTTCTCGACATGATTGCGCCGGAACAGGGCCGGATCGTGATGCTTGAGCCGCGCCGCATCGCCGCGTCAACGTGCGCCCGCTGGATGGCGAAATCGCTTGGCGAAGCCGTGGGCGAGACCGTGGGCTACACCATAAGGTTCGACAGCCGCGTTTCGCAAAAGACGCGGATCGAGGTGGTGACCGAGGGCATTCTCACCCGCCGCATCCAGAACGATCCGGCGCTGGAAGGCGTGGCGATGGTGATCTTCGACGAATTTCACGAGCGAAGCATTCACGCCGACTTGGCGCTGGCGCTCTGCATGGACGCGCGCGCCCATCTGCGAGACGATCTGAAGCTGCTTGTGATGTCGGCCACGCTCGACATTGCGCCGATTGCCGCGCTTCTTGGAGATGCGCCGATTGTGAAATCGGAAGGAAAAGCGTTTCCGGTCGTGGAAAAACATGTCGTTTCGGACAGCAACAAACGGCTTCCGGAGAATGTCGCAATCGCAGTATCCCATGCCCTGAGAAAAGACGAGGGCGACATCCTTGTGTTCCTGCCGGGCGCGGGCGAGATTCGCGCCTGCGCCGAATTGATTAAGTTACCAACTGCCGCCGGAGGCAGCAGCGGGCCAACTGCCGAAGCTGGCGGCGTATCCGTTCATCCGCTGTACGGCGACATGCCGTTTGAGGAGCAGGAACGGGCGATTTTGCCCGGCAAAACGCGCCGGATCGTGCTTGCCACAAACATTGCCGAAACAAGCCTTACAATCGAGGGCGTGCGTGTTGTTATAGACTCCGGCCTTGCGCGAACGCTTCGCCACGATCCGTCAACCGGCATGAACCGGCTTGTAACCGTATCAATTTCGCAGGCGTCGGCCCGCCAGAGGGCCGGACGCGCCGGGCGGCTTGAGCCGGGCGTCTGCTACCGGCTTTACGCGGAGCACGAATTCCGGGCGATGCTTCCGTTTACACCGCCGGAAATACTGGTTTCCGATCTTTCCGGGCTTGTGCTGGAGCTTGCGGTCTGGGGTGTGAAAAGCCCCGGCTCGCTTTCATGGCTCGATCAGCCGCCAGCCGCCCAGTGGGAAGCAGGGAAAAGCCTGCTTGTCGATCTGGGCGCGCTCGACCGAAACGGCAATGTCACCGCGCTTGGGCGCGAGATGGCGCAAATTCCGGCGCATCCGAGGCTTGCGCGGCTGCTGATGCGCGCGGGCGAACTCGGCTGCGCGGCGCTTGGGGCCGACATCGCCGCACTTCTGTCGGAACGCGATATTTTCAAGGGCCAACAAATAGGTCAACACACTGGCCGACGCGATCCCGACATCGAATTGAGACTCGACAGCCTGCGGGCTTGGCGCAAGGGAAGCATGTCTGCCGGAGACGGTTCAGCTATGCGCTCGGCAAGCCTCGCGGACAGTTCCGCTATGCGCTCGGTTGATCGCGTTTCGAAGCAGTTTCAAAGGCTTTCGCGCGAGGACAGTAAAAAATCACACGCCGATGACCTTGCTTCGCGCCTGCTGCTCCGCGCGTTTCCCGACCGGATTGCGAAGAGGCGCATGGATGGTAACGGAAAATTTGTGACGGCGCGTGGGCGCGGCGTGCGCGTTCCTGAAACCTGCGCGCTTGCTCAAAGCCCCTACATCGTGGCGGCGGAGCTTGACGCCGGAGTGCAGGCCGAGGGTACGGTTTATCTGGCCGCGCCGGTTTCGGAAGCCGCAATCCGCGATGAATGCGCCGGGATCATCGAAACCGTGCGGCGAGTGGAATGGGACGCGCGAACTGAAAGAATATCCGGCGCAATCGAGGAGCGCATCGGCGCGCTTGCGCTGTCCGTCAAAGCCTTCAACCCGTCGGACGATGAAGCCGCGCCGATACTGATCGACACAATTGCCGCGAACTTCGCGATGCTGCGCTTCAGCGAAGAAGCGCGGCGGTTTCAGGCGCGTGTTGGTTTCGTCCGCCGGGCGTATCCGGAGGAAGAATGGCCCGACATGTCGGACGAACGGCTTGCAGCAACACTGCCACAGTGGCTTGCCCCATGGCTTGGCGGCGCAAGAAGCGCAAGGGCTGTCGCGGGAATCGACGTGCTTTCGGCGCTTAAGGCTATGCTCGATTACGAGCGAATGCGCCTGCTCGACGAACGCGCGCCCACGCATATCGGCGCGCCATCCGGGCGGCGCGTCGCAGTCGATTACAGCGGCGAGCATCCGGTGCTTGCGGTGAAATTGCAGGAGATGTTCGGGCTTGCCGATTCACCGGCTGTCTGCGGCGGAAGGGCGAAACTGACCATTCACCTGCTCTCGCCTGCCGGGCGTCCGCTTCAGATCACGCAGGATTTGAGGGGTTTCTGGAACGGGAGCTATCAGCAGGTGAAAAAGGAGATGAAGGGCCGCTACCCCAAACACCCATGGCCCGACGATCCTTGGAACGCCGTGGCTACGAGAAGGACAAAGGCCGGGTTGGAACGGGCGGGGCGGTAGAAAAGCTTGACTCCGGCAATGGAACGGGTTTGCCCGAACCTGCTAATTGCTGTGGTATATTATCCGCATGGCAACGCTCACATTCGACACCCTCAGGTTCGCAAACCGCCTGAAAAGCGCGGGCGTTCTTCCTGCCCAAGCGGAAGCCGAGGCCGAAGCGCTTTCTGAAGCCTTCGAAGTAAACCTCAAGGACATCGCAACCAAAGGCGACCTCCGCGAACTCGAACTCCGTGTTGACGCGCGATTTGAGCGCGTTGACGGCGAACTCAAGCTCCTCAAATGGATGCTCGGCGTGGTCATCGGCGGCGTTATCGCCCTTGTCATGAAGGCCTTCTTCGCGGGTTGAATGCCCCGTAAGCCCAAGAGGCAGGGTGAGGTTGTTGAGAACATGGCAGTGGTGGAGGCGTTGAAATTCCGTTTTACTGCTGGAAAGCGGCGGAATCTGAAAGGAATGATTCAGGTTCCTTCACGGCGCACCGAACGCTGGGGAGCTCGCAGTCGAGGTATTCGACATCCGGTATGCTCCGGCAAAGCGTGGTCTTGCCCGTTCGCCGAACACCGGGGAGCCAGACCACCAAACGACGCTTCCACTCCTCTCCTATCCTGCCGATCCATGTTCAGCGAGTAACCAAACGCAATCACTTTAGCGCGTAGTGCTACCAAATGTAAGAGTGATTGCGTTTGGATGCGGAAAGGTCAGCCGTTAGGCGGTTAAACGTCCTGATCACTGACGAGTGCCACTCCAAAGACGTTGAAGAGCAAAAAGCCGATTTGCGAACCTCAAGTCACCGCTCATCTGAAAAGCGTCCTGTGGCACTCGTTCACGTGCATCTGGTTGTTATGTTTACATCCCTTTCGCTTTATTTATTTCTTGAGCTTGTTTTTTAGCCCTTTCCTTCTGTATATCTTCCTTCATCAGTGCCTCAAAAGCTTGTAACCTTTCAATCATTGCTGGTATTTTTTTTTGTGATACTTCCGTAATTTTTCTCATAAGGAGTGGATCCTTTTCAACATACGCTCGCCCGGCAGGTGTTTTATAAAATTCTATAAAAGATATAATTTCAGCTTCAGTAAACGTCTCTTGATGAATTTTAATTAAATCGTCCTTAATCTTATCCCATCCAAATTGATCTTCCATCGTTCCGAGATACCCGCTTACATATTTATTAAACATGTCAATTTCTTCCTCTGGAACTCCCATCTGCTTTGATAAGCCAAGCATCATCTTTTCCATTTCTTGAAACATTGGCTTCATCATTTGATCAGTTTTGGTAATAATTAGATATTCCTCTACTGCTGCTCTATGTGATACTTCATCAGCATATGAAGCTGAAAGAAAAATCAATAGTGATGTAATTGCAGTGATAAATGGTTTCACGTTGTCTCCTTTTTATCTTTTGTTAACATAACCAGTGATTAACTAGTTTTCTCGTTATCTTACAGTCTGTTCCGGCGATTTACAACGAATTGGCCATCTCGAATTGGCCATTTCAGGCTGGTTTGTCCATGCTTCTAACTCGTTATTCATGCAAAGGGGGTGGATAACGAGTTTCTCGTTATCCACGCATGAAAACCACGCCACCGAGAATGCAGAATCGAATCATCGCATCCCCGCAGGCCCGGCTGAATGCTCCCCCGATATTCGGCACAACCTGCAACCTCAACTTGCAGATTGCACCAATTGCAGCAATTAAATCCTGGAAAGCGTGGGAATCTGAGTGTTACAGCCACGGCAATGGAAACGAGGTTGATCGTGTCTGTCGAAAAGCGGCAGCGGGTTCCAGGCCCACCGAGATAAAAATTATCCCCGCAACTCCACGCCGAGCGTATGTTGCAGATGCCCGATCAGCGATGAATGCGCCGCGTCAACCTCGTCATCGGTGAGGGTGCGGTCTGCTGCCTGGTAGCGCACAGAAAATGCCACGCTCTTCTTGCCGTCCGGAATTCCCTTGCCCTGATAAACGTCGAATACCCGCACGGATTTTATGATTGCGTTGCCGAAACCGAGCACAGCGTCAATAATCTGCTGCGACTGCGTGTTCAGCGGCGCAAGCAGCGCCATGTCGCGGTCTACCGGCGGGAATTTCGGCAGTTTTGCGTATTTGATCGAAACCGGAGCCGACTCGATAACCACATCAGCGTACAGTTCGAAAACATATGAATCTGCCGATATTTCGAATTTCTCCAGAACTTCGCGCCTGATTTCGCCGATAAATCCGGCGCTTCTGCCGCCGATCAGTATTTCGGCTGAACGCCCGGCTTCCAGATAGCGCTCCGAGTCCGACGCCGCAAACGTTGCGTTTATGCGCAGTTCGCGCAGAATTGCTTCGAGCGCGCCCTTCAGTTCGTAAAATCCGGCTGCCGGAACCGGGTAAAGCCGTTTTGCGGCTGATGGCGTCAATACGGCGGCTATGCGGACGTGTTCATCGGGCAGAACGTCGTCGCCGATGTTTATGAAAACCTTCGATATTTCATAGAGTTTCAGCCCGTCGCTTCCCCTGTTCAGGTTCCACGCGAGGTTAGCAAAAAGCGCCGGAACAAGCGTTGTGCGAAGCGCCGACTCCTCGGCCCGAAGCGGATTGGCAAGCGTAACGATATTGCGTCGCTGGTCGCCGTCGGCGAAGCCCAGAACATCCAGATGCGCCGGGTTCATGAAGCTGAAGTTCACGGCCTCCGAGAAACCGGCGGAACGCAGGGTTTGGCCCACCCTCTGGAGAATCTCGCGCCCACGGTTCATTACCGGCATCGGAACAACGCCGGAGGGCATTTTTGAGATGATCTTGTCGTAGCCGTTGATGCGAGCGATTTCCTCAATTAAATCAATATCCCGCGCAATGTCGCGCCTGAACGACGGCGGCCTGACATTAATCGCGCCGTAGCCTTCCTCAACATTCATGCCGAGGCGGCGAAGGATCGAAACCATCTCCGGAGCGGAAACCTCAACGCCCAGAATCCGCCCGACTTTTTCCACCGCAAGCGAAATCGACGGCGGCTCGTACTTCGACGGATATGCATCGATTTTCGCGCCCGAAACAGCGCCGCCCGCAAGTTCGGCGATCATGGCGGCGGCGCGGTCTAGCGCGAACGCCAGCCCCACAATGTCGGTTCCGCGCTCGAAACGGTATGACGACTCCGAGCGAAGCCCAAGCACGCGCGACGTTTTTCTGATCGACGGAGGGAAAAACCACGCGGATTCAAGCAAAATGTCATGCGTCTGCGGCGAAACCTCCGAGTTCTGGCCGCCCATCACGCCGGCAAGCGCAACCGCGCCTTCGCCGTCGCGGATTGTGAGCATGTCGCCCGACAGCTTGCGCTGCACATTATCAAGCGTTGTAAACGCCTCGCCGTCTTCCGCCAGTTTCACAACGATTTTGCCGCCGCGAATACGTGCCAGATCGAAGGCGTGAAGCGGATGGCCAAGCTCCATCAGCACATAGTTTGTTATGTCTACAATATTATTTATCGGGCGGATGCCAACGGCTTCAAGCCTGCGCTTGAGCCAGCTTGGCGACGGGCCGACGGTTACGCCACGGATCATCCGCGCCGTGTAACGGTGGCACAAACCGGGATCGGCTATTTCGATAGCGACAGGCGCGGGATCGTTTGTATCCGTAATTTCGACAACCGGCGGCTTGAGCGGCAAGGCAAGAATTGCGGCCAGATCGCGGGCCACGCCGAATACGCTCAGGCAGTCCGAACGGTTGGGCGTTACGTTCACCTCAAGCACTGTGTCGCCGCCGCCAACCGCTTCCGCGCCCTCGATCTCAAGCCCGGCCATCGTGAGCGCGCGGCTGATCTCGTCAACCGTGGCCGGTGTTTCGACGTATTCCCTGAGCCATTCAACCGGAACGCGCATCAGAACTGCCCCAGAAAGCGGATGTCGTTTTCGAAAAACAGGCGAAGATCGTCAATTCCGTATTTGAGCATCGCGATTCTCTCCACGCCAAGCCCAAACGCAAAGCCGGTGTAAACCTCCGGATCGTATCCGGCCATCTCGAACACACGCGGATTCACCATGCCCGCGCCCAGGATTTCGAGCCAGCCGGTGCGCTTGCATACGCCGCAGCCCGCGCCGCCGCAGATCACGCAGCCGATGTCCACCTCGGCGGACGGCTCCGTGAACGGGAAAAAGCTTGGGCGAAGCCGAACCGGCGTGTTTGGGCCAAAAATTGTGTGCAGAAACGCCTCCAATATGCCCTTCAGGTCGGCCATCGATATGTTTTTGTCAACCAGCAGCCCTTCCACCTGATGAAACATCGGCGTGTGGGTCTGATCGGAATCGCAGCGGTAAACCTTGCCCGGCGCGATGATGCGGATGGGCGGCCTGCGCTGCTCCATCACGCGCACCTGCACCGGCGATGTGTGTGTGCGTAATAATCTGTTTGCTCCGGTTTCGGCGCCGGCAACATAGAATGTGTCTTGCATGTCGCGGGCGGGGTGCTCCGGCGGAATGTTCAGCGCCTCGAAGTTGTGGTAATCGTCCTCAACCTCCGGGCCTTCCTCCACCGAGAAGCCGAGCGAGACGAAAATGGCCGATATTTCATCGAGAACGGCATTGATCGGATGGCGGCGTCCGGAGGTGATCGAAAATCCGGGAAGAGTTACGTCAATGCGCCGAGCCGCCGCCAGCCTGTCTTTTTCGGCAAACTTGAGGCTTTCCTCGGCGGATGCGAGCTGTTCTTCGAACCATGCCTTGGCGTCGTTTACGAGCAGCCCGGCTTCGCGCCGCTCTTCGGGCGGGATGTTTCCGAGGGACTTGAGGAGACCGGTCAGCTCGCCTTTTTTGCCGAGGTATTTAACCCTAAGCTCTTGAAGGGAGCGCATATCCGCAACAAGCGCAAGCTCATCCTGCGCCCGGTTACGGATATGCCGAACGGTCTCCTCCATGGAAATGAAACTAGGCGGCCAATCCCTGCCTGGCGGAATCAACCAACGCGCTGAACGCCTGCGCGTCGGCAACCGCAAGATCGGCCATGATCTTCCGGTCGAGCAGAACTCCCGCCTTTTTAAGGCCGTTCATGAACTGGCTGTAATTTATGCCAAGCTCGCGCGCCGCAGCGTTTATGCGGGTGATCCAGAGCGACCGGAACGTGCGCTTCTTCACGCGCCTGTCGCGGTATGCGTATACGCCCGCGCGCTCAACCGTCTCGCGCGCCTGACGATAAAGATTGCCGCGGCCTCCAATATAACCGCTTGCCGCCTTCAGATATTTCTTGTGGCGCTTCCTTGTTTTTACTCCACCTTTAGCTCTCGGCATATCGATAACCTCCTGATATTACATGTACGGAATGAGCCGCTTGATATTGCGGTTCGTGTCGTCTGCGACCGTCGATTGACGAAGCTTCCTCGTCACCTTCGAGCGCTTTCCGGTCATGATATGCCGCTTGTTGGCCCTGTTTCTCTTGATCTTGCCGGAGCCGGTTATCGAAAAACGTTTCGCCGCTCCCCTGTGCGTTTTGATCTTTGGCATTTATATGCCTCCTTTCGTATCTCGCCTCCGTCAGGCTTTCCGGATTCGCCAATCCGGACGAAGGCTCCCGGCGCCGATGCTTCACCCGCCGGGCATTGTATTGAAATTCGCGGCGCTATTTGCGCCGCCGCCTGTTACCTTTTTCCAGCTACCTCTTCGGCAACCATCTCGCCAAATGCGTCAACTGTCATCTCGCCGATGTTCTCGCCGCCGCGCCTGCGCACGTTAACAATTCCCTGCTCAACCTCGCGGTCGCCCACGGTAAGCAGATACGGAATCTTGTCCATCGCGGCTATTCTAACCTTGTAGCCGATTTTTTCGTTCGTAACATCCACATCGGCCCGCACACCTGCGGCTCGAAGCGCCTTCACAACCGAGTTCGCATGATCCGCATGGCGCTCCGCAACGGTCATCACGCGAACCTGCACCGGGCTGAGCCAGACCGGAAACGCCCCGGCGTAGTGCTCGATGAGCACGCCGAAAAAGCGTTCGAGCGATCCCATCAGCGCCCGGTGAACCATTATCGGGCGGTGTTTCGCGCCGTCGCTTCCCTGAAACGAGATGTCGAAACGCTCCGGCAGGTTGAAGTCAACCTGAATTGTGGAGCACTGCCATGCCCGGCCAAGCGTGTCTTTCACCTTGATGTCGATCTTCGGGCCGTAGAAAACTCCCTCGCCCGGATCGACTTCGTACCTTATGCCGCTTTTTTCGAGCGCCTGACGAAGCGCGTCGGTGGCTGTCTCCCAATGTTCGAGGTCGCCGACGTACTTTTCGGGCCGCGTGGAAAGATAGACGTCGTAGTTTTCGAAACCGAATGTCTTCAGCACAAACAGCGTGAATTCAAGCACACGCGAGATTTCATCCTGAATCTGGTCGGGAGCGCAAAATATGTGCGCGTCGTCTTGCGTGAAACCGCGAACGCGAAGCAGGCCGTGAAGCGCGCCTGAGCGCTCGAAGCGATAGACCGTGCCAAGCTCGCAGTAGCGAATCGGCAGGTCGCGATAGCTTCGCAGGTGCGACTTGTAGATGGCGATATGAAACGGACAGTTCATCGGCTTGATCTCGAAAAGCTGGCCCTCGACTTCCATCGGCGCATACATGTTCTCGCGGTAGAAGTCCCAGTGGCCGCTCTGTTTCCAGAGGTCGAGCCGCGCCATGTGCGGCGTGTAGAGGTTCTGGTAGTCGGCCTTTTCGTGCTCGGCGCGCCAGAAATCCTCGATCACCCGGCGGATGGTCGCGCCTTTGGGGTGCCAGAGCACAAGGCCGGAGCCGGTTTCGTCGCCGATGCTGAAAAGATCGAGATCCTTGCCAAGTCTGCGGTGGTCGCGGCGCTTCACCTCTTCGAGGAAATCGAGGTGTTTTTTAAGCGATTCCGCGTCGCCAAACGCAGTGCCGTAGATGCGCTGAAGCATCTTGTTCTTTTCGTCGCCGCGCCAGTACGCGCCGGCGATGCTTAAAAGCGCGAACGCCTTCACCCTGCCGGTGTGCGGCAGATGCGGCCCGCGGCAGAGATCGGCAAAACCGCCCTCTTCGTAGAGGCTAACGGTGTCGTCGGCAATCTCGCGGAGAAGCTCAACCTTATAGATTTCGCCCTTTTCCTCGAACATGCGGATGGCGTCGTCGCGATTCATCACGGCGCGCTTGAACGGATTGGCCGCCTTGATGATCTGACTCATTCGTTTCTCGATCTTTTTCAGGTCTTCCGGCGTGAACGGCTGGGGGGAATCGAAGTCGTAATAGAAACCGTCGGCGGTTGATGGGCCGATGGCGAATCTGGTTCCCGGAAAAAGATCGGCAACCGCGTGGGCCATTATGTGCGAGACGCTATGGCGATAGACCGCAAGCCCTTCCGGATCGTTGCATGTGAGCGCCCGCCCGCCCTCCGGCATATCGCCGGATGCTTCGCAAACCTGCCCGTTGACTAATATCGCTACGGCGTCTTTTGGAATATTGCCCATGTTCGTCCTGTCAGGTTATAACCGTATCAACAGCAAAAAGGCATCATCTATCGTGATGCCTTCATAATTAACTAAATAAATGGTAGGCCCGGGCGGTTTCGAACCGCCGACCTCTACCGTGTCAAGGTAGCGCTCTCCCCCTGAGCTACGAGCCTACACCTAAGGGATCACAAACAATACAGAAAAATACGTGGCGGTGTCAATACGTACGGGCGGATGCTCTTTATAACGGAACGTCAGAAAATATCCGGAGATATAACGTTACCGGCGGTTATGCCGTCGGCAAGCGCATAATCGCTTCTCACCCTGCAGGCAACAATCCCCTTTATCAGGCTGTCGCTTCCGTAATAATCCTTGAGAGCGCCGAATCCCTTCAGCGAATCCAATCCCGGCGTTTCGGTCAGCTTGGCCTCAACCGCTACGAATCTCCCGCCTCTTTCCAGCAGGAAGTCAATTTCATGGCCATCCTTCGTTCTCCAGAAGTAAAGCGGAGGCGATGTCTCGCCAGCCGACAGCAACGCGGCCAATAGCTGGTTGAAAACATACGTTTCCCAAAGCGCTCCGGCCATGGGAGACCTTGCCGCCTCGTCCCAAGTTCGCAGTCCTGCCAGATGCGCGGCCAGGCCGGTGTCGAGGAAATACAGCTTCGGCGACTTTGCAAGGCGTTTGCCCAGATTTCGGTGGTACGGCTCAAGAATCTGGATTATCCGTGACGCCTGAAGCACGGAGATCCACGATTTAACCGTGTTTGGCGACACTCCGACATCGCGGGAAAGATCGGCAAGGGAAAGAATTTGCGCCGTGCGCGCGGCGGCAGCGCGGAGGAACCGGCTGAAGTCTCGCAGGCTACCCACGTTTATTATGTTTCTCACATCCCGCTCCAGATAGGTTGCGATGTATGATGGAAACCAGTATTCCCGATTGATGGCGGGATCTGAATGAAGCGCCGGATACCCGCCGGAGACGATGTACTCCTCAACCGAGGTCAACCGGCCAGACCTTGCAAGCTCACCGGCTGAAAGGGGTTGCAGATTGATAATTCCGCAGCGCCCGGCAAGGCTTTCCGAAAGATTGCTCATCAGATTGAAGTTCTGCGAGCCGGTAATGAGAAATTGTCCGTTTTTCCTTGTGCTGTCAACGGCCATCTTTATGTGCCTGAAGAGGCCCGGCGCGTATTGCGCCTCATCGATGATTGCCGGGCATGACAGCGACGAAAGGAAATGCGACGGAGCGTTCTCCGCATCGGCTGCCATTGCCGGATCGTCAAGCGTCACGTAGGAATAATCCGGAAACATGCGAGCAAGAAGGCTCGTCTTCCCCACCTGCCGTGCGCCGCTTACATATACGACAGGGAACTGCCGCCCATATTCCGCAACCAGCTTTTCGGAGTCCCGCGCAACCCACATGCGGATATTATGCAATTCGATTGCAGAATTGTCCACAGTGTGATCGATCCCTTCTTGACCTCGGCGAATCGCCGGGATTATCATCACCAATCCAATTATATATAAGGAGCTTGCCGTGGAAGACTACAACGAGGTTATCCGTCAGCGGATAGCCGCTATAGAAGATATGCGTGGCGCGGGAATAGACCCGTATAGCGGGCAACCGTTCGAGGTAAGCGCCTTCGCCGCCGATCTGGCGAAATCGTACGCCGGTCTTGACGCCGAAGCGCTCGAAGCCGCACCGGTTCCGTGTTCCATTGCCGGACGCTTGGTCGGCCTGCGCAGTTTCGGCAAGGCGGCATTCGGGCATGTTCAGGACAGCAGCGGCAAGATTCAGGTTTTCTTTCAGAAAACCGCGCTTGAGGAGTCCTTCGCGCTGGTGAAAAAACTGAACGTCGGCGACATCGTGGGCGCAAGCGGCACGCTTTTCAGGACAAAGACCGGCGAGCTTACCGTTAACGTGGCGTCTTTCCGGCTGCTCACCAAGGCCGTCCGTCCGCTTCCGGAGAAATGGCACGGGCTTACCGATGTCGAAATCCGCTATCGCCAGAGATACGTTGACCTGATTGTGAACCCGGAAGTGCGCGAAACGTTTAAAACCAGAAGCCGCCTTGTGCGCTCGGTACGCGATTTTCTGGACGCAAAGGGCTTCATGGAGGTCGAAACCCCGATGATGCAGCCGGTTCCGGGCGGCGCTACTGCCCGTCCGTTCAAGACGCATCATAACGCGCTGGACATCGATCTTTTTCTGCGAATCGCGCCTGAGCTTTACTTAAAGCGCCTGCTTGTGGGCGGATTCGAGCGAGTTTATGAAATCAACCGCAACTTCCGCAACGAGGGAATTTCCACGCGCCACAACCCGGAATTCACGATGGTGGAGTTTTATATGGCCTATGCCGACTACAAGGGCATGATGGATTTGATGGAGGAGCTTATAACGTCGGTGGCGCAATCGACCATTGGAACATTGAAATTCACCTGTAACGGCAAGGAGATAGACCTCACGCCGCCGTGGCCGCGCATACGCATGACCGACGCGCTGCTAAACGCCGGAATGCCGGAAGACGCGCTTAAAGACATGGCGAAGGCAAAGGCGTGGGCGCGTGAGAAGGGAATAGACCTGAAGGGCGCGGCGTCGCTCGGCAAGGTGCTGGATGAGGTTTTTTCGGAGCTTATCGAGCCGGGCCTGGTCAATCCCACGTTCGTGATCGATCAGCCGGTGGAACTTAGCCCGCTTGCCAAGCGCAAGCCCGATGAGCCGCATCTTACCGAGCGATTCGAGCTTTTCATCGATTCTCGCGAGCTGGCAAACGCGTTTTCGGAGCTTAACGATCCTTTCGACCAGAAGGCGCGTTTCGTGTCGCAGCTTGACGACCGCGAGGCGGGCGACGATGAGGCGCACCTCATGGACGATGATTTCGTTCGCGCACTAGAATACGGAATGCCTCCGGCAGCCGGGGCGGGGATAGGCATAGACAGGCTGGCGATGCTGCTAACGGATTCGCCGTCAATACGCGACGTTATCCTGTTTCCGCAGATGAAGCCGGAAGGGTAAGCGTTATTGGCAGAAAGAGGTCTCAGATAGAAGATTAACGGCCTGTCATACGAGCGATTGAGTAAGCTCATGAGGGAATGGACTATGGATCGTTAATTTATCTTTCAGGCAAGATTGGGCTGTCGTATAATCAAGCATTATGAATAAACCGAAAAAGGTGACATGCCTACGGTTCTGAGAATAGGTTCGTACCGTTTCCATTTCTATTCCGATGAGCCAAGGGAACCTCCACATATACATGTGGAAACCACGGAAGGAGAGTGCAAGTTCTGGTTGGAGCCAATAAGGCTTGCGCGAAACAAGGGCGTTCCGTCACATCTGCTTCGGGAGATTGAAAAGCTTGTTTTTGCCAACAGCGCCATTTTAAAGGAGAAATACCATGAGCGTCATGGCGGTTGAGAAAGAGGTTGTCGTTGAACCGGCAGCCATGAGGGCTTGGGCGGAAGGCAGGAGGATTTTTGTTGAGCTTACTGATGGACGAATAATTGGTTTTCCCGCAGATCGCTTCAAAATCCTGAAAAACGCAAGCGATGAACAGATCAAGGCGGTGTCACTCAGGCTGAACGGATATGCCCTGCGGTGGGAAGCTTTGGATGAGGACATCACCGTGCCGGGAATTGTAGCGGGGAACTTTCAGTTGCCATAACGTGCCGCTTCACTTCCCCCCCTGCGGCATTATGAATGAATGCGGTAAACATAAAACGCCGCTGCCGGTAAAGTCCGAGAATCATGCGCCCCTGCAATCCTAATCGGCATTTATGCGATAATAGCCGCGTGAATCTTCCATACCAGTTTTTCATCGGCATACGCTATCTTCGGGCCAAGAAGCGGAACCGCACCATTTCGGTGAACACCGCCATTTCCATTGCGGGCGTTGCGCTTGGCGTGATGGCGCTTGTCACCGTGCTTTCGGTGATGACCGGCTTTCAGGACGATCTGCGCCAGAAGATTCTGGGCGTGAATTCGCATGTTGTCGTCATGCAGTTCGGCGGCGCGATGGCCGACTACGACCGCGTTGCGCAAATTTCCAGGCTTGCGCCGCATGTTACGGCAGCCGCGCCGTTCGTGCTTGGGCAGGTGATGCTCAGTTCCGGCGAGAAGGTGCATGGCGTGGTGCTGCGTGGCATCGATCCGGCGCTGGAAGCCAAAACAACAGACATCAGAAAAAACCTTGTCGAGGGCGCGCTGGAATTTGCGCCGCCGAAGCCTGACGCATTGGCGGGAATGGTGATTGGCCGCGAGCTTGCCAACATGCTGAACGTTCACCTGGGCGACCGCATTAACACCATCTCGCCGCTTGGCGCAATGGGGCCGATGGGCATGATTCCGCGCGTGAAGGGTTTTCGCGTGACAGGCATATTCGAGGCCGGGATGTTCGAGTACGACGCCAATCTGGCCTATATCGACATCGCATCGGCGCAGGATTTTTTGAACATGCAGGGCCGCGTGACCGCCATCGACATCCGGCTGGACGACGTTTACGCCGCGCCTGACGTGGCTAAACGCCTGCAAAAAGAGCTTGGCTATCCGTTCTACACCCGCGACTGGATGCAGATGAACAAGAACCTTTTCGCCGCGCTGAAACTTGAAAAACTGGCGATGTTTCTGATACTTGTGCTGATAATTCTAGTGGCGGCGTTCAATATTGTCGGCACGCTGGTTATGGTTGTGAACGAAAAAAGCCGCGACATCGCCATTTTGAAAACGATGGGCGCAACGCGCGGCGGCATCATGACGATATTCATCACTCAGGGGCTGGTGGTCGGCATAACCGGCACGATGATGGGGCTGGCCGGAGGCTACACGCTCTGCCGCGTGCTGGCCGAAACGAAACTTATCTCGCTTCCGGCTGACGTCTATTATCTGAGCCATCTGCCTGTGCGGATGAACGCAACGGATTTCATCGCGGTTGCGGCGGCGGCAATTGTCATCAGTTTTATCGCAACGCTCTATCCGTCGTTTCAGGCGGCGCGTCTCGATCCGATCGAGCCGCTAAGGTATGAGTAGGCGTGAAAAAACGCAAATCCGGCAAATTTGGCAAATCCGGTGGCGGCAAGCGCTTTCCGGTCTTTCGAAGGGGTAAAGACGCCATGTTCAAGTGCCTGAGACGCATCATCTGCCTTCTGATTATCGCCGGAATAGCGGCGGCCTATTTTGCCTTCACAAGCGGCGGCACGAAATTCCGCTGGTTCGGCAAAAAGACGGAGGAAACCGGCAGGGCCATTCATCAGACCATGGACAAGACAGCCGAGAAGGCCGACGAGGTGAAGAAAACCACGGAGGAATCGGTGAAAAAAGTGGATAAATTGAGCAAGGACATAAAGAAAAAGATACCGTGATTGAAGCCCGTGATCTGAAAAAATCGTTTGTGATGGGCGGAAGCACCCTGAATGTGCTTAACGGCGTGAACCTGAGCGTGAAAAAGGGCGAGTTCCTTTGCGTGATGGGGCCGTCCGGCGCCGGAAAATCGACGCTTCTTCACATTCTTGGGGCGCTCGACCACCCCACTTCCGGGGCCGTCACACTTGCCGGACGCGATGTTTTTACCATAACCGAGAGAGAGCTTCCGGCGTTCCGGAACGCGCACATCGGCTTTGTGTTCCAGTTTCACCACCTGCTTACGGAATTCACCGCGCTCGAAAACGTGATGATGCCGCTTCTGGTTGGCAGAAAATCTGCCGCGGAGGCAAAAAAACGCGCCGAGGCGGAACTGGAGCGGGTTGGGCTTGCAGGCCGGACGCTGCACAAGCCGGGCGAGCTTTCAGGCGGCGAACAGCAGCGCGTTGCCATTGCAAGGGCGCTGGTCACATCGCCCGATATTGTTCTGGCCGACGAGCCGACCGGCAATCTCGACACCAAAACCGGAAGCGACGTGTTCGACCTGATGCGCCGGTTCAACCGCGAGTCTGGAACCACGTTCATCATGGTGACGCACAACGAAACCCTTGCCGCGCGCTGCGACCGGCTTGTGCGCATGGTTGACGGGATGATGTCACTAACCAGGATGTCAAAATCAGACACCGTAGGCTAATGCCGGTTATAATATAATGGTTCCACTGTTGGAATCGGTGCTATGATTGCAGAATTGGGGCAGATATATGGCAGTAATAGCGATACAAAGACATTTACGGGAAAAACTCGGCGACGAGGCCACGGAAGAGCTTGTTGATGTGCTCACCAGAGTTGAAAGCGAAGCTCAGAGGAATGTTGCAACCAAGGAAGACATAGCCAATCTGGAGTTGCGTCTTATCAAATGGGTCATAGGAACCGGCATAGGCGTGGTCACGTCGATATTTGCACTGCTGAAATTGATGAAATAATTCAACCGCGAGTCTGGAACCACGTTCATCATGGTGACGCACAACGAAACCCTTGCCGCGCGCTGCGACCGGCTTGTGCGCATGGTTGACGGGATGATGTAAGCTGGGCGCGATTGATTGCGCTTTGTCATATATATGCTTCATATGTTTGCCATGTGATATTATTAATCCATGATTACCACTGTTACCACGAAGAATATGATCTCCATACCTGTCGAGGTGGGGCGGCGGTTTGGGATCAAACCCGGATGGAAGCTGGACTGGCAGCCGGTTGAGGGAAAGGATGAAATTGTCGTCCGTATAATTCCGGATCGAGGTGAGCTTGCGCGAAGATTGTGCGGCATGGGAGCGCATTTGTCGCCCGAACGTGACATAATCGCGGAACTCGATGATGAACGGGACGCGGAAGACAGCGAACGAAACGGGGACGTGCCGGAATGAAAGCTTGTTTGCTGGATACTTCCGCATTGCTTGCGCTTTACAGAAATGAGCCGGGAGTTGACCGTGTGTTGCCACTTTTTTCCGACACGGGTATCGTAATGTTGCTTTCGGCGGTATCGATAGCGGAATTTGCACGGAGACTGCGGGATCTTGGGCTGAGCCGGGAAGATGCCGAAAAAACGCTGGAACTTTATCTCCCGCTTTTTTCCGGCATTGTGCCGGTGGATGAAGCGGTTGCGAGAGCCTCTTTGCGCTTACGTGAAAGTGTATCGTCAAGACTGCCGATGGTGGATTCTCTAATCGCAGCCTCGGCGCTAACTCATGGCGCCAGCCTCGTGCATAAAGACCGGCACATGGCCTCCATACCGCCGGAAGTGCTTTCCACTCTTAATCTCGCCGATCCGTAGACCGACGTTTTCCCCCTCACCCGCCCATCCCCCAGCCCGCCACTACCTCGTTGAAATCCTGGTGCGTCTCTTCGACAATCGTGTCGAGGTCGTCGGACGTTCTTCCGAAACAGCCCCAGACATCGTCCGGAATCTGTTCGGACGCCTCCCCGATGCCGAATCCGATGCCGGAATGCTTGGCCACCATATTGCCCGCGAACACCGCCGCCACAAGCCGCTTGTCGCAGGCGGAAGAATCTCCGGTCGCGGCATCGCACGGATTGTGATGAAAACGTATTGCCTCGGCGTATTTCGTGGGGAAGTGCCACTTGTCGGCAAGATACGCGCCAACTTCGGCGTGCGTGAAGCCAAGTTCATCAATTTCGGCTGCGGAAAGCGACACCGACGATTCCGACGCCATGCGTTTCCGGATCTTCCTCTGCGCTTCCGGCAGATTCTGGGCGATAACAACCTGTCCGATGTCGTGGACAATGCCGCAGATGAACGCCTCCTCCCTCAGAATCTTTTCCTTCTTGCCTACAAGTATCTTTGCCGCTATGGCGCATCCGAGGCTGTGATTCCATAGCCTCCCCACATCGAGCAGGTCTTCCGGAATCCGGCTGAACACCTTGCCCATGGACAGCGTTACCGCGATGTTGCGAACAGTGTCGAAGCCGAGCACCGAAACGGCGCGGGTTACGGTGTCAACATTGTACGACAGCCCGTAATAGCTTGAGTTGGCGATCTTCAGAAGCTTGACCGTGAGCGAGGCGTCCTTTTCTATAATGCCGCCTATTTCGTCGATGCTTACGGACGATTCCTTGAGCGCCCGGTTTACCTGAAGCACAACCGATGGCAGCGGCGGAAGATCCCTCACCTTGCTAAGCATTTTCTCGATCGTACCGGAGGGGATCATTGTTGCGGCCTCCTGCCTGTTTCGAATCCGGTCATAAGACTGTAAATGTCATCATCGTCGATTTCCGGAATGATCATATGCCCTTCCGCGTCGCGTTCGAGGCTGGTAATGCCGGGATGCTTCGATTCGATACGTTCCAGACTAATCTTCTGGCGCTGCACCAGATCGAGCAGCCGCCTGTTCTGCTCCTGAAGGTTGTACTTTTCCAGCGCGCCACGGATGACCAGGCTCAGCTCGACATCGTCCCACGGCTTTGTGAGAAACCTGTAAATCTCGCCGCTGTTTATCGCCCGCATCGCCGATTCCACGTTCGCCTGTCCGGTCAGGATTATGCGTATGGTGTCCGGGTATTCGGAGCGCACGAACGACAGAAACTCCGAGCCGTTCATTCCCGGCATCATTTCGTCGGAAATAACAACCTTGAATCGCCTGTTTTTGAGAAGGTCAAGCCCTTCCTCGCCGCTTCCGGCAGTGACAATCTCGAACTTCTCGTCCATAAGCGCCCGCCGGATGGCGGAAAGCACGCCCAGTTCGTCGTCCACGATTAAAACAGCATCAGCCATATGTTCCACCTCCGGCTCAATCGGTCTCGACCTCAAGAGCCCCTTTAATCGTCCCGCAAAACGGGCAGTTTGTCCATTCCTCGTCCAGCAAAACCATGCATCTGCGGCAATAGTTGCGCTTGAACTCGCCGCAGAACGGGCAGAACAGGAATTTTGCGTCAACCATTCTGTCGCACCTGTCGCACTTGCGCTCGTGCCGCGTCTGCGCGCCGATCACGCGCACAAGCTCGTCTAGCGTGGTCATGCCAAGACGCACCTTTTCAAGCCCGTCCTCGATAAGCGTCTTCATGCCTCCGGCGCGAGCCATGTCCACAAGTTTGGCCTCCCGGTAGTCGCCGCTAATGAAATGCCTGAAATCCTCGTTCATCAGGAAGATCTCGAAGATTCCAAGCCGCCCCTGATAGCCCGTGCCTCCGCACCTGTCGCAGCCGCGCCCGGTGTAGACGGTATTGCCGAGCACTTCAGGCCGCACGTTCAAAAGTTCAAGAATATCCGGATCGGGCGTAGTCTCCTCGCGGCAGTAGCGGCAGATCTTCCTCACAAGCCGCTGGGCAAGCACGCCCTCAAGCGCCGAGGCAATGAGATACGGCTCAACGCCCATGTTCATGAGCCGCGTGACCGAGGCAATGGCGCTGTTGGTGTGCAGCGTGGTGAGCACCACATGGCCGGTGAGCGCCGCCTTGAACGACACGTCGGCGGTTTCAGGGTCGCGTATTTCGCCAACCAGTATCACGTCCGGATCCTGCCGGAGCGTTGAGCGAAGCACCGACGCGAACGACAGCCCGATCTTGGTCTGCACAAAGACCTGATTGGCGTCGTCCAGGTGGTATTCAACTGGGTCTTCGATCGTCTCGAAGTTTTTCGTGCTCTGGAGCATCTCGTTAAGGATCGAGTAGAGCATCGTTGTCTTGCCGCTTCCGGTTGGGCCGGTTGCAACGATTATTCCCTGCGGCTTTTTAATCAGTTTGGCGATGATCTTCTTGTCCACAGGAAGCACGCCAAGCTCGTCAAGCTGCCTTATAGCCGCGCTTTTGTCCAGAATACGCAGAACGATCTTTTCTCCGGTTATTGTGGGCATCGTCGAGACGCGAATGTCCACCATGCCGGTTCCGGCTTTAACCGTGATTCTTCCGTCCTGCGGCTTTCGGCGTTCGGCTATGTCCATCTTGGCTAGAATCTTTATGCGCGAGATGGCGGCGGAATGGAGCTCGGCTGGGATTTTTATCTTGCTGTGCAGAAGGCCGTCTATCCGGTAGCGTATGACCGTGTATTTGGTCTTCGGTTCGATATGCACGTCGCTTGCCCGGTAGCGCACCGCTTCCGAGATGATCGCGTTTACAATGCGGACAATCGGCGGAACGTCGGACGACGACAGGAGTTCCTCGACATCGACGTCGTCTTCCTCCTCTATCACGATGTCGATTTCATCCATCGGCTCGTTTTCGAAGATCGACTCCGGTTCTTCCTCGGCCTCCTTTTTGCCGTCGCCGTAAACCTGGGCAAGCCGGGCCATTATTTCGGAGCTTCCGGCAATCACCGGAATCACGCGGAAACCGGTCATCATCTGGATGTTGTCGCACTTGATGATGTCCGACGGATCGGCCATGGCTATCGTTATCTGGCGTCCGTCGAACTTGATCGGCATCAGCCGGTTCCGTTCGCATATGTCGCGCGGCAGAAACCGGACAACCGCAGCCGTGATGCCGACCTCGCGGAGATCGATATGCGGCACGTTCAGGCTTTTCTGAAGCGTTTTCACAATCGTCTGCTCAGTGGCCAGACCCAGCCGCGCAAGGGTTTCGCTAAGGAATTCATCCTTCTGCCGCTCTTTTTCGGCCCGTTTCAAGGCCGCGTCGTCGAGCACGCCGGCCTTCACCAGAATGCTTCCCATCATTCCGCGGTTTTCGTTGAAGAGCGCCGAATAGCCCTTTATCTTCTGCTCCTGCTTTTTGGTTATCTCGCGGAGCTTCCGGTTTTCATGCATAAGCGCATACTGCTGAAGCGCGAGGCTCACCGTGAGGCGCAGGTCTTCGTCGTTCCAGGGCTTCGTGATGAACTTGTAGACAGCGCCCTCGTTCACAGCGCCCATTATCGACTGCACGTCGGCGTAGCCGGTGAGCATTATCCGGATGGTTTCCGGCCAGCGTTCCTTCACATGGCGCAGGAACTCCGCGCCTGTCATGCCGGGCATCCGGTGATCGGATATAACCAGATGAATCCTTTTGGCGCTCATGATTTCGAGTGCCTCGTTGCCGGTGGCTGCGGTCAGAATCTCGTAGTTTTCGTCGAGGAATATGCGCGCAAGCGCCTTCAGGATGCGTTCCTCGTCATCGACGAAAAGAATCGTGTAGCGGCTTGGCTGGGCATCGGATAAATCCGATGCGACAGCGGCGCCGGATGAATCCGGCGTTAAAGTATCGTCCTGTCTGCCTGCTTCCGGCGACGACTTGAACAGTTCAGCGTAGCGCGACATCGGCTAGCTCTTCGACACTGAGGCCGGAAGCCGTATCGTGAATGTTGTTCCCATGCCCGGTTCGCTATCCACGCCGATTTCACCGCCGTAGCGGTTAATCACATCATACGCCACCGCAAGCCCCATGCCTGTCCCAGCGCCAACATCCTTGGTTGTGAAGAACGGGTCAAAGACTCGCGCGATAATGGACGGCGGAATGCCCGGCCCGTTGTCGGTAATGGTGATAACAATGCGGCCATCGCCATCTTCCGCCGTATTGACAACCAGTTTGAGTCCGGCTCCGCGCGCTTGGGCCGCGTTCAGGATTATGTTCAGGAAAACCTGACAGAGAAGCGCCGGGTTGCACCGGAAGCCGTGAACGGCTCCGTACTGCCTCACTATCTCGGCGTCTGGCGGTATTTCATGCGCCAGAACGTTCAACGTCCGGTCTATTTCGGCGTTCAGATCGATCGAGATCTCCTCTCCGTCGTCTATATGGGAAAATCCCTTGAGGTCTGAAACAATTTTTTTCACCCTCTCCGCGCCTTCGAGGCTTTGGTGAACAAGGTCGTCGATGTCTGCAAAGATATGCTCGATCTTGAGCGAGTGCCACCGTTTCTCGATGTATTCCCGTTCCGCCCCCGAAGGCCCGTGCGAAGACAGGTCTCGGTATGAGCTCAGCATCTCCCTCATTTTCCCGGCATAGCGCCCCAGCGTGTTGATATTGCTGGTAATAAATCCCATCGGGTTGTTGATCTCGTGCGCCACGCCAGCGGCAAGCTGGCCGATGGACGCCATCTTTTCCTGCTGCAAGAGGCGCGTATGCGCAAGTTCAAGCTCCCTTGTGCGATCCTCCACCATGCGTTCGAGTGTTCCGGCCAACTCCCGGTATTTCGACTCGGAAACCGCAAGCCGCCTGTTAGTCTCGATCAGTTCAGTGTACGACTGCCGCACCACCGATGTGTGCAGGTCTGTTGTGAGCACTCGCTTCATGTTGCTTGAGATGATTACCGTCAGAGCGGCATGAATGATCCCGACGGTATCGCGAAGCCGTTCGGCGTCCTCCGCGTCGCCGCGCGCGATTATCGCCCCGGCGGGTTCGCCCTCAAGCAGGATCTCGTGCCGTTCGGTTATGAAATCTATCTCCGGAGACTTGCCGGACGACGCTATCACGTTGCCGTCGGCGTCGATCACCGAAAGCAGAATGTTGCCGTGCGCGGCGGCGCGTTCAAGAAGCGGCAGTATCTCATCGCGCCTGATGACGTCGCCAAGCTTCTTGTCGGCGCCGAAGACGTGTTCCATGTCGTCGGGGTGGCTCATGAACCGCCCCTGCTGTCGCCTGAATTATCTTCCGAACGATGCGAAAGATTTTCCACAAACATTTCCTTGTCCAGTCCCTGCGCTTCTTTCAGGCTGTAACGCCTGTCAACAGCGTCGTAAACCATCCCGGCCAGCGCGCGAAAGGTTTCCACGACGCCCCATCCCTCCAGCGCCGACGCCATGACCACCGGTATGCCGGTTGGCGACCACGTTTTTCGTATCTCATCCTCCGGCTGAATGTCTGCCATGTCGCGCTTGTTGAACTGGAGCACCAGCGGAACGGCTGCTATATCGAGGCCCACGAAGGCCAGGTTTTTTTCGAGGTTCTCGAAGCTCTCGAAATTGTTCGCCATTTCGGCTGTCCGGCTGTCGGCGATGAAAGCCACGCCGTCGGCCCGCTGAAGCACGGCCTTTCGCGTGGCGTCGTGGCGCACCTGCCCCGGCACGGTATAGACCTTCACCTTTATCCGCAGCCCGCCCGGCGCAACCATGAAGAAGGGAAGCAGGTCGAAAAATATCGTCCGGTCGTCCTTGGTGTCGAGCACCATCAGGTCGCCGCGCCCTTCAGCCGTCAGAATGTCGTGCAGCCGCAGCAGGTTGGTTGTCTTGCCCGAAAGGGCCGGGCCGTAATAGACCAGCTTCAGCACCATCCGGTTGTCGATGTCGTCGAACTCGATCACGGTCATGCCGCCTTTTTACGCCAGATAAATACCCCTGTTTTTGCCGGATCAAGCTGGTAGTATCGCTTGAGCGCCGCGAGGCTTTTGTCGTTGACCACCGAGTTTTTCTTCAGCAGCAGCAGGCCGGTTCCGCTTCGCGCGTCTTTTGCAAGCGTCATTCCGGGTTTCAGGCCATACACAGGAATCTCTACCTCCTCCATGTCGCTTGACTGCGACGCGCCGGAGTAGATCGACCAGACCATCTCCTCGAAATAGTGGACGGTTTTCCTGTCCAGCAGGCTGCCGCCCGCCTCCCGGAGCTGAACGATCAAGAACGAGGCGGTATCCAGTCCGGTGTATGTTCCGGCGCTCTTGTCGATGAAATCGGCCACCGCGATTATTCTTGCTCCCTGCGGGATGTCGTTGCCCTTGAGATGATCCGGAAATCCGGTTCCGTCGTATGCCTCGTGGTGATGCCGGATCAGAAGCCCGGCCTCCCGCAGATCCTCGATCGAATCGACAGCCGCCTGTCCGCGAACCGGATGCTGCCTGTAGATTTTAAGCTCTTCAGGACTCATCTCGCCGACAGCTTTCACAAGCAGCGCATCCGAAATGCCGATCTTGCCTATGTCGTGCAGCAGTCCGGCGATGCGCACCGCCTCGACATCCTCCTCGCCCATCTTCATGGCGCGGGCAACGTTTGCCGACATTTCCGAAACATTCCTGGAATGATTGCGTGAAGCCATGTCGCGAAGCTCAAGAATGCTTGAGAAGATGGTGATCGAATCGTTGAAGTTCTTCTTCAGGCGCGTGTTGAGCCCCTCAAGCTCCTGGTTCTTTTTAGTGATCTCGACGGTCTGCTCCTCCACAAACCATTCAAGCTGGGTGTTCCACCGCTGAAGCTCGTCGTTCTGCTTTTTCACAAGCGCGGTCAGCCGCTCGTTCTCGTGTTTCAGGCTGTAAAGCGCTATGCCGTCCTTCACCGTGCTGACAAGCGTTTCATCCACCCACGGCTTAGTGATATACCGGAACGCGCCGCCCCGGTTGATGGCGTCTATCGCTGCGTTCACGTCGGCGTAGCCGGTCAGGATGATTCGAACGGCTTCCGGCGCTATATCGCGCGCCTGCTCAAGGAAATCAACTCCGGTGAGGCCGGGCATCCGCTGATCCGAGACAATCAGTCCGATGTCGCTTTTCTCCCGCAGAATATCCAGCGCCTCCTCGCCGGAGGCGGCGGTTTCCACCTCCATGTCATCCTCGTCCATGAACAGGCGGCGCAGCGAGCGCAGGATATTGGCCTCGTCGTCAACGAAAAGCACCCTGACGACTGATTTATCTTCGGTTGTGGTTTCGCTCATGATGCAATAACAGGCGTCTAACGCCACTCCTCTTTGCCGACAAAAGCCAGAATTATTCCTTCCTGACCGTCGGAATGGCGCATATACACGCCCCTGCTCACAACTTCGCCGCCGGACATGAGAACGTTGGCCACTGCGCTGTCTTTTTCGATCACCTCGTCCACCAGCCTGTTTATGTCGTCGGGCAGCGCTGCCGCGCGCTCAAGACCGATCATTTCGCCGCTGTCGCGTCCGAGCAGTTCATGGGCCTTCATGTTGCACTGCACGATCATGCCGTCGGCATCCAGCCCCACCACGCCAATAGGAAGCGATTCCAGAACGCGCCACGCGCGGTCGAGCACCCTGTTCTGGAAGCGAAGCTCCTCGGTGCGTTCGGCCACCAGGTTTTCGAGCCCTTCGTTCAGGAGCGTCAGTTCCTCGTTTTTTACCTTCAGTTCCTCGGTAAGCTGCTGGTTTCGCTTTTGCAGGAAGTAACGCTCGATGGCGTTGTTGATCGTCACTTTCAGTTCGTCGTCGTTCCATGGTTTGGGAATGAACTTGTATATGCGCCCGTCGTTTATCGCGGCAACCACCGCTGCTATGTCGGCGTAGCCCGAAAGCACGATTCGCACGGTGTCGGGCCGCCGCTTGTAAACCTCCTTCAGGAAATCCACGCCGTTCATGCCGGGCATCCGGAAATCGGATATGACCACCTGAATTCCCGGCTCGTCCGAAAGCACATCCAGACCTTCCTGTCCCGACATGGCTATCAGTATCTCATACGGTTCGTCCATGAAAATGCGCTCAAGCGCCCGAAGGACGTTCTTTTCGTCATCCACGCATAGGATTCTCACCTGATCGTCATTCATCTATTTCCCTCCAACCACCGGTATCCTGACGGTGAAAGTCGTTCCCTTGCCGACCTCGCTCTCGACCTTGATGTCGCCGTTATGCTTCTTGATGATGTCGTATGTGATGCTCAAGCCCAGGCCGGTTCCCTTGCCGACCGGCTTTGTCGTGTAGAACGGCTCAAATATCCTGTTCACGGTTTCCGGCGGAATGCCGCATCCGGTGTCGGAAACCGACGCGAATATGCTCTCGCCCTCAAGCCACGTGCGCACCGTGATGACGCCCTCTTTTTCTATGGCGTGCGCGGCGTTCACCAGCAGGTTCATGAAGACCTGATTGATCTGCTGGGGGTAGCATTTCGTGAGCGGCATGTCACCGTATTCCTTGACAACCTTCGCCTTGTACTTGATCTCGTTTCTTACGATGTTGATGGTGCTCTCCATGCACTCGTTGATGTCGGCGGGCTTGTACTCCGCCTCGTCCACGCGCGAGAAGCTCTTCAAGTCCTGAACGATCTTCTTCACCCTGTCGGCGCCGTCCAGCGATTCCCTGATAAGCTCTTTTATGTCATCCGTCACGTAGTCTATCTTGAGCTTCTTTCTGGCCTGCCGCAGGTTTTCAAGTTCATCCGGCGGCGCCGTCCTGTCCAGCGCCTCGGTCTGAACCCTGATAAACTCGGTAAACTTGTCCATGTATTTGTCGAGCGAGCCAAGATTGCTTCCGATGAATCCCATGGGGTTGTTGATCTCGTGCGCCACTCCGGCGGCAAGCTGGCCGATGGAGGCCATCTTCTCCTGTTGCAGAAACTGCGCCTGCGTGGCCTGAAGCTTCTTGTACGCGCCGTCCAGCTCGCTGTTCTTCGATTCCAGGATATGCATCATGTTGTTGAACTGCTCGCCTATCCGGTAGATCGGGTCGGCTGTTGCGGCCTTGTACACGTCGCATTCCACGCAGTTACGGTATTTGACGGCGAATTGGCCCTGAACCTTTCCGCCGCAGTAGGTTCCGGCTGTTTGCCAGCAGCGCATGGCATCCTGATTGTGGCAGGGGCAGTCGGTCTTGACGCATTGCTTCAACTCGTAGCACCGCCCAAGATTCGGGTTTTCGTACCTTATTCCGAAGTCCTGCGATGTGGATACGCGCTCGATCAGCGATGCGATCTCGTCAAGCGCGTGCTGAAGCTTGGTTCTGTGCTCATTGATCTCGAAGTTCTTTTTTTCCAGTTCCTCGGCTATGAGCCTGATCTGCGTGGAGTCGTGAATGGCAATGACCGTTCCGGAATCGGCTGCTTCGCCGTCGCCGCGAAACGGATACGAGCTGAATATGAACCAGCGCCTGGTTGCCTCGTGATAGAGTTCCGTCTCTGTGGCAAAAAACGTGCTGGGCAGCATTCCGTGCTCGGCCAGGAACTCGTCCCATTCCCTGCCGATTATGCCGTCAAACTCAACTCCGGTGAACTGCCTCACGGTGGAATTGCACCGTTTGATCACGCCGTCGTTGTCCACGAGAAGCACCATGTCGCCCACGCAGTCCATCGTCCGCTCCCATTCACGCTTGGCCTGCTCCACCTGATTGAAGAGCGAGGTCAACTGCTCGTGTTTGGCGTGAAGTTCGTCGCGTCCGGCCTTCAGCCTGATTTCTGCCATCTTGCGATCCGTGATGTCGCGCGCGGTATGCACCACCTGCGACACTTGTCCGTTTTCATCGATGATAGGAAAGGTCGCAACCTCGACATAGCACTTGTGTCCGTCGTTTATGTAGTGGATATGCTCCACAACCTGCGCCTCGTTGCGTTCGAGCGTTTCCTTCAGCGGGCAGACATGATTGGGCAGGCCGCATGGCTCAACGGTTCCGTGCGTGATCTCGTGGCACTTGCGCCCGATAACCTCGCTCTCCGTCAGCCCGTACTCGGAAAGAAACGCCTTGTTCACCCCGACAATGCGCAGGGTGCGCACATCGATGATGGAGATGGCGTCCCTCATGCTGTCGAGCACCGTGCGGGCGAAAGATGATGACATCACAGTGGCGGAAACATCGTCCGAAACCGGAGACGCCGGTTTAACCATCGTCTGAGCCTCCTTCCGAACTCCGAAACATGACGCAATAATGCGTCAATATCTTTTCGGCAGGAAAGATGCGGAAACTTAAACAATAAACGATCGTTAACAGGCGATTATTGGACGATCCCAATAACGTGTGATAGATTTAAAGGCATGAACGCTGTGCATGGTGCGGAAATCGATGGTTCCCGTGTTGCAAATGCCCATACCGGCATTATTCCAGGCATTGCGCCCGGCATGTTGGAAATTTACCTGACGCATCTTGGCCATGACGAGGCGCGTTCGATGGATTTTCTCTCCGGAGTGCCCGCTGCGTCGATTGTCAGTTCCGGTGAAAACCGGTTGTCCGGGTTTCTGGTTGAAACCGTCTGCTCAGGCCGTTTTCGCCACATTCATATTGTAACCGGGTGGGCGGAGCTTCTTTCGCTGCTGGGTGTGACCGAATCGGCGAATTCTTCAATGCGCCTGCTGAGGGAAGCCGGAATGAAGGAGTGCGAGGCGGCGGCGTTCAGGGGCGCGTTGCCGTCGGAACTCTTTCCTTCGCTTTATTACGGGAAACGTTTCGATATCCTGAAAAAGGCATGTCTGATGGCGAAACGCCGTTTTGAATCTATGGACTGCTCAACACGGATAGACTGCCATCTGGTTGCGTCCGGCATAATGCAGGTTGTGGCCACGAGCCTGTGCGACAGTTGCATTGTTCCAAAAACGGGAAGGCAGCGCTGACCGCCTTGCCGCACCCAACTAACTGACGGAGGAACTTCAGATTCATGACAAGGGAAGAACTGCTCGGCTTCTGTGACAGCGAACTGAGCTCCATAGATGCTCTGACCGGCGATATTTTATCCTTGAAGCAAACAGGCGGGGCGAAGTTTACACGGGTTGAGGTTGCAGCGGCTTCGGCGCTAATTCATTACCTGTTCGTTTCGGTTGAAAGGATTCTTGGCGCGATCCTGGAGTTCGACGGCATAGGCGAATCGCGCGACGAATCAATTCAGCACCAGAAGCTGCTCAAGACCGCCGGGGAGCTTGGCATCGTTCCGCCCGACCTGTTTCGTCCGCTTTCCGACATGCTGTCATTCCGTAACGAATTCATACACGGCAGAAGCGGTTTGGCCGAATGGGAAAACATATCGCCGATCGTGGAGGAACTGGACGGCTTCAGAAGCGTCTTTGCGCGAGAAATACGCGATTATCTTGCGGAAGTGGATACTGAATAAACCACAGGGGCGCTGCAAGCAGCGCCCCTGCAACCGTAATCAAACTACCTGATACCCTGCCTTGCGTATCGCGTCTTCAAGCGATGAACGCGTTATTCCGCCGCCGTCGTAATCGACCGTTATGTTTCCCGATGCCAGATCAACCGTCGCCTCGCTTACCCCTTCCACCGCCTTGAGCGCCTTTGTCACCCTCATCACGCAATGTCCGCACGACATTCCGGCTGCCTTTATCACTTCACGTTTCACTTTCTTGCCTCCTTTATGCGGGTATTTCGCCCTGAATATCGTTTATACTAACAAAATGCAGCATCACCCGACATACCGGAGCGGCAGCACTCGCGAAGTATGAAAAATAGAATTGTTTTCTCGCTCTTCCTTCTTTTTGCCCTCTTTACCACGGGAGCCGGCTTTTCCATGTACTACATCAACGTCACGTCACGGCAGCTCGATTATCTGGTGGGCCTGCATCAGGTCGAGATCATGCGCCAGAACCTGATAATCAGCGTCCAGAAGGTTCAGACAGACCTTTACGGCGTCAATACGATCTTCGGCGAGGAGATGGATTCGATTGTCCTGGACGTTGAAAGGCTTGATGCCGCAGTGCATAAGTGCTCAGGCTGTCATCACAAGCCGGCTGTCGCTGAACGGTTGAACGAGCTTGTTCCACTGGTTGAGGAGTATAAGGAGCATATCAGCTATGCAATCACGACGTCGGCCAATACGCAGCGCATAGAGTCGCTCAAGATGAAGGCCGGAATCGTGGGTCAGGACATACTGAACCGGACGCAGGAGATGACAATCGTCGCGGCCCAGAAGCTTCATCAACAGACGGTTCGGGCTATCGGCGAAATCAATAACTCCCGCAACATTCTGATAGCAACGCTTGTTCTGTCGTTTTTCATCGCGCTTGTGATTGCGGTCATGCTCACGCGGGCCATTACCCGTCCGATCTCCGATCTTCTCGAATCGGCCCGCAGAATCGCATCCGGCGAGTTTGGCCGCGCTTCCGCGCTGACGTATGTGGAGAAGAACGAATTCGGCGAGCTGGCCTCGGCGTTCGATCACATGCGTCTTGCCCTTCGCGAAAGCAAGGATCGCATATTGAGATTCGTCCGCCAGCTTTCCGGTCTGTACGACACAACGATTTCGATCCATACCGTCACCGAAATGGAAGAGATTTTCAAGGGCCTTCCGGTGGAGATAGCCTCGCTTCTCAATGTTGAGCAATGCGGAGTGATGCTTTGCGATCCGGCCACGAAGAAGTTCGCGCATCTGTTTCCCGCCTTCGGGCTGAGCGAGCGTCAGATCGGAATGCTGGAGATGACCGAAAAGGAGGCGCACAGGCTGTTCGATGCCTCGCTTGACGGCGTGTACACGCTCAACAACCCCGATCCCGGCGCCCTGCCCGATGAGGCGCGCCCCAGATCGTTCGGAGTGCGGAACCTGATTATCGCATGGATACACCGCAAGGGCCGGATCATCGGCGCCATCAGGGCCGCAAACAAGGTTGGCGACGAGTTTCACAAGGAAGACGCGCAGCTTCTCTCCATACTCGCAAGCCACATGGCCGTGGCTATCGAAAACGGCAGATTGTACGAAAACCTGAAGCGCCAGATGAAGGAACTGCAAGACGCTCAGGAGCAGCTTGTGCAGTCCACAAAGCTTGCCGCAATCGGCGAGCTGGCCTCGAATGTGGCGCATGAGATCAATAATCCGCTTACAAGCATTCTCGGTTACACTCAATTGCTGAAGGACGAAACCGATCTTGGAGCCGTTCGCGCGGATCTGGCGATAATAGAGCAGGAGTCCCTGCGCGCGCGCCTGATCGTTCGCCAGCTTCTTGAGTTTTCACGCCGCAAGGCGATGCAGGTCAGCAAGGTGGATGTAAACATGGTGCTGGATGAAATCCTGCCGCTGGTGCAGAACAAGGCCAGGGCGGCGAATGTCGAGATCGTTCGCGAAAGAAACGACGTTCCATCCACTGCCGCAGATGCCGACCAGTTGAAGCAGGTCATGATAAACCTTATAAACAACGCGGTATTCGCCATGCCGGAAGGCGGAATGCTCACAATCGCCACATCATGTCGGGACGGCCTCATCTCTCTCTCCTTCCGGGATACCGGAGCTGGAATTCCGGCGGAGATTTTACACCGTATTTTCGAGCCGTTTTTTTCAACCAAGAAGGAGAAGGGAACCGGTCTTGGGCTTTCGATCAGCTACAGCATTATCCAGAACCACGGCGGGCGGCTGTCGGTAAAAAGCGAATCTGGAGCAGGGAGTGAATTCACGATCATCCTGCCGGTTCGCGATGTTGAATCGGGCGCGGAAAGCAAGGAGTTGTCCGGTTCTGCCGGCGCTGCTGTCTGACGGAGACGGCGTGCATTGACCCGCCCCGTTATAAAATGCTAAAAAAGCTGATTCTAAGGTAACATTCACAGGCTTCATACAATTTGTATTTCTCAAAAATGCCCGAGTGGCGGAACTGGTAGACGCAAGGGACTTAAAATCCCTCGGCCTACGGGCCGTGCCGGTTCGATTCCGGCCTCGGGCACCATCTTTTTGATGGTATAAAGAAAATCCCTGAAATTAAAGAAGGGCCTTCAATGCCGTTTCCGGCTTTGAAGAACCCTTCCTCCCCCGTTGGGCCGACGGGAGCCTGTCTCCCGGCGCTTGTCGCCGGGATGTAAAATCTCTCCCGGCGCTTGTCGCCGGGATGTAAAATCTCTCCCGGCGCTTGTCGCCGGGATGTAAAATCTCTCCCGGCGCTTGTCGCCGGGACGTGAAATTAACCGGCTGTGCCGGGCGGTTAAACCAATCTCCCGGCGCTTGTCGCCGGGATGTTACGTCGATTATGTTGCTCTTCCCTACCCTATTCCACAGTTCCGTTAACGTGCTTTGCCTTGTTGCTGAAACTGATGTTATCAGCATTGACATGCGCATGACAAGAACTGCAACTGCTGTTTGCCGAATGGCCGCCTCCTGGCGGGTAGCCGTGGCATCTGGAACAGTCGGCAACGGTTCCATTCAGATAGTTTACATCGTTCCAGACCGGATCGGTTCCGGAAGACCATCCGTGCTCAAATTTGCCGCCGTCGTGGCAGTAAGTGTTTGAGCATTTGCGAAGGGCGTAATCGTAAGCCGGTGAAGCCGCGTTGGTTTTCGAAAGAGCGCCGAAAGTCACTTCCGCCCGTACATCGCCGTCAATATGCGTGGGATCATCAACATGGCCGAATGCGGGCACAATGTGGCATTCGTTGCAGGCAATGTTCGGGCTGTAATTGCTGGATGCAAGCAGATGAGCCTGATGCGCTCCCACCTGCGGATCGTCGGCGGAGATGTCGCCGTTCAGATCGGGCGGAGGAGCGTCGTTTATGTTTCTTCCGCCATGGCAAACATCGCAGGGCATGTCAACCACCTCCACCGTGCCGTTTACATGAAGCGTCGGGTTCTTGAACGAAAGGTTGTCTGTGTTGACGTTTGTGTGGCAACCGGTTCCGTTGAACGTGCCGCAACCGGCATCGCGCGGATGGCCGTTGCCGGGCGGATAGCCGTGGCACTTAGCGCAGTCCGCAATCGAACCGGCCAGATACGATGTGTCGTTCCACACCGGATCGGTTCCGGCGGAAAAGCCAAACTTGAAGTTCCTGCCGTCGTGGCAGTAGGTGTTGGAGCAGGTGCGCGCGCTGTAATTGTAGGCTGGCGACGCGCCGTTGCTTTTTGACAGCGCGCCGAATGTTACTTCAGCAGCATTGTCGCCGTCGCGGTGTGACGCATCGTTAACCGCCGCAGGAACGATGTGGCATTCCACGCAGGCAATCGTTGCGCTTATTCCGTCCGTTGCCTGAAGATGCGTCTGGTGCGCTCCAACCTTTGGCGAAGATGCCGCGGTGTTTCCATCGAGATCGAGCGGCGGCGCGTTGTTCACCGCAACATCTCCGTGGCAGGAGTAGCATGGGCCGTCCACTGCCTCGATCGTTTTGTTCAGATGTTTTGTGGCATCGTTGAAGCCGGTGTCGTTGGCCGAAACATGCGGGTGGCATTTGCTGCAATCCGAATCCGCCGGATGAGCGCCGCCGGGCGGATAACCGTGACACTTCGAGCAGTCGGCAGCCGCGCCTGACAGATATGATGAATCGCTCCAGACCGGATCAGCGCCGGAAGACCAGCCGTGCTTGAACCGCTTTCCGTCGTGGCAGTATACGCCGGAACATGCGCGTGTTGTGAAGTTGTAGCTGCCTTCCGAACCGTTCGCCGAGGCGATCGAGCCGGAAAGCGGAACCTCGGCCAGATGATCGCCGTCGCGGTGGGCCGGAGACTCGACGCTTGCCGGCACGACGTGGCACTGATCGCACGAGACCGGATTCGAATACCCTGACGACGCCAGAAGATGCGTCTGGTGCGCTCCAACCTTCGCGGAATCGGTCAACCCGGAGTTGTCAAGAGGCGGCGCCGGATTCACTCCTTCGGTTCCATGGCAGGCGTAGCACGAGCTGACGCTCTCATCCACGTATCCGTTCATGTGGCGAAGCGGATTCGAAAAGCTCTTGTTGTCGCTGCTTACGTGCAGATGGCATTTCGCGCAATCGTTCTTCTGCGGGTGGTTTTGCGAAGGCGGATAGCCGTGACACTTCGAGCAGTCGGCAACCGTGCCGGTCAGATACGCGGTTTCGTTCCATTCCGGATCGGTTCCGGCAGATCCTTTTGCCGGGAAGTTTCTGCCGTCGTGGCAATATGTGTTGGAGCATTTGCGCGTGGTGAAACTGTATGCGGGCAACGCGCCGTTGTTTGTGGCAAGTTTTCCGGCAAGCGGCACTTCGGCAGTGAAGTCGCCGTCCCTGTGGCCGGTTTCGTCGATGCTGTACGGGAATGTGTGGCATTCGCCGCAGGCAACCGTGTCGCTATAGCCGTGCTTCGCCGTCAGGTGAGATTGGTGAGCGCCGACTTTGGGGTCGGATTGATCGTTTGCGCCGGAAAGCGAATATGGCGGGGCGATGTTCACGCCTTTGGTTCCGTGGCAGGCGTAGCACGATCCGCCGCCCGGAGTGGCGTGGCAGAGCGTTCCGTTAAAACATCCGGCAGGCGATCCTGTTTCGGGTTTCGCCCCGGCAAAAGTTCCCTCATGGCATATTGCGCAGGCAGGCGCGTTTCCTTCGTCAACATCCGTGTGCCGCCTTGCTGCGCCGCGCCATGGCTTTGGCGCGTGCGGTGTTGTCTTGTGGCAGGCGTAGCAAGACTTGCCGACAAGTCCGCCGGTTAAATCGCCGCCGTGGCACTTCCGGCAGTTGGCCATGCCATTTATTCCGGACGGCGCGGCCTTCGCCGCAGCGCCGTGTTCCGACGGCTCGCCCCATGTTGCCGAGACATGGGCGCCCGGCCCTCCGGCGTGGCATGTCTGGCCGCTTCTGCCTGTGTTGAAACAGGTAACAGCCGATATGCCGCCCTTGAGGTCGGTTCCGTGGCACTGGGCGCACTGGTTCGATTTCGACAACCCGCCCGACGCGCTTATTGGCTCGTTAAGAAATGTTGCGCCGTGGGCCTTGATCCAGCCGCTCGAATGGCCCGAATCCGCCGTGTAAACCGTGCCGCCGCGCGAATCGCTGCATCCGGCCATCGCCAGCGCCGCGATAACCGTCAACGCCATGCGGGCTATTTGTGACATGCCGAACACCTTGCGTTGTTGGCTCTGCCGTGGCAGACAAAGCACCGCGCCGGATCGATGCGTCCGTCCATCTTGTGCTGCGTCATGTAGTCGCCCCTGTGCGGCGAAAACCGCTCAGGCGAAGTTCTGTATTTCATGTCGGGCGCAAGCTCTTCCCTTCCGGCGTGGCAGTCGGAACAGAACGACGGCGCGTGGCAGACCGTGCATATCTGACGGCCCTGAGCGGCGTATGAGGAATGCTTTCGCGCGAAATCCGGCGTGTGATCATACGCCAGCTTCGGGTCGTCTCCGTGGCAGCCTGAGCATATCGGCGCTGTCGTGAGCTCGAACGGATGCGATTTCCGCAGGCTGCCGTCCCTGGAGCACGCCGATACGGCAAGCAGAATCGAAATGACCGATAGCGAAATTAAGGTTAAAAACTTCCTGTTCATCTTCAGTTCCCGTTTGCTTCGCCGAAAGCCGCGGCGAAACGATAGATGTAATTTATTAATCCCTTGACCTCGGACTTGAACTCCGGCGTGCTCGCATACTCGACGCTTGCGCCCAGCCTGCCGCTTGCCGCCACGTTCCACGCGCCCGAAACAGCCGCCGTCCAGCCTGTGTCCACGCCGTTTATCTCGCGGTCGTAGCGCGATGCGGAAACGTCAGCCGAAAGGCTTGCCTTCTCCGTCCGGGTGAACGCATACGCCCTGGCCTCCTCATATCCGGTGTCGTCGCCCTTGCTCTCCATGCGGTGAATGCTCACGCCCGCGCCGCCGGATTCAGGCTTCGCCCATGCTATCGTGCCGCCGTAGCGGTTGGCATCGTCCTTGATGTCGTATGAATAATTGCGGTAATCGGCTGTCACTGTAAGGCCTTCGGCGGGCGTGAATTCTATTGCCGCGCCCCTCATCGCCATTTTTTCGTTCGGATCGACGATTCCGGCTGCCTGCCTGAAGACGCCTGTTGTCGCGCCGGTCATGTACGCGCCGTAATCGACAGCCTCGTAATCTGCCAGAAGGCGTGTTCCGGCATACGGGCCTGTTGTGAAATGCCATGAATGTCGCATCCACTCCGCCAGCTTGTTGTTGTAGCCGGAAAGTCCGGAAAGCTCGGCCTTCGACCATGGCCGCAGCCTCAGATCGATCCCGGCCTCCTCGCGTTCGGAAGCGGAACCGCCGCTTTCGGCAAGATAAGACAAGCCAAGCGCATAAAGTCCGCCGGTTGCATGAGCCAGTCTTCCGCCGTATGCGGTTGCGCTTGAAGAGTTGTAATCGCCGGATTTCACCGCTCCGCCGCCGAAGACGGAAGCGGAAAGCCCTCCGGCAAGATCGGTTCTGCCGTAAACGCCGTCGATGCGGCCTGCCATCACGCCCTCGTTGACGAAAACGCGCCCGGCGTAAATAGCGCCGTTTCCGGTCTGGCTCCTGAGCGCGAGATACGCATGGTCAAGCTCGTCAGCGCTGGTACTGCCGCCGACAGAGTCTTTGTCGGCGGCGCTTGCCCTAAACCAGCCTCCAACGTGAAAGTCGGTGTCGTCCGTAATTATATGATCGGCGGAAAGGTTCAAATATTCGTAGATATTGACCAGTTTTCTTGAATCGGCTGTTTCCCGCGTAAGAACATAGGTGCGCGATTCGCCGCTTATACTGACCTCGGCGGAGGCCGTAACAGAGGTGAAAAGCATGATTGCCGCAAGCAGAAAATAAATGTGAACCGGCATCCTGCCGCCCTCGCCTTGCTTCCTGAAAGATGCTCCCGCATCGCGGGACTTGCTTGAATACGCCATTATTGCACGTATCGGCAGGCGTGGCGAGGCACTTTAGGGGGAAATCAATCTGCCGAGCAGTAAATCCTCTCCGCCAGATCACAGAGCACATGCCCAAGAATATTGTGGCACTCCTGAATGCGCGGCGTGTCTGTTGATGGAACCGCGAAAGCGAAATCGGCCATTGCGGCCATCCGGCTGCCTTTTTCACCTGTAAGCACGATCACCTTCATCCCGATGCGTCGAGCCTCTTCCATGCCGCGCAGCACGTTTGGCGAACTTCCGCTTGTGCTTATCGCAACGGCGATGTCGCCCGGCGCGCCCAGCGCCTCGATCTGGCGCGAGAATATGTTGTTGAAGCCGAAGTCGTTGGCGATCGAGGTGAGCACCGCCATGTCGGTTGCCAAGGCGATGGCCGGAAGCCCGCGCCGCTTGATAATGAATCGGTTTACAAACTCAGCCGCGATGTGCGAGGCATCCGTCGCGCTTCCGCCGTTTCCAAACAGAAGCAGCTTGCCGCCGCTCCGGAATGCGTCGGCCATCGCGCGCGACGCATTCAGCATCACATCGGCATGGGTTTCGAGAAACAGCTTCTTCACGCGGATGCTTTCCTCGAATATGTCGTGAATATGTTTTATCAAAGGCTCCACTTTCAATCACTCCGTTTCGGGTTTGACGGTTATTTCAATATCTACAGCGGCGCTCTCAGGCGTGTTGGCTCCATCGGAAAGAGAGGTCAAACGATACCTGTATTTCCCGATAACCGCGCCCGCGCCCTTGTCGGCATACGACGGCTGATAAACAACGCGGCAGTCGGCTGCGGCTCCGTCTTTCAGCCTGCATACGCGCCAGCCGGATGAATTAGTTGTGCCGCCCGGATCGTCCCAGACCAGATATATAGTGTCGCCCGCCATGAATCCATGCGCGCCGGTTGGCGGAATCGGGGCGGAACTTCGTTCCGGCGGCGGATTGACCTCATTCGCTGCCGGTATTGCCGCCTTTTCCGCCTCCGGCTTTGCCGGGTTCGACGGCAGACTGGATACATTTAGCGTATTTCTGCTTGCAACTGAATATACATATAAAACGCCCGCCTTCACCGTCTCGTCGTTATATGCCAGTGTCTGCCGCTGTGCTTCCAGCTTTTCGCCGTCGAGCGCGGCGATAACACGAAACGGAAAATCGTTGTCGGATCGGGAGATGACGTATGCCGCAAGGTTTCGAAACGGCGAACCGTCGGCATTTTTAGCCGGACGGCTCCAGCTCAGGTGAACCTTGCCATCGCGCTGAACCGCGCGAAGATCGTTTATTGGCGCTGGGCGGTAATCGTCCTCCAGCCTGAGCGGCCCTTTTCTGCCGCATGACGCGAGCAGCAACAGGCAGGCAAGCGACAGCAGAAGCGAGCGCAAAATCAGCCGTCTATTTCCTGCCGCGAATGGCATCCAGCCTTGCAAGCACAGCCTCGCGCGCGGTTCCGCCGTGCGACTTCCGCCGCGATGCGCTGCCGTCAACCGAAAGCCAGCCGTAAACGTCGTCCTTTATCAGGTTCGAGAATCCGGCGAATTCGTCCATCGTTAGTTCGCCAAGGGTTTTATTGCGGCTAATGCAATAGGCGACCGCCTTTCCGGCAACCTCGTGTGCGTCGCGAAACGGCAGTCCGGCCTCAACCAGATAATCGGCCAGATCGGTGGCCGTGGCGTAGCCGCCCTCGGCGGCCTCGCGCATCCGCGCCGCCTTCACCTTCATCTTCGGAATCATCCGGGCCATCACATCCAATGCCGCCTTCACGGTGTCAACCGCGTCGAAAATGGCCTCCTTGTCCTCCTGCATGTCGCGGTTATAGGCAAGCGGAAGCCCCTTCATTATAGTAAGGAGGGTAAAAAGACTGCCGTAAACCCTGCCGGTTTTGCCGCGCGTAAGCTCGGCAACATCGGGATTTTTCTTCTGCGGCATGATCGACGAGCCGGTGGCGAAGGAATCGGGCAGGTCTATGAAGCCGAACTCGCCGGACGCCCACAGGATAATGTCCTCGCTCAGGCGCGACAGATGCATCATAGTAATTGCGCAGCACGAAAGAAACTCTATGGCGAAATCACGGTCTGAAACCGCGTCCATGCTGTTTTCGGAAATTGCGGCAAACCCAAGCTGTTTTGCCACGAAATGCCTGTCTATCGGAAAAGTTGTTCCGGCAAGCGCGGCGGAACCGAGCGGCAGAACACTTATGCGCTTGAGCGTGTCGCTGAATCGATCAGCGTCGCGCGCGGCCATCTCATGATACGCAAGCAGATGATGCGCGAACAGCACCGGCTGGGCGCGTTGAAGATGCGTGTAGCCGGGCATCACCGCGTCTGTGTTCTTCTCGGCGAGCGTGACGAGTGCGCGCCGAAACCGTTCGAGAAGGCCGATAATCGCGGTTGTTTCATCGCGCAGATAGAGCCTGATGTCGAGCGCAACCTGATCGTTCCGGCTTCTGGCAGTATGCAGCCTGCCGCCCACCGGGCCGATCTTCTCGGTGAGCCGCGCCTCGATGTTCATATGTATGTCTTCATATTCGCGCCGGAAAACGAACTCGCCGCGTTCGATTTCGCCGGCGATTTCCTTCAGCGCCTTAACAATAATTTCGGCGTCCTGCCGCGGAATGATCTTCTGCCGGCCAAGCATTCTGGCGTGGGCGATGCTGCCCGTGATGTCGTGCCGCCAGAGCCGCCTGTCGTATGAGATTGATTCGGTGTATGTTTCAACAGCCTCGTTTGTTCCGGCGGAGAACCTGCCGCCCCATAGCTTTTTCATGCCACGTAGAATAATCGGCGGGCCGGAAGGTGTCAAGCAGCCGACTGGTTACGGATGCCTCCGCATGTGTAGCTGCCTGTTTGGTAAATGAACGCGTAATGCCTTGATTGCATGTCATTAAATCGCCATGTTGTCAATTGTTTTGCATTGACAACCGCCGCCAATCTGCCTTTAAATACTGCGAAAAATAATGCCCGTTGATACTGGGTGGATATTAACAACGTCGGCCACATCTCGCAAACTAAACACAAAAGGCTTTCCGCGTTAAGGGGCGGAAGATATAAATATCCTGGAGGGGTTTCATGAGGGGTTTCAATCGTTTCAGTCGTTTTGCGCTGTTATTGGCATTGTCGGCAGCCGTGCTTGCGGGTTGCGGCGGTGACAGGGAGGAAAGCAAGAAAATCACGCAGCAGCACATGTCGTCTCAACTCGAAAACGGCGAGATGCCGCAAATGGAGCAGATGCCGCGTAGCGCAGGCCCGGAGCCGGTTTCCGGAGCGGAGTCTGGGGCGAGTAATTCCGCCATTAATTCTAATGATTGAATAACTTATGTAGCGCTGCCTGCATCAAGACAGGCAATTAATCTGGCGAAGTTTTCGCTGAAGCTGCTGGCGGTAAATGCCCAGCGATGCTGCGGCGCGTGAGATATTGCCGCCGGAATCCCGGAGCGCGGCAAGTATCACTTCCCGTTCGCGCTCCGCAAGCGCGTGGCGAAGAATAGGCGTGAATGACGTTGGCGCGGCAATTACGCCGCCCTCGCGCATGAATCCCGGCAGGTCGGCGGGCAGAATCTCCGGGCTGTTTGTAAACGAGATTGCGCGTTCGATTATGTTTTCCAGCTCGCGCACGTTTCCGGGATATGAATGGTTCATCAGCGTGTTCATTGCTTCGGGCGATATTCCGCGCACAACCATGTCGCGCCTCTTTCCGGCATGTTTTTCGATGAACCGAATGGCCAGATGCGGAATATCGTCCATTCTGTCGCGCAATGGTGGCAGATGAATGTTGATCACGTTCAGGCGGTAGAACAGATCTTCACGGAAAACGTTCTGCCTGCACGCGGCCCTCAAATCCTTGTTCGTAGCCGTAATGATACGCACGTCCACCTTGATGGGCCGCATTCCGCCCACCCGCATGATCTCGCCCTCCTGAAGCATTCGGAGAACCTTGATCTGGAACATGGGCGAAACATCGCCGATCTCGTCGAAGAAAAGCGTGCCGCCGTGGGCGGATTCAACCAACCCCTTTTTGGTGTAGTTCGCGCCGGTGAACGCGCCTTTCTCGAAGCCGAAAAGCTCGGATTCAAGCAGCGTGTCGGGAATCGCGCCGCAGTTGATGCTCACGAACGCGCCGTCGCTTCGGGGGCTCCAGCGGTGAATCGCGCGCGCCACAAGCTCTTTTCCCGTGCCGGATTCGCCGGTCACCAGAACGTTGCTTTCGCTTGCGGCGGCGCGTGTTATCAGGCCGAAAATCTCCTGCATCGCCGCGCTTGTTCCGGTAATTTCGTCGAAACCATACTTGCGGTTCAGGATTTTTTTCTTGTAGCGCCCGATGATCTCGGTCATCACGTCCGGCGTGAGCGGCTTGGAAACGTAATCGCCCGCGCCAAGCTTCATCGCCTCAACCGCCCTGTTAATGTCAGGATGCGAAAAAGCTATTACCGGAGCCTGTTTTCTCAGTTCGGTGAGCCGGTAACGCCAGTCCGGAAGATCGAGATCGAGGAACGTGAGATCGTAGCCGGCAGCCGAGGAATTGGCCGCCGAAGAATGGGCGCTGTCGGTAGCCTCGCCGCTGTCGCCCCTGTCGGCTGATAGCGCGAATCCGCCGGCCTTGTGCGCCGCGCGGATGTTTCCGGCCTCGTTGGAGATGATCAGGACGTTGAGCATTGGCGCAACATTTTATACAAGCTACCCCTTCAGCCGCTCCCACCATGCGCGGTTGTCGCGATACCAGCCGACCGTGCGCTCGATTCCCTCATCGAACGAAACCGACGGCTTCCAGCCAAGCTCTCGCCTGATCTTCGAGTTGTCGAGCGCGTAGCGGAAATCGTGGCCAAGGCGGTCTGTCACAAAATCTATCCGCGAATCATCCCGTCCCATAAGCGCGAGAACCTTGTGCGCCACTTCGATGTTGCGCACCTCAGACTCGCCGCCAACGTTGTAAACGCTTCCGGGCGCGGCGCGTTCCAAAACGGCGAGAATAGCGCGGCAGTTGTCCTCAACGAAAAGCCAGTCGCGGATGTTGCGGCCATCGCCGTAAACCGGAATCCGCCCGCCGTCCGAAAGATTCGTCACCATCAGCGGTATGAATTTCTCAGGGAACTGATAAGGGCCGTAGTTGTTCGACGGCCGCACGGTTGCCACAGGCATTCCGTGGGTTTCGAAGTATGAGCGCACCAGCAGATCGGCCCCGGCCTTCGACGCGGAGTATGGCGAATTCGGCGCAAGCGGGGTTTCCTCGGTGAATATGCCGGAGTCGCCGAGCGTTCCGTAAACCTCGTCCGTGGATATATGGACGAATTTCCCAACGCCAGCCCTCCGCGCGGCATCGAGCATGGTCTGCGTTCCGACAACGTTGGTTATCACGAACGGGCGGCTGTCCTGAATGGAGCGATCTACATGGCTTTCCGCCGCAAAGTGAACCACCGCGTCAACGCCCGCCATCGCCGCCGAGACCGCAGCCTCATCCTCGATTCGCCCCTGAACAAACGAATAACGCGGACTGGAGGCGACATCAGCCAGATTGGCCAAGTTTCCGGCGTAGGTGAGCGCATCAAGGTTTACAACCCGCAAATCAGTCTCGCGCAGAACCATCCGGACGAAGTTCGATCCGATGAATCCGCATCCGCCGGTGACAAGTATTTTTTTCATCGTTTCCCTCCCTCATCCCCGGCCAACGCCGATATATTCAAATCCTGCCGCTCGCATCGAATCCGGATCGTAAACATTTCGCAGATCGACGAACACAGGCGTGCTCATCAATTTCTTCAGCCTCACAAGATCGAGGGCGCGATATTCGTTCCACTCGGTCATCAGAACAACGCAGTCCGCTCCCGCACAGGCGTCATACGGATCATTCACGCAGACTATTTCAGGCATCATCCTTCCGGCCACGTCCATTCCCTGCGGATCGTGAGCGCGAACAGCCGCGCCCTTTTCTATCAGCGCCGGAAGGATGGTGAGCGCCGGGGCGTCGCGCATGTCGTCGGTCTGCGGCTTGAACGTAAGCCCAAGCACGGCAATGGTTTTTCCAGCCTCGCTTCCGCCGAGCGCCTCGCGAATCTTTCGCACCATTCTGGCCTTCTGCGCCGAGTTCACCTCAACCACGGTTTCCACGATGCGAAGCGGCGAGCCATGCTCCTGCGCAATGCGTATGAGCGCGAGCGTGTCCTTCGGGAAGCACGAGCCGCCGTAGCCGGGGCCGGGATGCAGGAATTTCCGCCCGATGCGTCCGTCAAGCCCGATGCCCTTTGCAAGCGAAACAACGTCGCCGCCCACGGCCTCGCAAAGGTTTGCGATTTCGTTGATGAAACTGATTTTCACCGCCAGAAACGCATTGGCCGCGTACTTGATCAATTCGGCGGTCTCAATTCCGGTGACAACCATTGGCGTCTCGATGAGATACAGCGGCTTGTAGAGCTGCTTGAGCACGTCGGCGGCGCGCTCGTTGTCCACGCCCAGAACCACGCGGTCGGGGCGCATGAAATCGTTAATCGCCGCGCCCTCGCGCAGGAATTCCGGGTTCGAGGCAACGTCGAAGTCGGCGCCCGGATTTGTTTCCCTTATAATCCGCGCCACTTGACGCGCGGTTCCAACCGGCACTGTGCTTTTATCCACCACAACTGTGTAACCGGTCAGATACGCGGCAATTTCCTTTGCCGCCCCATAAACATAGCCCAAATCAGCGTATCCGTCGCCGCGCCTCGATGACGGCGTGCCGACCGCAATAAAAACAGCGTCGGCCCCCGCAACCGCCGACTGGGTATCCGTGGTGAAGGTCAATCTTCCCGCAGATGAATTGCGGGCCACAAGTTCGTCAAGCCCCGGCTCGTAGATCGGGATTCCACCCTGCCTGAGCGCCTCAACCTTGCCGGCGTCCTTATCGACGCAGATCACATGATGTCCGAATTCAGAAAAACACGCGCCGGAAACCAGTCCGACGTAACCGGTGCCAATTACAGCGATTTTCATTTATTGCCGCTTCTCCAATAGAAATTTTATTTTTCCAGCAACTTCCCCGGCCGCGCTGCGCATTTCCATTGCCTTGGACAGCGAGTAATTTGTTGGCCAATGCACCGGGTAGCGGGTATCGATATATGCGGTGTTCAGCGCCTCGCAATCATTCATGAGTTCATTCAGTGAAGGTTCCCTTGTCTCACAGATTTTAAGCAGGTAAATCAGATTGTGAAGCTTCACGAATTCCAGGTCGTGGGCGACAATAAACGCCTTCAGATATTTTTCGGCGGCCTGATGAAAATGGAAGCATATCTGAGCATAAAATCCGCTGTCTTCATCGAGATTGGCGCTTGCGAAGTTGAAATCCTCGTCGGCCTTGCAGAGCCATTCACTGACAATCGCCGGATCAGCCATACAGCAACCTGCCTTTTTCAAACACCCTTTTCATGAACGGATCGCCCATGGAGAGCCGTTCACTGACCTCGCCGGGTTTGTACACCAAATAATCAACGGGCACATCCACATTCATGAGGTGATACAACTCCATTATCCTGTCGGCCCCATAGTGCGGAACATCCTCCTTAACGATAAGAAGATCGATATCATTCGCAGCCTCGCCCCCCCATGCGGCTGAACCGAACAGAATAATCTTTTCCGGCTTGTAGCAAGATACGAGCCGGGACGTAATACTCTCCAGTTCACGGGTTATGGTCGCTCTGTCCATACTGTTATTGATAACGCTCTCAAACCTTATAAAACTCCCTGTACCATTTTACGAATTCGGCCAGCCCGTCCTCAATTCGCGTTGACGGCTTGAATCCGGCATCCGCCACAAGCTCGTCGATGTCGGCGTATGTCTCCGGAACATCGCCCGGCTGGATCGGCAGATATTCCTTCCGTGCCTCACGGCCAAGCAAGCGTTCCAGAACCTCGATGAAATATGAAAGTTCTTCCGGCTTGTTGTTGCCGATATTATACAGCTTGTACGGCGGCGTTCCTCCACCTGCTGCCGGCGGCATGTGCATCACCCGCACAACGCCCTCCACAATGTCGTCGATATATGTGAAATCGCGGCGCATCTTGCCGAAGTTGAACACCTTGATCGGCTTGTCGTCCAGAATCGCCTTCGTGAACAGGAAGTACGCCATGTCCGGACGCCCCATCGGGCCGTAGACCGTGAAAAAACGAAGCCCTGTGGTCGGAATGGCATAAAGATGGCTGTATGTGTGGGCCATCAGTTCGTTCGCCTTTTTGGTGGCGGCGTAGAGCGAAACCGGGTGATCCACGTTGTCGCCAACCGAAAACGGCTGTTTTTTGTTCGCGCCGTAAACCGAGCTGGACGACGCGTAAACCAGATGCTTCACGCCCGAATGCCTGCAACCCTCAAGAACATGCGCGAATCCGGCAAGGTTGCTGTCGACATACGCCAGCGGGTTTTCGAGCGAATAGCGCACGCCTGCCTGCGCCGCAAGGTTCACCACCATGTCGAATTTTTCACGCGCAAACAGATCGGCCATTCCCGCGCGATCCGCCAAGTCCATGCGAATGAAGCGGAAACCGTCATGTCCGGCAATAAGCTTCAGCCGTGCTTCTTTCAGCCGCACGTCGTAATAGTCGTTCAGGTTATCGATGCCGACAACTTCATGTCCGTCGTTCAACAGGCGGGCCGAAAGCGCCGCGCCGATAAAACCCGCCGCGCCGGTAACGAGGATTTTCATGCGGCGCACCCCCTCACTATGAACTTCCCGTTCTTGATGATCTGCTTGTTGTACTGAAGGCGTCCGCCGTCAAGATCGACAACCTCCCCGCCCGCCGCCTCAACTATCGCCTGCCCGGCGGCTGTGTCCCACTCCCATGTGGGGCCGAAGCGCGGGTAAAGATCGGCACTGCCGTCGGCCACAAGGCAGAACTTTAGCGCGCTTCCCGCCGAAACGTCATCCTTCACGCTTATTCCTGAAAGATACTCTTCAAGCTCAGGCGACGGATGCGATCTGCTTTTTACGACTGTCAGCGGCTCGCCGCACGGAACGCCGGAAACGCCGATGCGCTCGCCGGTCAGGTTATCCGCCGATCCGCGCCATGCGCCGCCTTCAACCGAACCGTAATACAGCTTGCCGGTCACCGGAACGTGAAGCACGCCAAGTATCGGGTAAACGCCTTCCACCAACGCGATGTTCACGGTAAACTCGCCGTTGCGTTTCACAAATTCCTTCGTGCCGTCAAGCGGATCGACAAGCCAGAATCGGCTCCAGCCCCTGCGCGTTTCGTAATCGGCCTGTTCGAGAGATTCCTCCGAAACAACCGGGATGCCGGGAAACGCCCGTGAAAGCCCTTCGGCAATCACCTCGTGCGACATGCGGTCTGCCCGCGTGAGCGGCGATTTGTCGTCCTTGTAATCCACCGAAAAGTCGGTGGCGTAAACCTCAAGTATTTTGCGGCCAGCCTCGACGGCAAGCCGTTTGGCAACTTCGAGATGATTCATCAGCCCTCCAAATTATAAATCCGCAAACATCACGGCTGCGTTCTCAACCGGATTGCGGTAATATTCTTTTCGTGCGGCAAGCCGCTTGAAACCGAACCGTTCGTAAAGACCTATCGCCGCCGCGTTCGACTCCCGCACCTCAAGCGATACCCTCACAACGCCAAGTTTTTTCAATTCTCCCATCGCATGGCGAAGCAGCTTGCCGCCAATTCCGCGCCGCCGCATCGACGGCGAAACGGCAAGCTTCAGCACCTCGCCGCCGTCCTCAACCCGGCGGCATATGATAAAGCCGATAACCCTGCCGTCAGCCGACACCGCCACCCACGGAAGCGAATGCGCGCATGAAAGTTCGGATTCAAACGATTCCATCGACCACGGATTCAGACAGGATGATCGTTCTATGCGGCGCGCTTCTTCAAGATGACGGAAACCCATTGCGGTTATGAGGACGCTTTCGCCGGTCACTTAATCGAACTTGAATGCTGTGGTAATTTCGCGCGCCCCGTGTATGACCGCCAAGACATCTATCCGATCAGGCAACACGCGGTAGATGATTCTGTACGATCCCTCAATCAGTTCATGAATGTCATCGTTTCCGTAATCCGGAAGCATTCGTCCTGAGAACGGGAAAAGCCCAAGCTGTTGCGAGCGTCCGGTCAGGCGATCGATCATCCTTAAGGCATATCGTGGCGAACCGATGGCAATATATGCGTATATGGCGTCAAGATGCTCTTGAGCCGTGCGAGTCCAATGGACATTCATTCGTCAAGGCATTCATGAAGGCCATATCTGGCCCGCACTTCCCTGACATCCATCGTTCTTCCGGCGTTACTGTCTTCAAGACCGCGTCCGATAACCTCCCTCACATATATTTCATTGATCAGGTCATCCCATGTTGCATTTTCGGGCATTCTGTCAACAAGTTCGTGGGCCTGCATTTTTTCGAGTGTTATTGGCATCGGATCACCTCCGGATCATAATATGAACGATTGGTTTTAAAATAACATCCACGATAACCGGTTGTCACTTCTGTTTCTTCCACCTCACCTCCGCCTCCGACGCCTTGATATATCGCGGCGCAAGCGTTGCCGCGTTTGGCGCGGGCGATGCGGCGAACCGGCGAAGCGCAATCGCTCCAACCCAGACCGCGCTTGCAACAGACAGCACGCCGGGCGCAAAATGCGCGTTGCCGCCGATGCTGGATTCGAAAATGCTTCTGTATTTTGCCGCGCCGTCGCCCATCAGCAGCACCGGCCCGTTCAGCGATGCTGCCAGTTCGTCCGGCGTCATTGCGCATTCATCCAGAATCGTCCGGAATTCGCCGTTTACCGGCTGATAAAGCGCGGCGTAGACCTCGTTTTTCCGGGCCTCGACAACCGGGCAGACCGGCATTGACGAGTGAGCAAACGGAAACGCGAGCGCTTCGAGCGTGGAAACCGGCCAGATCGGGATGCCGGAAGAGAAGGAAAGCCCCTTCGCCGTGCCAAGTCCAACGCGAAGACCGGTGAACGAGCCGGGGCCGATCGAGACGGCGATTGCGTGAACGTCCCGCATCGAAAGCCCTGAATTGCCCAGAATCATGTCGATGCTCGACATCAGCCTCGCCGAATGGCCGGTCTGAAGACAGAAACGCGCCTCGGCGATAAGCTCATTACCATTTATAAGAGCTACCGCGCCGAGGCGTGTCGATGTTTCAATGGCAAGAACCGTCAAGCCGCGTTTTTCCGTTCCGCCTCGACAGCATTGGCCTTGACGAGCCGCATGAACGGTTCGAGAATATCGATCGGCACAGGGAATATGATCGTCGAATTCTTCTCCGTGGCAATTTCGGCAAGGGTTTGCAGGTAACGAAGCTGAAGCGCAGCCGGCTCGGTGTGCAGAATCTTTGCCGCGTCGGCCAGCTTCTGCGACGCCTGCTGCTCGCCCTCGGCGTGGATGATCTTGGCTCTCCGCTCGCGCTCCGCCTCGGCCTGACGCGCAATGGCTCTCAGCATCTCCTGCGGAAGATCGACGTTTTTCACCTCGACAGCCGACACCTTGATTCCCCACGGCTCGGTCTGCTGGTCAATCACCTTCTGAAGCGCAATGTTCAGTTCCTCGCGCTTTGCCAGCAGATCGTCGAGCTGGCTCTGACCCAGAATGCTTCGAAGCGAAGTCTGGGCGATCTGACTGGTGGCGTACATATAGTCTTCAACTTCGGTAACGGCCTTGATCGGATCGATCGGGCGGAAATAGACGACGGCGTTCACCTTGACCGTGATGTTGTCGCGCGTGATTATGTCCTGCGGCGGAACGTCCATGGTCACGGTGCGAAGGCCGACCTTGACCATTTTGTCCACGCCCGGAATGATCAACCGCAGGCCTGGGCCCTTGAGCGGACGAATCCGTCCGAAGCGGAAAACAACGCCGCGCTCGTATTCCTTCAGGATTTTAACGCCGCTGTACAAAATGGATGCAATGATGAAAATTACAATAGGCAGACCCGATAAACCTTGCAAATCGTGCATATTTGTTCCTCCTTAGGCTATGAAGATCGTTTTACTTCTATCTTTAATCCCGATACCGAAACAGCAACAACATGCTCGCCCCTGCCGACGGCTTCGGCGCTTCCGGCCCGCCATATCTCGCCGTGAATTGCCACCTGGCCTTCCCCGCCCGGCGCAATGTCTGTAAGCGCCGTACCCTCCATTCCGATCATGCCCTCGGCTCCGGTTATGACGGCTGCCCGCTGCGCCCGGATCACAAACCACGTCACTGCCACGAAAAGCGCGGATATTATAACAACGGTCGGAAGCAGTATGATAAGCGAAACGCGGAAAAACGGCGAGGGGGAATCAAACAGCATAAGCGATCCGGCAACCAGGGAAATGATCCCGCCGATTGTGAGAAGCCCGTATGACGTCACCTTTATTTCGAGAATGAAGAAGACCACCGCAAGCAGGATGAGAAGCACTCCGGCATAGTTTACCGGCAGTGTCTGAAGCGCGTAGAATGACAGTATGAGACATATGGCTCCGGCAACACCGGGGAATATTACGCCGGGATTGGTCAGTTCCACGTATAGCCCGATGATTCCGGCAAGCATTAAAAGGTAGGCAATGTTCGGATTTCCAACCACATCCAGTATGCGAAGGCGAAGCGGCATCTCGCGCCGCTGCAGCACGGCTCCGGCAGTGCGGATCACGGTTTCGCCTGAAACAGTGGACACATTCATCCCGTCGATTTTCGCTAACAGAGCGGAAAGATCAACCGCCACAATATCCACAACTTTTTTCGACAACGCCTCGGTTTCCGTGATGGATGCGCTTTTCCTGACAGCGTCTTCAGCCCAGGCGGAGTTTCTGCCGCGCTTTTCTGCCAGAGAGCGGATGAAGGCCACCGAGTCGTTCGTCACCTTGGCCGACATCGTCTCGTCCATCTTGCCGCCTGAAAGCTCCACCGGATGCGCCGCGCCGATGTTCGTGCCTGGCGACATCGCGGCCACATGCGCGGCCATGGCAATGAAAACGCCAGCCGACGCCGCCCTTGCGCCGCCCGGAGCAACATACACAGCAACCGGGATGGGGCTGTTGACGATTTTCTTCACTATCATGCGCATGGAGGTGTCGAGGCCGCCGGGCGTGTCCAGCTCGATAACAAGAAGCGCCGCGCCAGTTCCCGCCGCGCTGTCGATGTTGCCGGAAATGAATTCGGCCATTACCGGCCCCACTATGCCCTCGGCCCTTATCACCGGGATATTGACCGGAGCCGGCGCGGCCCCGGACATGCCGGACGGTAGCGTCAGCAAAAGAAACCATATGAAATATAAACATTTTTTCATGATACGTCGATCCTATCAGGGCGGCATGGGGTTGTCAACGGCATTGCCGTCTGTATAATGGATTGATATGTTCAAGTATTCGGTGGTGGTGTCGATATAATATCAGCACTAATTGAACCGGAAACGATTTCAGCACAGATATTAATGGCTCAAAACGGAAAACATCAATCGCCTGAGCGGGGCGACTCACCGGCTTCGATGCAATTGTTTGCGCGGGCCATTCTGTCCATGATCGCGGCGAATCTGGTCTCGCTGGGGATTTCGGACATGACCGGCATCGGCGGAAAGACGGGGTATTTGATCGCCAACGTTGTTCTGTTTGCCGCGTTCATGACGCCGATTCTCTACGTTCTTTTATACAGGCCGATGAAACGTTACATCAGTGAGCGCGACAGGGCTGTCAATGAGGCGAACGCCGTCATGCAGAAGCAGCAGGCGACGGTTCGCGAGCTTACGATACTTTCCGAAATGATGGGCTACATCAATGCCGAGATAAAGCAGGAACGGGTTTTGATGTCGCTTGTGGTGCGCGCAAAGGAACTGCTCAGGGCGGAATACGCCGCTCTTCTGCTGATAACCGGCGTGAGCGAAGGCAAGGCCGTGTTTGTCTCCAGCGATCCGGATCACGATCTGGGCAAGGGCGAATGGCTTCTTACCGGGCCTTTCGCCGATGTATTGAGCGGCTTTGCGCCGCTTCGCATCGACCAGGAGAATCCGGATGGGCTTGCGTTCTGCCCGGACGGCACAAGAAACCTCATGGCCGTCCCGTTAATTTCAAACGGCAGGGTTCACGGCCTTCTAGTGCTTCTGAACAAGCACGACGGCAATTTCACGGCAGAGGACGAAGACACGCTCATCAATTTCGCGTTTCATGCCTATCAGGCGATATGGCTGAACGCCGAGATCACGCGCATGGCCAACACCGACGGGCTTACCGGCCTGAACAATCACCGCGTGTTTCAGGAGCGGCTGGCGGCTGAACTCAACCGGCACATACGTTACTCCCGCAAGCTGTCGCTCATGATGCTCGACATCGACCATTTCAAGTCTTTCAACGACAACTACGGCCACCAGACCGGCGACAGGGTGCTAAAAGAACTGGCCGCCACCATGGAGCATTTCGTTCGCTCGATGGACATCACGGCGCGCTACGGCGGCGAGGAATTCGTTATAGTTCTTCCCGAAACTCCTGTCGAAGAGGCGTTCATGGTTGCCGACCGGCTTCGCCAGAAGATATTCAACAACGGCTTCATCCTTGAGAGCGGCGAACGCATACCGCTTAGCATCAGCATCGGCGTTGCCGGCTTTCCTGATGACGCGCGCATCCACAGCGAGCTTGTCAAATGCGCCGACAAGGCGCTCTATCACGCCAAAAGAACCGGACGAAACCGTGTTTGCACATATCATGAAACCGTTGTGGAGATGCCGGACAACGATATCTGATAATATTCCTGCCGTATGTCGTCAACATTCAGAATAAGCGAGATATTTGGAAGCATACAGGGCGAATCCACTAACGCCGGCCTGCCGTGCGCCTTCGTGCGGCTTTCCGGCTGCAACCTGCGATGCGTCTACTGCGACACGAAATATGCGTATGCCGAAGGCCGCGAAATGTCGCTTGACGAGGTTTTGAAGGCTGTCGCAAGCCTGAACATCCAGATGGTTGAGATCACCGGCGGCGAGCCATTGATGCAGGAAGGCACGAATGAACTGGCCGCCGGACTGCTTGACGGCGGCTATCGGGTGATGGTCGAAACAAACGGTTCGCGCCCGATTTCGGAACTCGACGCCCGCGTCATGGTTGTCATGGATGTGAAGACGCCGGGAAGCGGTGTTTCCGATTCGATGCTTTTCGATAATTTCAAGGCGCTTAAACCCATGGACAACATCAAGTTCGTCATCACCTCGGAAGGCGACTATCTCTGGTCGCGAAGCATTATCCGTGATTTCGACCTGCACAAAAAATGCCCTGTTTTGATGTCAGCGGCTTTCGGCATGGTGGAATACCGCGCCCTTGCCGAATGGATAATGCGCGACCGCCTGCCGGTTCGATTAAACTTGCAACTGCACAAGCATATCTGGGGCTCCGACGCCACCGGCGTTTGACGCGAACATGGCATGGGGTTATTGCAGAAGGCGCCCGCAAATTAGCCTTTCAATGGCGGGGCATTGAAGGCAAGTTCGAATTTACATTTGCGGCATGATCCGGTAAAGTGAATTATCGCATTCGCTTTACCTGGAGGTGTTCAATGCCGGCAACAGTCACTCTCAGCAGCAAAAACCAGATTGTAATTCCGCGTGAAGCCAGGGAGATGATGCATCTTTCGCCCGGCAGGCAGCTTCTGGTGATATGTGAGGAAAACCGTATTGTGATGATCCCGAAACCGTCGGATTTTGTGTCGAAAACGGCGGGGTTGCACAAGGAAATCTGGGATGGCGTCGATACCGAAAGCTATATCAGGGAGGAACGTGAAAGCTGGAATCCCTAGATAAGGCGCTTGCGTCGCATGAAGTTATTGCCATCGACACCTGCGTCTGGATATACCACTTCGAAAATCACCCCCGATACGGCGAATTGACATCCAGAATATTCAGGTCGGTAAGTTCAGGCAGATGCCGTGCGGTGATGTCGGAAATCAGCCTGTTCGAACTGTTGGTTCGCCCTCTCAGTCTGGCGCGTCAGGATGTGGCGGATGAATATGAGGCGCTTCTGACGCATTTCCCGAACCTTGCACTTGCCACCATAAGCCGCCGGATACTTGTTCGGGCAGCGTCGATACGCGCTGAATACGGATTCCGCACGCCGGACGCAATTATTCTGGCTACCGGCATTGTTGAGAGGGCAACGCTTATGATTACGAACGATATGCGATGGAAGCGCGTCAGCGGCATTGAAGTGTTGTGCCTGGACGGGCTTGCCTCCGATAATTAGCCTTTCTAGTGTTGCCATGACCCACACCTCCGCATACCCCCACGTTTCCCTCTCGGCATCCGCCGGCTCCGGCAAGACATACGCGCTTACGCTCCGGCTGCTTGGAATGCTGATGCGCGGCGTTCCGCCCGAAACGGTTCTCTGCACCACGTTCACAAACAAGGCCACTCACGAGATGGCCGAGCGGCTGATGGCGCGAATCGACACACTTGCCGGCTGGACGCCTGACGACGCTGAAAAGACAGCGAAAGCTGCCGAAATTCTTGCAAATATGGCGGGACGGCAGAGAGATGATGTTGGCCTCGATGAAATCGCCGACGCGAGCCTGCGGGCGCGGGCGGCGCGAAACAGTCTGCTTGAAAACTACTCGCGCCTGAACATCGTTACGATGGACAGTTTTTTCAACTCGATCATCAGGCTGTTTCCGTTTGAAACAGGCGTTTCGCCCGATTTCGAAATCATGACCGACGCAGAAGACGCCGGGGTTTTCCGCGCCGCCATGGACAGGCTTGTGGCCGAAATCGAGAAGATGCCCGAAGACCGCGAGATTCTGAAAAGCCTTACATTATCTTTAAGCCGGACGGTGAACGATCCGAACGCGCTTCTGAAAGAGCGTTTCGACACGCTTTCCCCCCGGCGCGCGGGCATCAGGCATCTGGCCGAAAAAATTGAACGGGCTGCCGTGATCGCCAGCATGAAACGCCTCGATGAGACGGCGGCGATGGCGACGGCTGCGGCACACAGCTTCGGCGCGGCGCTTGTCCGGCACGAGGGCGCGATGTCGGAAAGCGGCAGGAAGGCGGTTCGCAAATGCCTGAACGCCCAGTCGCCGCAGGACGCGCTATCGCTCACGCCGTTTCAGAAGGAAACTTGCCGCGAGTACAGCTTTTTCAAAAAGCTGCCGCCCGATGATCTCCTGGACACTGCGTTCGACGACGCGCGCAGCCAGCTTGCCGCCTACATCGCGGCAAAAAACGAGTTCGTCATATCCGCGTTATTGTTCTTCTTTCAACGATATATAGCCATCGCCGACGGCAGGAAGCGCGAAATGCGCCGACTTTCTTTTTCCGACATCGAGCGGCTTTGCTTCGAGCTTCTCGCCGGAGACAGCGGTGAATCGCCCGGATTTTCAGCCGTGAGGGACGACCGCGAATTTTTCTACTACCGCCTCGACACGCGCCTGAAGCATCTGCTGATGGACGAGTTTCAGGACACCAACACGGTGCAGTGGGAGATATTCAGGCCGATTGTGGAGGAGATAACTGCCGACAGCGAAGGCTCGTTCTTCTACGTGGGCGACCCAAAGCAGGCGATCTACCGTTTCAGGGGCGGCGAAAGCGGGCTGTTTGAGTTTGTGCGAGCGTCGCTTGCCGACCGGATAGAGACCGGCTCGCTCACGAACAACTACCGCTCAACCGTCACGATTGTCGAGTTTGTGAACCGCGTGTTCGGCAGCGTTCAAGGCCGGTTCGATTATGCCTTCGAGCCTCAGGGCGCATATTCGCAGTCTGCCGGTTTCGTGGAGATTACCGGCGTGCCGCGTCCTGAACGCGGAAGCGACGCCGATCCGGTGGGCGATGCCGTTGTGGAGCGGGTGAAATCGCTTCTGGGCGGCGGCGTTCCGGCGGGTGAAGTCGCCGTGCTATGCCGGAAGAACGATAGCTGCATCAGAATAGCCGAACTGCTTGAATCCGCCGGAATAGCCACGCAGACCGAGAAAAAGGACACGCTGCTTTCGAGCAATGCGGTGCGGACGGTTGTGGGCCTGCTCCGGTATCTGGCCGATAGCTCGGCGAAAATTCATCTGGCCGATTTCATCGCGCAACTGCCGGACATTGCGAACGCCGACGGACTGCGGCGGCTGCGTCAGGCGGAGAACATGCTTGAAGCCCTTAAAAATATATCGCCTGAGGCGCACGAACGTATAAGGCGCATCCGTAACAGCGTTGATTTCGCGCCTGTAAAAAGTGTGGTTGCGGCGATAATCAGGGAATTCGGGCTTGGCGCGCGCTTTGCCGACGCCGAAAATCTTCTGCGGCTGATCGAGGTTTCCGGCGGTTTTACCGGAAACGGCGTTAACGGGCTTCGCGGCTTTCTGGACGATCTCGACCGCTACGGCGACGGCATTCCGCTTGCATCTCCCACGCGCGCGAACGCGGTTCAGCTTCTTACGGTGCATAAGGCCAAGGGGCTTGAGTTCGGCGCGGTAATCCTGCCGGAGGTGGATGATGATATCACGTTCAACCGCAGCCGATCCGACTTCATGTTTCCGTGCGACGGGCAGTTCCGGCTGGAGGGCATTTATCTTACGCCGTCGAAGGATGAACTGCCGTTTGCGGGCGGGCTTGCCGGAATTTACAGGCGGGAAGAGCGTAAAAACCTTGTCGATGAGCTGAACCTTTTATATGTGGCGCTCACGCGGGCCAAAACAGGGCTTTTTATCATCTCGGCTGTGAAGCCGCCATCGAAGAAAAACGACGACGAGCCTCGCCTGAACTGGTTTTCGCTAACTGCCGAGGCACTCGGCATCGGTCAAATCCCTGCCGAGGCACTCGGCATCGGTCAAATCCCTGTCGAGGCGCTCGGCGTGGACGCGGGCAAGGCGGGCGCATTGCCCGCAGTTTTGTATTGCGAGGGCGACATGTCGGCGTTCAGGCCGGTTGAAGCGATAGCCGCTGAAACCGTTCCGGAAGCGCGCGACGGCATCCCGCGTCTTGCGGCTGGAGCAGCCGCGCGAATAGACGAGACAGGGGAAGATGACGGCGATGACGAGTATGCAACCGCTTCGCCCGGTAATTTTCTGGCGCGAAAGTTCGGCGAGGCGTTTCATATCGCCATGGAAAACCTGCCGCCCATACCGGACGCCGAACGCGCTTATTCGGCTGCGGTTGCGCGCTACGGCAGGTTTCTGGATGAAAATGCTCGAAAAAGGCTCAGACGCGCCATCGAGAGCGCGGCCCGGCATCCCGGACTCTTGTCGCTGATGCGCGGCGGCAGGGTGATGACCGAGCTTCCGATCACGCTGCCCGGCGGCGCCATGAGAAAGGCCGACGCGGTGTTTGTGACCGACAGCGAGGTGGTGGTGGTCGATTACAAAACCGGCTACAACGAGGCGATGCTTCCGCGATACCGCGAGCAGGTGGGCGAATACGCGAGGCTGCTTGGCGGCCTTATGCCGGGCAGGAAAACGCGCGGAATGCTGGTGTTTGTGGATGGAAAAGGCGCGCGGATGGAGAGAGTGGGGTGAAGGGGTTGCTCCTGATTCGTTTGTTTAGGCCTATCAAAACCGCCTGACAATCAGTCTCTTTTAAGCAATCGCCGCGCAACGTCGGCATAGACCTCAAAATCGGCTCTTCTGCCGATGCCGACCACTTCCACTATTATCTCTTCCTCGACAATCCGGTACACAATGCGGATTGATTTGCCCGCCGCGTACATCTTGTAGTATCCGGTCAGATCGAAGCCGCGCATGTTCCCAAGCGGTTTGCCAAGGTGCGGAGATTGTTCAAGCTTTTTAAGCTGGGCAGCCACGGTTTTCTTCACGGAACCGTCCAGTCGGCGGAAATCATCCGCAGCATCCCCGGTCAGGAGAATTTTATAATGCAACGCCTTCCTCTGCCAGCAACTCGTCCAGGGCCACACGCCTCCCGCCGCTGTCCTTCCTTTTGGCTACCATGTCGAATATCTCAAGATGTTCAACAAATTCAACGACATCCGCCATGTATTCATACTCATCCACCGGAAGGATGACGGCTGATATTTCGTTGTTCCTTACAATCGCGGTTTTTTCAGTCTTGTGTCCGGCGATATCCGACACCACCTTGCCGAAATTCTTCGCAGCCACGGTTGCGCTTATCATCTCGTTGCGTTTAAATGCCGACTGCATGAATACCTCCAAATTGCACGCGTTATATTACGTGTAAAGATACGCTATTAAACGCGCATTATCAAGCCAAACCTCACGCCTGTTCTGAACAATGCCTTCGATCGGGCATGGTGGATGGCTAGTTTTGCCCTTCCGCCGCAGACAGCCGGTGAATCAAAATCGGCTCTTCTGCCGATGCCGACCACTTCCACTATTATCTCTTCCTCGACAATCCGGTACACAATGCGGATTGATTTGCCCGCCGCGTACATCTTGTAGTATCCGGTCAGATCGAAGCCGCGCATGTTTCCAGGCGGTTTGCCAAGGTGCGGAGATTGTTCAAGCTTTTTAAGCTGGGCGGCAGGGTGCTGATGGGCGGCCTGATGCCGGGCAGGAAAACGCGCGGATGGAGAGTGTGGGGTGAAAAGGGGTGCTCCCGATCCGGTTGAAAAGGAACCCCCTTAGCCCCCAATGATGGTGGCCAAGGGGGTTCCTTGCAGCTTTATTTCATCGCGTATTCATCAACAAGAGCAATCAGATTCGGCAGATCGGGCTTCGTGATAATCCGTTCGGCTCCAAGATCGCGCCATTTGCGGATGTTGTCGTCCGTGGCCATCGAGGAAAATATCAGTACTGGAAGCGTCTTTAGAACCGGATCATCCTTTATGCGGACGGTAAGATGCGTGCCGTCCATGCGCGGCATCTCCACGTCTGTTATCACGACAGACACATGTTTTTCGATAGGCTCGTGCTTGCTTTCAGCCCGTTTCTTCAGATCGAGCAGTATGTCAAGCGCCTCCTGCCCGTCACATGCCTCAAGAACCGGGTAGCCGGCATCGGATAGCGCATTCCTGATATTTTTCCGTATGAAACCGGAGTCGTCCGCCATCATTACGTATTTGGTGGCGCGTATGGCGGCTTTTGTTTCCTCCGTGTTTGACGGAACAGGAATCCGGAGAGCAGTCTGCGGACATATGTCGGCGATGATCTTCTCGAAGTCCAGCAGCATGACGATGCGGTCTTCCATCTTCACGATGCTTGTGACAAGACCGTCATCGATCATGTTGACGGGCGGTTCCACATCTGTCCAGGAAATCCGGTGAATGCGCTGAACCGAATGCACCATTATGCCTACCTGAACATTGTTGAACTCCATCACGATAACCTTGCTGGCCTTCACATCGCCGGTCTCCTTGCCCAGGAGCTTGGCCATGTCCACTATGGTTATAACGCTGCTTCTAAGCGTGGCGATTCCGGCCACGGCGTATGTGCTGTCCGGGATATGCGTGAGTTTTGGAAGATTGATGATCTCCCTGACCTTCCCGACGTTAACGGCGTAATAGCATGGTTTTATCTTGCCCTCGTATCCGATTTCATCGATGCGGAATTCTATGATTTCAAGTTCGTTAGTGCCGCTTTCAAGCAGGATTTGTGACTCCATGTTACCTCCGGGAATGCCTGTGATTTACCGCATATTCCTATCGGATGGCATTCCGGAAACTTGAGGCGAGCATCAAGCCATGTAATTGTCGTCAGCAGTCTGAAGCATTTGCCAGAGGAAGGTACATCCTGAATAACGCGCCCTCGCCTGGAGCGCTTTCCGCAACAATATATCCGTTGTGTCGCCGGACAACCCCGTAAACCGTGGCAAGCCCCAAACCCATGCCCTTTGTTCTGCTCCTGGTTGTAAAGAACGGATCGAAAATATGCTTCATTACTTCGTCGTCCATGCCTATTCCGGTGTCGTTGACACAGAGCATGGCATATATTCCAGCCGGCAAGGCGGCTGATGCCTGGCGTTTCGTAATCGTAACCTCGGTTGTCGTGACGGTGAGCCTGCCGCCGGAAGGCATGGCATGAACCGCGTTCACTGCCAGATTGATGAATGCCTGTTCCATCTGGCTGCGGTTGCCCTCAACCATCACCGTTTTCCCGTATATGTTACGTTCAACCGTTATTCCGGATGGAATCGTCGGCGCAAGCATGTCGCATGTCATGGAAACCAGCTCGTTCAGGTCGAAGCGGCTGCGCTCCACGGGATCATTCCGGCTGAACGCGAAAAGCTCCCGCGTTATCGCCGAAGCGCTCTCTGTTGCCCTCATGATCGCAAGCAGATGCCGTTCAAGCGGCGAATCGTCCGGCAGAAGATGAAGCACCACGCCGGCATTTCCGTTTATCGCGGCCAGAATATTGTTGAAATTATGCGCAAGGCCGCTTGCGAGCATCCCGATCGATTCCATCTTCTGAGCATGGAAAAGCCGCGCCTGAAGCTCGCGGGCCTCTTCCTCGGCCAGCCGCTTTTCCGAAATGTCGCGCACGATATGAATCGCGCCGATGATTGAACCGCCCGCATCCCTTCTTGGAAAAGCGCGTATTTCAACCTCCGAACCAATATGAGGCTCAAACAGTTCCGCCTCCACGGGTTCGGCGCAACGAATAGCCACATGGCACGGACACTTGTCGGGCGGGGTGTCCTTGCCGTGAAATGCCTGGTAGCACTTTTCCCCCACAAGCTTTTCAGCGGATGTGCCCAACATTCGCCCGGCAGCGCTGTTTGCGAATATTATGTTGTAATCGGTGTCGTGTATGGTGATCGCATCGGCTATGTGATGAAGCGTTTTTTCCCAGTCGAGCCGTGTCTGGCTAAAGAAACACCGCTCGCTCTCTGACGGATCATGTGAAGCATGATCGCCTCCCGATAAACTTCCCTGTTCCAATATCCCGCCTCCTGGCTATTTGTTAATATGCTTTCTGTTTATGGAACTGATTCCACACCTACTAAACAGCCAAAACGGCGCAAAGTCAACCTTAACTTCTGGCTTTAGCTTATTTGTTACCAATCCCCCCCCTTCGGGAAAAGGGGGGATTCCATGAATTGGTCAAACTACGGTTCTCATACCCTCGCCACCACACCCGCACCGTTGTAACGCTTGTTGTAATGCTGGCTTTTGTAGTAATCGCATTCCATGCAGTTTGTAAGCTTTGTGGCAAACGAACCCTGTATCCTGCCGCCGCAGAGCGTTCCGGCCACGCGCGCGCAGGTATTGCCTCCGTCGGGATACGCCGGGCAAACGCCCAACTCACCGCTTTTTGCGCCGCCTTTCTCGCGTCCGCATTTCTTGAATTCCCAGCATTTCATGTCAGTCACCTCCGGTAAGATTATGATCTATCAGACTTTCTTGTTTGCCGTCAATTTTTCAGGACATGACCGATCCTGGCCAGCAGGTCGTTCGGCTCGAACGGCTTGTCCAGATACTCGCAGCATCCCCTTCGCATCAACTGCGCGATCTGACCTTTGTCGGCATGAGCCGAAATAGCAAATACGGGAATCCTGCTGTTACGGCGGTTGAGTTCTTCAATCAACTCGATGCCGTTCATGCCCGGCATCTGGACATCGAGCAGAATCAGGTCGAAATCCTTGTCCGGATTTTTTGTATTGAACAATATGGCAAGAGCGTCTTCGGCGCTTTCCGCCGCCCTTGTCCGGTAACCGGCTTTCTTTAGCGAAATTGCGGCGGAGAACAGGAACTTCTTCTCGTCATCCACCACCAGTATCCGCTTCTGCCTCATGCTTGCGGCGAGTTTGGCGGCGTTTTCACTTTCCACAGTGTCACCGCTGTGCATTCTGTTTACATATTGATAGAATTCGCATTCCGTGCAACTTGACAGCTTCTGCGCGTAAGTTCCCTGCACCTTGCCGCCGCACATGGTTCCGGCCACCAGCCAGCATATATTGCCGCTCTTCTTGTCGTATGCGGGACATCCGCCATCGCACCCTCGCGAGCAATTCTTGTATTCCCAACAGTTGAGCATGACCAATCCTCCGGTTAACAGCATTGCCCTCATCAGCGCCATGTAAGAGCAGTATTCATGCCAATACGTCCTTTACGGGAAATGGCTGCAATACGTCAGGTTACCAAATCGCCTGGCAACTTATGTCGCTCAGCCAGGCTGCCCTCATTAGGCATTTGCAAACAATTCACTTAATTTACAAGGCATTGGCCGCCATGCAACATTAGTTGACAATGCAACGGATGTTGCTGGAACCAAATTGACAAACACAGGGCCGTGTGACATGTTAGTCCGGTATGAATCAAACACCTGATATGGCAGACCATGCTTGCCCGCCTTCTTAAGCGCTCATTCGCAAACCAAAAAAAGGCCATGGCCATAATGGTTATTGCCGTTGCCTTCGGCACGGCGCTGGCCGCGTCGCTTCTTACCGTTTCTTTTGAAATATCGAACCGCGTGGCAGTGGAACTGCGGGCTTTTGGCGCAAACATCAGCGTCGAGCCGAAGGTTGAGGGCATGGCCGGCTTGGCCGGACAGACGCGGTGGCTGAACGAGTCCGATCTGAAGAAGATAAAAACCGTATTCTGGCGGCATAACATTCTGGGCTTCAGCCCGGTTCTGGAGGCCGAAAACGAGGTCGAAGCCGCCGGACGCAGGGAGCGCGTGACCATCGCCGGAACCTGGCACGAGAAAAAACTTCAGCTTCCGGGCGAGGAACGGAAGTTCTCGGCTGGCGCGGTCTCGGTGTCGCCGTGGTGGGATGTTCAGGGCGCGTGGCCGCCGGACGACAGTTCCGTGGCGGTCGGCAGCGCGCTTGCCGCGAGGCTTGGCGTTTCCACCGGAAACGCGATAACTGTTTCCGGCAGGCGGTTTACGGTTTCCGGAATTCTCACCACCGGCGGGCGCGAGGACGAGCAGGTTGTTATGGAGCTTTCCGCGCTTCAATCGCTTGCGGGGCTTCAGGGGAAAATTTCGCGCGTTCTGGTAAGCGCGTTAAGCACGCCGATGGACGATTTCGCATACAAGAATCCGGACAAGATGAGCCGCGCCGAGTACGAAAAATGGTACTGCACCGCCTACGTCACATCCATAGCCAAACAGGTTGAGGAGGTGATGACCGGCTCGCGCGCGCGCCCGGTCTGGCAGGTGGCCGAAACCGAGGGCAAGGTTCTGGACAGGCTTCGCACCGCGATTTATCTGCTCTGCGCCGTGGCACTTGCCGCCTCGTCCATCGGCGTGGCAACCACGATGATCACCAGCCTGCTTCGCCGCGTGGAAGAAATCGGCCTGATGAAGGCGATGGGGGCCGATTCCTTCGGCATAGCGCGGCTGTTTCTGTCGGAGGCGGTGATAATCGGGCTTGCGGGCGGGCTGGTCGGGCTGCTTGCGTCGGTCTGGATTTCGGGCGAAATCGGCCTGCGTGTATTCGGCACAAAGCTTGCCCAGAGGACCATGCTGTTTCCGCTTTCGGTAACAATTGCGCTTGTTATCTCAGTAACCGGCTCGCTTTTTCCCATAGCGCGCGCGCTTCGGATCAAACCGGCGGTTGTGCTGAAAGGCGCGGAATAAGTTGAAGCGTAGCGGCTGGTTCTACTATTTCCTCAAGCGCTCGGTCGGCCAGCGCCGGATGCGTTTTGCGATAGCCGCGCTTTCGGTTGCGCTTGCGGTCTCGGTTCTGATCGGCCTTGCAGGCCTGTCGCTTGGAATACGCGAAAAACTTGGCGACACGCTTCGGGCCTACGGCGCGAACATTCTGGTTTCCGGCGGCGCGAACGATCTGGATGCCGCGGCAGCCGAACGCATTGCCGCCCTGCCGTCGGTCGCGTCAGCCGAGCCGCAGCTTTTCGGGCGCGTTTCGGTTCGCAACGCTACTGTTGAGATGGTTGGAGCCGGATTCGGTAAATTGCGGGAGCGCGGTTGGCGAATTGACGGCGGCTGGCCTTCGGGTGAAGGCAATGCCCTGGTTGGCGCGGGCCTTCGCGAAGCGCTTGGCGTAAAAATCGGCGATGCGCTGGAGATTTCGTCCGACGCCGGGCAAAGTCTGACGGTTAAAATTTCAGGATTCGTCGAGCGTGGCGGCGATGAGGACAAGGCTGTTTTCATCGACATCGGCGCGGCTGGAATGCTTCTTGGCAAAACCGGACGCGCAGGCGTGATTCTTGTGCGAAGCCGCGAAAACGTTGATGCGACAGTTAAGGAAATCAGCATGGCAATGCCGGGCGTGGCGGTAAAAACCCTCCGGCAGGTGGCGCAGGCCGAGGAATCGCTGCTGCTTAAAATCCAGCTTTTAATGGCGATGGTCACGCTTGTTGTGTTTGTGGCGTCGATCATCAGCGTTGGAAGCACGATGGGCGCAACCGTGCTTGAGCGGCGCGAGGAGATCGGGCTTATGAAGGCGCTGGGCGGAACGCGCATAGGCATCGCCGCCTTCTATGCCGCCGAAGCCGCCGCAATAGGCATTGCAGGGGGGCTTCTCAGTGTTCCGGCGGGTTTCGCGTCGGCGCAGATTGTTTCTAAGGGCGCGTTCGGCTCGTTTATAAACGTGCCGTGGTATCTGGCTCTGGCCGGGCCGGTTGCCGGAGCGGCGCTGGCCGTGGTTTCGGGCTGGTTTCCGGTGCGCAATGCGATGAAGCCCGCGGCATCGACAATTCTTCGTGGAGAGTAATTTTATAATATGTCGCTTATAGTCGCAGAGAAAATCGAGAAATCATACGCAACAAACGCCGCGCTCCGGGGCGTGAACATCGCCATCGAGCCGCGAGAATGGGTGAGCATAACCGGGCCGTCGGGTTCAGGGAAAAGCACTCTGATGAATATTCTTGGCGGCCTCGATCTGCCGACTGCCGGATGCGTGCGCTTGAACGGAACCGACATCTGCGCGCTTTCGGAAGACGGCCTTGCCCGCTTCCGGCGCGAGACAATCGGATATATTTTCCAGCAATCGCACCTTATTCCGTATCTCTCGGCAACCGAAAACGTGATGCTATGCCAGTATTTTCACAGCATTCCCGATGAGGAAGAGGCGCGGGAGGCGCTACGGCGCGTGGGGCTTGGACACCGGCTCGATCACAAGCCGTCGCAGCTTTCCGGCGGAGAGCAGCAGCGCGTCTGCATCGCGCGGGCGCTAATCAACAGCCCCAAACTGCTTCTGGCCGACGAACCAACCGGCAACCTCGACCGCGAAAATACCCGCGTTGTGCTTGAGTTACTGAAACGGATGTACGACGAGGAGCATTTCACCATCGTGCTGGTTACGCACGATCCTTTCGTGGCCGAATGGGCGGGCCGGGTTGTGGGCATGGAAGACGGGCATATCGTGTTTGACAGGAAAGCGGGGGAAACCTGAACGCAACCCGATTGATTGCTGATTGATTGCCGGATGGTCAGAGTCCGAGCGCCTTCGATGTTCTTTTCACCGTTTTGTTGTCCGGATGCTTGACGGCTATCTCGCGCCCCGCGCTTGAGCGGGCAAGCGAAAGGCATAGCTTCCGCAATGCGCCTGCCTGCGCAAGCCGTCTGCTTATGGCTTGCGGGCTCATGTCAATTTTCATCCGAGATGCCTTTCAGGTATTCAATTGAAATTAAGTCTATACCGCATGAGCACTAATGTCAGCAGTGAAGCGTTAAACCATCAATCCGCCTACCGCTTGCGCCGCGCCGAGAGCCGCTCCCACGCCTCAAGCCAGGCGCTCAGATGCGCGTGGCGCGGCTGCATCGAGACGGCGGTTATCATGACGCGAACCCGTTCCTCCTCTTCGGCGTATTCCCCGGCGGTAAAGAAACCGGCCAGACGCGCGGTTTTCAGCCAGAGAAGATATGTCGTAAGCGCGTCGAATTCGTTATATTCAACAACGCGACGCGTGTCGCCCGAAAGCCACAGATCAACCACATCCCGTCCGTCGGTTCCCATCTTGCCCGGAATTCCGCAGGCCTGCGCGATTTCGTGAAGCGAGGGAACCGCCTTGCCCCAGCCGCTAAGAATTCCCTTCAGGTCAACATGGGCGTCGCCATACTTGCTCATGTAGCCCATGAATTCCTTCCCGTCGCGGCTTGCCGGCCTGCAAAACGATGGTGCCGAAAGGCCGTTCACCAGCGCCCGCTGGAATATAATCGGCATGTCAGACGATGACGAATTGAACCCGACAAGCTGGGGCTTCTGTTTTGATACGCCGTCGAGGAACCGCGCAAGCATTGCGCCTTCCGGCGGCGGATCATCCGTATCTTCCGGAAGGCTGTGGAGCTTGAGCGAAACCGTGCCGTCGGCATTCCGCTTGCGCGCAACAACCGCCACCGACACAATCCGGCAGAGCGCGGTTTTCAGGTACGGGCGCGGCTCTTCCGGCGTGGCTCCGCCATGCGCCCACATCGCGGCGATGACATCGGCATCGGGCATCTCGTCTGGAAGACCGTAAACCAGACGCCCGGAGGCCGGATCGGGAACCCATTCCAGATCGAAGGCCCAAACGGTGTCGAAAATGGATTTAAACATGGCTAAGGTTTCGTCCCCTTGCTCACTTCTCAAGCACAACGTACAGATTCAGCGTGAAATATTCGCCAAGGCCGGGAAAGCGCCGAAGCGCGTTTACAATAAATCTGAACGGGCTTTCGCTTGCGTTTATTCCTACATGAACAATGCCTAGCCCCGAACGCTCGATCATCTCGAAATAGAGTCTGGCCGGATAACAATTCAGCCCAAGCTCCCTGACAGCCGAAACCTGATGCTCCGGATTCCTCCGGTTGAAGCGATTGACCAGCCATGCTTCGGGAAACAGAAGGTGCGACCACGGGAAAAACCGCTGAAACGGCGCGCCAAGCAGTTTGTGATCGCCCCACGGCGAGTTGTAAAGCGGCCCGAACCCGATATAAATCCTGCCGCCTTCGGCAAGACGCTGTTTCATTCCGGCCAGACAATCTTCGGGAATGGGGATATGCTCGAACGCCGCCTGGCTAATTATCACGTCGTATCTCTCGTCCGGATCGAGACCGGCAATATCCCCGCACACAAAATCGACCCTATCCGCGATCGAACCGAAATTCGACGCCAGCATGTTGCGGGCGAAATCGATGTAGCTCTGCTCAGGATCAATGCCGCGAACGCTTGCCGCGCCGCTTGCGGCAGCATGGAAACTGACCGCGCCCTGGCCGCACCCCACATCGAGAACGCGCTCTCCGGAGAAATCCACGCCTCCCCTGAATCGCGCGCAGAAAACGGACGCCTTCCGCATCCGCCAGTCGAAGTATTCGGATTCACACACGATCAGCCGTCAAGGTACGCCTTAAGCGTAATGATCTCCGTGTTGTTGAAGCGTCCAAGCTCAAGCATTTTTTTATCGCCAGTCACAATCAGGTCAGCATTGCCGGCTTCGGCGCATTCAAGGATTCTGTTGTCGGGTTCATCCAGCAGAATATTGACCGCAGCCGTTGGCCGAACCACGCGCGCAATATCCGCAATATAAACCGCAGTGCGGCTTAAAGCCTCGGCGTCGCCGCCGAACTTGGAGGCCAAAACAGTCAACACCTCATCGATAACCGGCTTGGAGATGAACAATGTGTCGTCGCGTTCCAATATCTTTTCCACCGCGAGGGCCGCCCTGCTGTTTGGAATAACGAAAGCGGAGATATAAATATTAGTGTCGAAAACCACCCTCATTTTTCAAGATAACGTTCCAGGTCGCCTTCCGTAAGTATCCCCTTCTCCCTCGCCTTTGCACTCCAGCAGTTCTGAACACGGCCCAATTCATTCCTGAGCCTTTCACGCTTTGCAATCCTTATGGCATCCTGAACTACGGCACTTAGAGTTTTCCCCTCCTCGTTCGCCGTCCGCTCAACCTCCTCGGCCAGTTCAGGGGGCAGTGAGATTGTTTTTCTTACAGCAGTAATCATGATTTTTCACCTCAGAATAGTATGAATTAATCATACCACCATTCCGCTCCCGATGAGTCAATCGGCAGAAACCCTCACAGTTTCAACGCCTTAAGCCTATATTCAGCCATTTTCCGCTGTTCGCCAAGATATGGCGGAGCGGTTTCGATGAATCTGCCGTAAGAGTTGGCGGCATCCTGTGCCATGCCGCGAGCGTCGAACTCGCGCGCAAGATTGAACCACGCCTCGGCATTGCGCTGGTCGAATTCCACGGCCTTTCTGTAATGAACAAGCGCGTCATCCGGGCGGCCTGTGACAAGATATATATTGCCAAGCTGGTTGTGCGTGGCGGAATCGGCAGGCTTCAGCTCAAGCGCGTGGCGGAATGCCTCTCCGGCTTCCGCGTACCGTTCACGCACCGCAAGTTCGGTTCCATAATTGAACCACGGGCGAAACTTGTTCGGCGATTTCACTGCCGTATCGTAATGAAACATAACCGGATCGGCCCATGTCAGGTTGCGCTGCCATGTTGCGCCTGCAAGCGCAATGAAAACGGCAAGAGCAAGCAGCATTGCGGGCTTGCGCTTGCGCGATTCGGCAAGCGCCACACCGGCAACAGCCGCAACCATCGCCATCGGCAGGTACATACGGTGCTCAAACACCAGTTCCAGATTCACAGGCCCGGACTCAAGCAGGTGAAGCACGAAATACGCGATCAGAGGAAAGCCGTAACGAGGCCGCTTAATCGCAAGCCGGACGGCCATGACCATGGCGGCAAGCAGCATGAGAACCGCAACCGGCGTTGTCCACGGCTCAGTCAGAGAGGTGGAAAGCCTGAAATCGTGATCGATGTTCAACATCGACGGCGCGGGCCACATAAGCAGAAGCAGATAGAACCACTGCGCCCTGAACTCGGTAAGAACACGCTGGTATCCGGTGTAATCCCGCCCGAAAAAGCGCTCGCTCCAGCTAACCTGCAACGGTGAGGCAAATAGCGCAACGGCTATCGCCGCGATGAAGACAAGCGCCGCAACTCCGTAATAACGGCGGTAATCTTTCAGAATTCGCCAATCTTCCCGCTTGAAACATGCCTCGTATGCCGCGACTACAAGCGGCATCACGACAGCGTTTTCCTTGCAGCCAAGAGAGACGGCAAGCGATGCGGCGCTTGCCGCGAACAGCCGGTTTCGCCCTGACCGGTCAGCCGAATTCCTGGCCTTGATATATGCCGCAAGTGACAAAAGGAAAAATAGCGCGGCAAGCGACGTCATCCGCTGCACAGTGTACGTAACCGCCTGAATGTTTAGCGGATGCACCAGAAACAACGCGGCTCCGGCAAGAGCGGCTGTCTGTCCGGCGCCCAGAAGCAGAATCAGCCAGGCAACCGCGCCGCCGGCAGCAAGATGGATAAACAGGTTAGTCCAGTGATATGCCGCCGGATTCAGGCCGGATGCAAGGTGATTGAACGCAAGGCTCAGATTCGATATGGGCCTGTTTTTTACATGCGCCCCGAAAATGGCGGATTTCAATGAATCAACCGAAAGTCCGGTCATGTGAAGCCCCGATGCCTCAACAATGTTCGGCTGATCGTCGAAATAGAACCCGGCGCGCATTCCCGGCAGATAGACCATTACCGTGACCGCAATTACAGCAAACCATGCAATTATCAAGCGTGGCGGCAAACGCCTGGAGTCGTTCATACCGAAAAGAACGACAGGAATACCGCGCCCGCGAGCATCCCGAACCAGCCGCGAAGCGCCGCGCGCGCGTAGTCGAGCCGGCGGCGCTCGAAGAAGCCGTCGGCCATGGAAAACCCCTCGGCGCAGATAAGCGAAAACGGCAGCATTCCGGCAAGAGCGTAAAACGCCTTGGCCTGGCCGTAAAACGGAAGCTTGAGGTTGATGTAAACAACGCCGAACGCCAGAGCGTAACCGCTCCAGAGAACGGCCAGCCGCCCGACGTCAAGATCGCCGTATGCGCGCCTTGTCATCGAGACAAGGCCGCCTGCAAAGATAAAGGTCACCGGCGCGGCAAGGAGGTATACAGCCGACATGTAATCGTAGTTCCAGGGCGGGCGGCTTCTGAAATAGGCCTTGCCGCCGATGTCGCCGTCGCCCCAGAATGTGGAATATATCGAATCCCAGAATGAATGAAACCCTGAAAAATAAGGCGATTCGAATACGCGCCCAAACCGCATGAAATAGCCGGAAGTATGATAGCCGGGATCCTGCCACCACCGCATTCCTGTGACTGCGTCCCAGTTTCCGACAAGCGGATTTCCATACGCCGACCAGTTGCGGATGTAAAACCAGCCGGATACAATCGCAACAACAAGAACAATCAGCGCGACCGGCTTGATGGCATCAGGCAGCTTGCCGTTTTCCCTGCTGAATCCGCGCGCCATGACAGCCGCCAGGATCACGGGAACAACCAGAAGCGCCGTGAATTTGGACAACAGGGCAAGGCCGCAGGAAAGGCCGAGAATTGCGACTGAACGTGAATTCATCTCACGCGAGTACGCCACGCGCAGGGCAAGCAGCAGCGAAAGCGCAATCATGCCAGCCGAAAGCGACTCGTTCGAGGCATAATGCGAGATGTAAATATTCATCGGGACGACGGCGGCCGTTGCGACAGCGAACATCCGGGCGGTTGCGTTTTCCGGCAACAATAGACGCGCGGCAAGCCAGACAAGAACGATCTGACCAACGCCGCTCAGAAACGGAACCAGCCGCGCGGCATACAACGCGGTATCCATCGGCAGGAATATGGAGGCAAATTTCACCAGTACTGCCGACAACAGATAGTAAAGCGGCGGCTGATACATCTCCCATCCGTCGGATGCGCTTGGCAGGTGTCCCTTGTCGAGCAGAAAGCGGATGTGGTCGAGGTGTTCGCGCCCGTCGAATCCCAGATCGATAGGCAGCCGCCCGAAATTCCGTGCAAACAGTACAGCCCAGAATGCAAGCGCAATGGCAAGCACTGTTTCAGGTGTAAAGCGCAGATGCCTTGAAACCCGATGATTACGCACACCAGAACGAGAACCGGCGAATCCGTTCCACCAGTACAGGACGAATGACAATGCGAATAATAACGCAAGCGTCGGAAGTGTTGAGGCCAGCGCAGATGTGGGCGAATGCGCGTCGGCTGCCGGATACCGAAAATCATCGTCTGCCGCAACCGCCGGCACCATCGGCCCGCCGCTCAAAGACACGCGCCACGACGCGCCGCTTGAAAGCGGGGCAAGCGGATCGTCAGCGGCAATCCAGAGCGCGGGCGGGCCGGAGGCGTTATGAACGCTCACCACCACGGAATTCGGGCCGGCAGCTAGGTATCCGTTTAAATCGATCTCACTGACATGCTTCCAGTTGGCCTGTTGCGACGGATTTACCGGAATCTCGCGGCCATTGACCCATATTCGGTAAAGCCGCATTGCCTGAATGCCAATAACCGCCTTGACGGGAGGCGATGACAAGGCAATGTCGTTGCGAAAATCGGCTATGAGATCAACGTAATTGCCTTCGCGTAATTTGGTCTGCTGTTCAAGCGGAAAGCTGATCCATGAAGCCTCTCCATCAGACGGCAGAAACGGAATGGATGAATCGAAACGCGCCTTCGCCAATATGAATACAAGCGACGCAAGCAGGACAAATATCGATATGGCGATTATATATTTCTTTCCGGCAGCAGCATTTGTCGGGCTGGAATTAATCATCCTGAATTAAGGCTTGCCCTTTGTTGAAAGCCGCCGCATCAATTCGCGGGCATCCGAATTGTCCGGCGACATCTCAAGTATTTTAGTGACATGCGCATGTGCTTCACCGATCCTGCCAAGTTGTTCAAATATAAGGCATAAATTCAGCCTTGCACCTATATCGTTCGGCTTGACCTCGATAGATTTGAGCAGCAACGGCACGGCCTCCTCAAAACGGTCCTGCTGCGCCATTGCGATAGCCTTGTTGTTGAGCGCGCCGATATCGTTTGGCCGCACATTCAGAATATCGGCATACAGAAGCGCCGCTTCCGCATATTTCCCCGATTTCATTAGCGAACCGGCCAGCTTCGAATTAGCCTCCACGTAGTTGACCAGCACCCGGTCGGCATAATCGGGATTGATCCTGAGCGCCTCGTTGTAATGGGTTATCGCCTCGGCATATCGCCCCCTCTCAAGCAACGCGTCGCCAAAACCATCATGCGCCACGTAGTTGTTTTTTGTAACCCTGAGCGCCTGCTCGAAGAGCGTGTAGCTGTTTTTCCAGTAGCCGGTCTGATTCCATGCGGCAAATGAAAGAGCCAGAATCGCGCATAAAGCACCAGCCGCGCCGATTGTTTTGCCCGATCGGCTGCCCAATCGGTGATCACGAAAAAGTTCAGCCCCACCCCACGAGATCAGGATGAAAAGTCCGATATGCGGGATATATGTATATCTGTCGGCCATGGCCTGCCTGCCTACCTGAACAAGCCCGATAACAGGCAACAACGTTACAAGAAACCATGCCCAGCCTACAATCAGGTGGCGCTTGCCGGAACGGATAACAAAAACAGTCACCGTTACAAGAAACAGCACAGACAATAGCGCGGGCAGAACCGGCACAGCATTGCCAGGGTGTGGATAAATAACTGCAAGCCCGGTTGGCCAAAGCGTTTTCCAAATGTACGAAACGGCCGATATTGCAGCGTTTGCCACTCGCATGGAGGGATACACCATCTCAAGATCGGCAACAGCGCCGCTAACCTTCTGCGCATAAAACGTAACCAGGCTCGATACTATAATCAGGGCAAACAAAGGCAGTTTCTCGATTATGACCGGCCTGATAGAAGGATTGCTACCTTGCCCCATGCCAATTCGCTTCAGCGGCCAGTAATCCATGACCAGCAATACAAGAGGCAGTGTCACAAGCATCGGCTTTGACATGAGCCCAAGCGATAGAAACAGGGCAACCAATGCATATCTGCCGGTAGACGGAGCCTTTATATAGCGCAAATACCCCAGCATAGTCAGCATCCAGAAGAATGCGCTCAAGACATCCTTGCGCTCGGCTGCCCACGCCACAGACTCCACATGAAGCGGGTGAACCGCAAAGAGCGCGGCCACAAAAGCGCTTCGCCATGTTGCGCCGGTAGCCTGAAGCAGTATCCAGAACAGAAGCAGAGAGTTTACGGCATGAATCACAACATTGGTGAGATGATGGCCTCTCGGATTTTCGCCGTAAACGCCGTAATCGAAAACATGCGTCAGCCAGGTGACCGGATGCCAGTTACCGGTATATGTGGAGGTGAACGCCCACGCCAGACTTTTTGCTGAAAAACCTTCCTGAATATCGCGGTTGGCTGTTATGTATGTTCCGTCATCGTAATTAACGAACTCATGAGATGCAACCTGTCCATAGATTGAAACAACGAGCAATAACAAAGCCAATACAATTATTGAGTTGCGAGACATTATCGAATTTGGTGTGTGATCCATAAATGTATGTGTCTATTTTTCAGCCAACCTTAATACAGACGGGGAACCAGTTAAGTGCAAGCTGGTTCCCCGTGCTATCAAACCTGAGCGATAAAAAACAATGAACTACTCATTCGGCGGCTCGAACCAGGCGTGAGGCGGAGTCACAACTGAATATGAACTATGACATGTATACGTACAGTTGACAGGCGTTGCTCTCAATGCATTGTTAGAGTTCCCCACCGTACTGAAATCCAATATTCCATACGCCTCGTTTGGATGCGAAACATCACCTGAATAATGATTGTAATTCATCTGATCACGCACCATGGCAACGGAATTACCGCTTCCATGAACCGAATGACATGTAACACAAGTTGCCCCACCAGTCACACCTCTGTAAACCCAGAATCCGTCTGTCGAGATATGATACCAGTGCAGATTTATACCGGGGAGTATATTGAAATCATCATATGCCCTCTGTGATGGGAAGTTATTCTGATCCCTGAATTTAGTCTGTATCGAAGCCAAATAATACGGTGGCCTCTGTCCATTAGGCCCATAATTGCCATCGTACCGTCCGCCCTGTTTCACGCCAAGCACCGACTCCTTGCTCACACGCGGATATGAGGAGTGGCAATCAAAGCATAGCTTGAAATCGTTCAGATTATACTCATCAGGTACTACACTAGGTATTGGCAGAGTCAAATTAGCGGCAAAAAGCACCTTATTGTCCGTGCCATGAGCATTTCCGTGGCAACCGGTATTCGGCGTGCCGTTACCAAGACAGGTAACCCGCTTGTCTGCTGCAAAATCACCATGTCCAAACTGTTTGTTCCAGTTTGTCCTGATTGTTGTTGCCGCGACGTAGTTCCCCTGCCCAAGTATTGCTCCGTCGGAAAACGGGGCCATATTGCCGGCGGCGCCATCATCATCGTGGCAACTAAGACAGAAGGGCTCTGCTGTAGACGGATCGGCAGCATCGTACACATATATGGCGCCCGTATCGGCATCCTTCAGACGGACATTGCCTTTGGCATGCTGGGACAGATCGTGGCATTTTTCACAATCAGCCTTTGTTGGGATCGAGGCTATTACATGATGAGATGTCTTCATGAAATCGCCGCCGGTTCCCGTTCCATCTCCATTCGAATCGACAATCTGCCTGCGGTTCACAACCGCTCCCTTGTGGCAGTCGAAACAAACAAACGCTGAGCCGCCCCAAACCGGGCTGTTGCCTCCATGGCAGTTGGCGTTCGAGCAGCGACGCGTACCAAGATCGTAACTAAATGAATATGGAGTCCCACCCTGAATGTCATACGTGCCGTTGATATGGAGTGATGGATTGGTTATTGAAACACCATCGGTTGTGGTTCCGTTATGACAGGCAGAACACTTGAACCCGGAAGTTTCGACATGCTTCGCGTGGCTGTTTGTCTTGGGAGTGCCGTTTGCATAATCCGGCATGGCTGCAACATTACCCACCACATAGGTTCCGTGACAGCCGCTGCAATCGAGAGTCTGTCCCCAGACCGGGCTGTGGAATACGCCGCCTACACTCTTTGTGCCATCACTGTGGCAATAGATATTGGAGCATGTTTTACTGCCCGATGCCTGATACAAATCACCGCCCGCACTTGTAGGCCCCCATGCAACATCGGCTGCCTTGCTCAAATGCTTCGACTTGTCTTTAATGGTACGATTGTCGCTGACAGTATCGTTATGACACTCGACACATCCCTTGCGTCCCACCCGAACATGCTTGTCATGGCTCCCGGAATTCATCGTGAGGGATGCGGAATGGTCATTTTTGTGGCAGAAAGTGCAATCCGCAGGAACCGCAGTCTCTCCCCACTTCGTTATTCCGGCCACGCCGTTCGGCACCCCGCCGCGTCCATCGCTATGGCAGTATAGGGCTGAGCAGTTACCGTAGCCATCGCCCGGAGATATACTTCCGCTATATGAGGCGCTCCCCAGATTGAGACCGTTTCGATCCATGATCGAGCCGCTAAACACATTAACGGCATCATTGACATGCAGGGAACCGGATCCGTTATGACCGTGGCACGTCTCGCAGTTGAAGCGTGAGCCATAACCCGACGAAGACAGATGCTTTGAATGACTGCCGCTGTCCATGAGCGTCTGATCGCCATCAACGCCATTACCGTTATGACAACTTCCGCACTGAACCGAATTCGCACTTCCCCAAAGAGGCTGTTTAAATTCGCCTGCCGCACCGGTAAGCGCCAAACCGCCGTTCTTCTGTACTATGGAATGACAGGATGCATTACTGCAATAGCCATACCCGTTTCCCCGTGCGCCATCAGCCCTTGTAACTCCATTGGAAGTATACATCCAGACCGGAACGTCAATTATGCCATTAAGGTGAATATTGCCATTATGACAGCGCGAACATGCTATTCCAGCGCCTGTCACATGCTTCACATGACTTCCGGTTGCAATTTTGGGCCTGGCCGTCGAGCCGTCGCCACCATGACAGGAGCCGCATTCTCCGCTTGCCTTATCGCCCCAATCAGGTAGAGCATAAACGGGAGTCGCCGACAAACCGTCAGCCGACTGCCCGGAACTGTGGCAATAGATGTTATTACATTCCTGCTTGTCCAACGTATTCATGGTAACACCGGCACTGTAACTATATGTAGCATCCGCAAACGGTTTACCGTCGAACTGGCCACCCTCGGCGATACCGCTAAACGACAGCGTAAGAACCCCGTTAGGCATTACAAAACCATTATGACAATTCTGGCAATCGAAACCGTAATCGACGACATGACGCCTGTGCTGACCGATCGGATGGCCTGTTGGCGGACTCAGCATGTCCGATCCATCGTCGCGTATCGGAGCTCCTACGGATTCCTTGCTTCCGTGACACCCTTCACAAGACACCTTGAATCCGTTGAGCTTGTTGTGGCAGCCGGCACAATTTTCCCGCCCGGTTACACCGTAAGCGTGTGGATTGCTCCATTCCAGCCCGGCGGTCTGACATGCCGCCTTGGTAGTGTACTGGGAATCCTGACATAGCCAATTGGTCCACATCTTCCCTGCCGCCTGACATGTCGCCTGTGTCTTGTATTGGGAGTCGGAACAACTCCAGTTAGTCCATGAACCTCCGTTTGTTTCACACGACGCCTTGGTGGTATATTGCCCCTGCTCCACGGCGCAATACCATTTTATCCACTTCGCTCCCGCAGCGGAACATGTTGACTCACTTGAGAAATTAAGATTCGTACACATGCTTCCGTCACTGCGGAAAAAACGCAACTTGGTATGACAGACCTGACAGATACCATTGACAGTCGAGTCTCCGTCATTGTCCACGAAAGAGTAGTTGGTGCTTGCCCCATTGTTATCGAAGAACTTCACATCAGCGTAATTGACTGTATAATTAACATCCTTGCCATAGAACAATACGAAAGTGGACTGTGGAGCCAATGCAGAAGCGTCTCCCCTTACGGTTAGTGTTGAGTCTCCGTTACTGAGGATTTTATACATGGCGGAAGCGCTTCCCGCCTTAATGGTATAGCCCTTCCAGTCCTTGAGTTCCTGATTCCATGTAAACTTCTGGCCTGACAGGTTTTTCCATAGAGTTACAAGCGAAGTATTTAAATTACTGTCGTAGGTAATTGCAGGAGTAGTTGCGATATACCCATTCAAGATCGCACTGTCCGGCCATGTTGAAGACTGTTTTTGATAATGATGCTCATGACAATCACGGCAACCTCTAGTCCAAACGCCATATTTCGTGCCAAGGATGGTAGATGAGTGAGTCTCTTTCATTGGCGCATCGACGTCATTATGACAAAACCAGCAGACCTTGTTAACTCTGGTGTCATCAAGATCATTCTGAGTATTATTCCAGAACGGTAAAGTACCGGTCAGCACCCAATGGCATTTTCCGCAACTGATCCCGTTGGTTTTATCGTGAGGCGCATCAAGTGCCATGACTTCACCGCGAGCCACAAACAACCCGACTGCAAGCAACAATGCACCGAAAAGAACTTGCAAGCGACTATTCATTTTGTTCCCCTCCTACATAATTATCCGGGAAATACGATCTCTCCGAAATCGCAAAACGCTGAAGAGCCTGCCCAATCGACAGACCCCCAAATGCAAATGCAATTATCGTGCAACCATAAGCCCTCTATATATCAATGTGTTAAGCGGTGAGTCTCAGAGCTAAGAACAACACGGGTGCGTTATAATGCTCACCATGCGCGAAATGCAACACGAATTAGACGAAACACCCGGAAATCACATCAATCCATATTTATATGATAAAACCTATAACCGCTTTCCCGAAGAATAACTATCCCGTACTACCTCGGTGATATGATTGCTGCCATCAACTTTAATTATTGCCGGTTGGTAGTCCTTCAGTTCGTCATCGGTGAGATATTCATAGCAAAAAATAATCACCCGATCCCCCGGAACTCCCTTTCTTGCCGTTGGACCGTTCAGGCATACCACTCCCGATCCATACTCACCGGGGATCACATATGTCCCGAAACGCTCTCCGTTGTTCAGGTTACTTATAAGTACCTGCTCATACGGCAGCATTCCGGCCTTCTCCATAAGCAGTGAATCGAGCGTTAAACTGCCCTCGTATTCCAGATTCGATTCCGTAACAGTGGCGCGATGAACCTTGCATCTCAACATGCATCTAAGCACGACCTTCTCCTAATCCTGCCCTATGATCTTCGGAACCCGGAAACATCCGGATGAAGCTTCCGGAGCGTTAGCCAGTATGGCTTCACGGGCAAAAGAACCAGCTTCATCATCATCGCGAAATACATTCCGCATTCCAAGCACATGTGCCGTAGGCTCGACTTCGTCCGTACAAATTGTGTTCAGCTTTTCGGCATAAGAAAGTATGTTGCCGATCTGGGATGCAAAGCGTTCCATTTCGTCTTCCCTGAGATCGAGGCGGGCCAGCAAGGCTATATGTTGAATTTCATTGATATCCATAACCGGTTTGAGAGGTGAACCTGCAGCACAAGCCCCTGACTATATAACCTCAAGATTAGCAAACTTGAGCGCAAGCCTTTTCACGCCCACGCTGGAAAAATTCACCGTTATTTTCGCTGCATCACCATCACCCACGAAATCGCGAACCACGCCTGTTCCCCAGGTTATATGCCGAACCCGCGCACCAACCGGAAACGGCAGTATTGCTCCATGCAGCCTGGGCAGCACCGACGGTTCGGCAGCCTCCCTTCGTGTAGCCCTCTCAATAACCGAGCAGAGATCAGACGGTATTTCCTTAAGAAAACGTGACGGTTCCTGCGACTGCACTCGCGCATAAAACCTGCGGCTTGCCGCTCCGGAAAGAAACAGCATGTCACATGCGCGGGTCATCCCCGTATACAGCAGCCTTTTTTCACGCTCGATCAATTCAGGATCATCCTTGCACGCATGAGAGTTAGGGAGCAACCCTTCCTCCAGGCCGGTTATATAAACTACCGGGAATTCCAGTCCACCCGCCTCCGGAAATGTCATGACCGTTACCGCATCCGCCACACCGGCTCCGTCCGAATGCGAGATAACAGAGACATGATCCAGAAATTCATCAAGCTTCCTGTCGCCTGCGGCTTCAATCAACGCATTGATGTTCGCTGTCTTGACAGCGCCTGATTTATCCTGAGACAACCACTCCATATAACCGGATTCGTCAAGCAGCTTTCTTAGAATGTCACCGGCACTCGCATCCGGCTTGCTGAAAGACTGCACAAGTTCTATTAAATTTCTCACCTTGATCTGCGATTTTCGCGCTCTCGAAGTCCGCTTGAGCGTTTCAAAGAGGCTTGTTCCGTCACGCCGGGCCGCCTCGCAAGTCTTTCCAATGGCAGTCTCGCCCATGCCGCGCGGAGGGCTGTTTATGATCCGGCGCAGGCTTACCGAATCGTTAGGATTCAGCACCACCCTTGCATACGCAAGCGCATCCTTGACTTCAGGCTTCTGATAGAACATGAAGGCGGACGGCGCATAATATGGAATGCCCTCCCTACGGAAAGCCTCCTCTATCGGACGCAGTTGCATGCCCAAACGATAGAGCACGCAAAAATCGGAATAGCCGTACTTGCCTGAGAGATAAAGCTCCCTGATCCCGTGCGCAACATGCGCGGCTTCCTCGGTTTCAGTGGCGGCATGAAAATATACAGGCCTTGTTCCGGCCTGACGAACCGTTTTAAGTGGTTTCAGTGACTTGACGCCTTTTTTTGCGGTTCCATTCCCCATAACAGCGCAAACCACGTCGCTTATGCAAGGAGTGCTCCGGTAATTGCTCTCAGGACGAAAAACACGCGCGGCCCTGTAATCCTTCCGGAACAGCTCCACATAATCGGCGCACGAACAGGACTGCCCGCCAAGCCACTGATTGGTGTCTGCGGCAACCATGATGTTCCCGTTATCTCCGGAAAGCAGTGTTACCAACCGATACTGTGCAGGAGTAACTGTCTGGAAATCGTCCACCATTACATGCCTGGCCTGCCTTCTGTAACGATCGAGCACGTCGGGCCGTTCATCCAGAAGCCTCACAGAGTTCATCACCAGATCGTCATAGTCCATGGCGTTGTTTTTCCGAAGTTCACCCTGATAACGCATGTATACCCTGGCAAGCTTTTCCTCGAATCCGAAGCTTCCGCCGCCTTCCAGAAAATGATCAGGCGTGACCATATCCGCCTTCAAAGAGCTTATTCGTCCGGCTATTCCACGGAAAAGCGCCTCATGTATCTTGAATTCCTTCAGAATCGACCGGATAAGACAGAACCTGTCATCGTCGTCGTAGATGATGAAATCCCTGCTGAAACCGATAGACTCGCAATCATCCCGCAATATCCAGCGGCAAAGCGCCTGAACCGTATCCATGCGCAGCATTTCCGACATGGAAGCCCCGGCGGCCTTTTCGACAAGAGATTTCATGCATGATGCAGCCCTTCTGGTCAGGGCAAGTGTTATCACCTCGTCCGAGGTTGCATCGCCAGACTTGACAAGCATTAGATGGCGGAGCGCCAGAATACGGGTTTTACCACTGCCCGCGCCTGAAATAATCAATGCCGGGCCGCCCTGATGCATCAGGGCTTCCAGTTGAGACTGACTGTGTCCTTCAAGAAATGAATGCTTCAATTATATGACTGCTCCAAAATGACGTCATGCTGACGCCTTACTCCACCGTCACGCTCTTTGCCAGATTCCGCGGCTGATCCACATCGCAACCCCTGAGCACCGCTATGTGATACGCGATAAGCTGAAGAGGCAGCGAAAACAGAAGCGGCGCAAGAAGCGGGTGTGATCTCGGTATCGCGAAAACGTCCTTTGCCTTGCCGCCAAGTTTCGAATCGGCTCCGGTTTCAGCGTTTCCAGCTTCAGCTCCATCATCAACGCAGATGGCGATGATCTGGCCGCCACGGCTACGCGCTTCCTCTATATTACCAAGTATCTTCAGGAAAGAGCCATCCCCCGGCGCAAGCACCACCACAGGCAACTCCTCGTCGATAAGCGCGATAGGCCCGTGCTTCATCTCTCCAGCCGGATAACCCTCGGCATGGATATATGAAATTTCCTTGAGCTTGAGCGCTCCCTCAAGCGCCACGGGGTAGTTCAAACCCCGCGCAAGATAAAGGAAATCCGACGCCTTGAAGTACCGTCGCGCCATATCGGCAATCTCCGATTCGCGATGCAGGATGTTCTCCATCTGGTGCGGAATGGTTATCAGCCCGTTCAGGAGTTCAAGAGCCTGTTCGCGCGAAAACGTTCCGCGCGCCTCGCCCATCGAAAGCGCAAGCATGTAAAGCGCGGCAAGCTGGGACGTAAACGCCTTGGTGGATGCAACGCCTATTTCGGGGCCTGCATGGGTGTATATCACCGCGTCCGCCTCGCGCGCGGAACTGCTGCCCACGACATTGCAGATGCTGAGCACCTTCGCGCCGCGCCGCTTGGCCTCCTTCTGGGCGGCAAGCGTGTCGGCGGTTTCGCCGGACTGCGTTATAGCCACGAACAGATCGCCCGGCCCGATTATGGGATCGCGATAGCGGAATTCAGAGGCGATGTCGGTTTCCGCACCGATGCGGGCGACAGACTCCAACAGATACTTGCCGACAAGCCCGGCGTGCCACGACGTGCCGCAGGCAACCAGGAATACCTTCCGCACATCGGCCAGCATCTCCTTCGCAAATCCTATCTCTTCGAAGTTGATACCGCCCGTCTCAAGCGAAAACCTGCCGCGGATAGTATCCATTACCGTGCGCGGCTGCTCGAAAATCTCCTTCAGCATGAAGTGCCGGTAGCCGCCCTTTTCGGCCATCGCCGGACTCCATGTAATCTTTTCGACCTTCGCCTCAACCGGATTGCCCTCGAAGTCGGTAATCGAAACGCCGTCCGCCGTTAGAACCGCCATCTGGCGGTCGTGCAGAATAATTACGTCCCGCGTATGGTTCAACAGCGCCGGAATGTCGGAGGCAAGCAGGTATTCGCCCTCGCCCAACCCCACAACCAGCGGGCTTTCCTTCTTGGCCGCCACAATCTTTCCCGGCTCGCGGTCGCTCATCACGCCGATGGCGAACGATCCTTCCGCCTCGTTGACCGCGATACGGACAGCCTCTTCGAGCAACAGCGATGGATTCTGCTCGCAGTGGTACGCGATAAGGGCGCTCAAAACCTCCGAATCGGTATCGGAACTGAATTCATAACCAAGTTTTTTCAACCGGCTCTTGAGCGACATGTAGTTTTCGACAATGCCGTTATGAACGATAACCACATTCCGCACGCGATGCGGATGCGCGTTCGCCTCGGTCGGGCCGCCGTGGGTGGCCCATCGAGTGTGGCCAAGCCCGATGAAACTGGACAGATTCTCGCCGCCCACAAGCGACTCAAGCTCGCGGATTTTGCCAACACATCTACGCACATCGAAGCCCGTATCGGTTGGGAAAACTATTCCGGCGGAGTCGTAGCCTCGGTATTCAAGCTTTTTCAGGCCATCTATAAGGATTGGAACCGCGTTACGATTGCCGATGTATCCGATTATTCCGCACATAGTACCTGTTCAAGCGGCAATTGCCGCCCTCCTCCTGACGATATTTTGCTCATTATTTACTGCCCGAATTGGCCTTCCTGGAGACCCAGTCGGCTATATTCCTCTGCCTGACCCTGCTGATCGCAAGCGCGCCCGGCGGCACATCGGCTGTTATTGTCGATCCGGCCCCCACATAAGCGCCATCGCCCACGGTCACCGGCGCGACAAGCTGGGTGTCGCTTCCTATGAAAACGCCATCGCCTATCGTGGTTTTGTGCTTCTTCTTTCCGTCGTAGTTGCAGGTTATGGTTCCAGCGCCGATGTTCACGTTCCTGCCGATCTGCGCGTCGCCAAGGTAGCTCAGATGCGACGCCTTGGCCCCATCCTCCATCACCGCCTTTTTAAGCTCTACGAAGTTTCCAACCTTCACATCATTCTTGAGCACCGACCCCGGCCTGATATGCGCAAACGGGCCGACCGAACAACCGTCGCCCACAGTGCTTTCCTCGATAAGCGTGCTGTCCTTCACCTTCACCCTGTTGCCGATAACCGCGTTAACCAGCCGAACCCCCGGATAGATGACGCAGCCCTCGCCAATGCTTGAAGCTCCCTCGATCACCACGTTCGGATAGATTACCGTGTCGCGCCCGACAGCTATTCCCGGCTGAATGAACGCGCTTTCCGGATGCATCACGGTAACGCCTGAGTCCATCAGATCGTTCAGCATCCTGCGGCGCAGAATGGCTGCCGCGCCCGCAAGCTCGCGCCTGCTGTTTACGCCAAAGAGGTCTTCCTCGTCAACAACGTATCCGCCCACCTTCATCCCGGCAGAAACAGCAAGCCCCACCATGTCGGTCAGATAATACTCGCCTGCGGCGTTATTGTTCGTGATCCGCTCCAGAAGCGGCAGAACCTCCGGTTCGATCACATATATGCCGCCGTTGACTTCCGTTATGGCAAGCTGCTGCGGCGTTGCGTCTTTCTTCTCCACAATGCCCAGAATGCGCGAGCCGTCACGGATTATGCGCCCGTATGAGCCGGGGGCGTTGGTTATGAACGTGCCGACGGTAAGGGCGTTTTTCGATTTCCTGTGCGCGGCGATGAAATTCTTCAGGGTTTCGGTTCTGGTAAGCGGCATGTCGCCGTTTATCACCAACACAATGCCGTCGAAGCCGCGAATCGGCTCAATGCCTGTTTTGAAGGCGTCGGCGGTTCCGAGCATCTGCTTCTGCGTGGCAAAGACAAGGCCGCGCTCCGAACTGAACGCCGCCTCCACCTTGTCGCCCTGATGGCCCACCACAACCGAGATAACCGACGGCTTGAGCGGCTTCACAGCCTCAAGCGGCCAGGAGAGCATCGGTCGTCCAAGAATGGGATGCAGCACCTTTGCCATGCCGGATTTCATCCGCGTGCCAAGACCGGCGGCAAGAATTACGGCAGCAAGTTTTTTCATGTCTGGTGAATTACGCCGCGAATGCTCATTCAGCTCCTCCGTTTTTCTATATATTTCGGCTGAAATGTTTCATGGATTGGCTATTCTACAACGAAAACCGGACTGATTGCACGCAGCCCACGCAAAAACCGGAACAAAAAGCCCGCCTTCCGAAAACGAAAGGCGGGCTTTAAGCTGGCGCTATGTTGCGCTGTTACTTCTTGCCGTGCTCGGCCCGAAGCTTTGCGGCCTCGTCCTTGATCTTCTGCAGCGTTTCCTTCATCGGAGCCCATCCGTACCAGTGCATGTAGTCCGGGTTCATGTGAAATGCGCCCTGAAACGCCCTCATGCGGTATTCAAGAAACATCACATACAGATCTTGCTCCACAGAGCTTTTGGCCTCGTAGAACTGAAGCAGATCCGGCGCTGTTGTCCATCCCGCCGGTTTTTTGAGGATGCCGTCGCGATACAAACCTTGCACCTCGCGAATGGCCTCTGCCATGATTTTATCGACGTCCTTCACCACAGCGTCGCCAGCGTCAAGCTGGCCCTTCGCATATGTTGCGCCGTGACACTGCGCGCAGATGGCGGTCATCTTGTCGCGCTCCTTCTGGAATTCCTCTTTTGTCAGCCGCGCAACACGGCCAGCCTTCACAACATCCAGCCTGCCTGTCGCGCCGCCCTTTTCATCGAGCACCCCAAGCGCCTGCAGAATGGCAACCCTGTCGTTCAGCCAGTCCTTGTCATCCTCCGGAAGCCGGAGCGCAAGAAAGCCCCATGAGGTAAGAACGTTGTGATCGCCGCCCTGCATGTGGCAGGTCTGACATGTTGGCGCGCGCTTGCTGCCCTTGCCCTCGATCTGCCAGATGGTTCCATGCTTGGAGGTTGACCACATCTCCCACTGCGGATGGTCGAAACCCATGTGGCATGTCATGCATGCGCGCGGATCCTGAGCCTCCGATTTCTTGAACGAATGGCGAGTGTGGCACGAATCGCACTGCGCGTGTCCGTAGCGATATTCGGCTTTCTCGGCATCGCCCTTCGCGCCGATCTTGTGGCAGGCCGAACATCCCTTGTAGCCCTCGCCGCTTACGCCCTTCGACTGATGGCCCCACATAGGCATCGCGCTCGATGCCACCCACGCCAGATTGTGCTTGCCCGCCTTGAACTGCCCGGTCTGCTTGCTGTGGCATCCGGCGCATGTGTCGGGCGTCGGCATCGTCGCCAGCCTGGCGTCGTCCATCTTCGTGTGCTTCGATCCGTGGCATGTTGAGCAATCGACGCCCTTTTTCGACATTTTGCCCTCAAGATACTGCTCGACAACCCCCGGAGTGACCTTCTTGTGGCAGTCCACGCAGGCGCTTCCACCCTTGGCGGCCCATGCCGCGCCGGACATCATGAAGACCACCGCAAACACCAACGCCGCTTTCCATAACGATTTTCCCATCCGAATCCTCCTAAACGACCGCGCATTTTTACCGGTGAATACCGATACACCCCCCAACCACTCCACGGCCCCATCATACTCCGGAATATTCTACGCAGCCAGTTTTTTACGGCTATGACATGGATCATAAATATCCTCAAGAAAACCCCATGGCAGACCGAAAGGAATGAACCGGTGGCCGGAAAACGGCATCCGGCATATGCTTTCAGGAGGAAAATAATGAACAAATCCCTCATGTTATCCCTCTCACTGCTTTTCCTTGCCGCTACGATCGGAAACAGTTTTGCCGATGAAATCCGGGTGGGCGCGGGTGCTGCTCCGTCAAGCGCCGTGCTGAAACCGGTGAAGGAGCATTTCGAAAGCGCCACGGGCATAAAGCTTGTGCATCTTGAGCAGGGGCCGAAGCTTGCTCTGCAAGGCGTAATCAAGGGCGAACTCGATGTTGCGGGAGCCGGTGTGAGTTTCGACGAATGGATTGCCCTGATGAAAAAGGAAGGCGTCGAAGTGAAGGCAGATGAACTTCGATCCTTTATTGTAGGCAAAAGCAGGGCTGTTGCCATGATCAACAAGTCGAACCCGGTCAAGAGCCTGACCAAGGCGCAACTCAAGGACATTTTTAGCGGCAAGGCGTTGAACTGGAAGGATGTGGGCGGAAGCGACATGCCGATTTTGGTTGTTTTCGCCAAGCTCACGCCGGGCATGAACTCGCTGTATGTAAACCGCGTGCTGGACGGAACCCCGATCACAAAAGAGGCTCTCGATGTTTCAACCGGGCCGGATCTGCGGCAGGCCGTCGCTTCCAACACGGAGGCCATCGGCATATCGGCAGTTGGCGTTGCCGACGACTCGGTGACCGTGCCTGAGCAGCCTGAAGCCTCCAGCGACATCACGTTCATTACACGCGGCGAGCCGTCCGCAAACGTTAAAAAACTTATTGAGTTCATAACAGGCGCAGGGCGCAAGTATCTGAAATGATTTAACCGTTAGTTTCGGTTTTGCCTCGAAGTGGGGAGTTTATGACAATAAAAACAAAGCTTGGCCTTAACGTGATAATTATTATTGCGGCGGTGGCAACCGTTGCCGCCGCAAGCATCATCGGCATGGGATTCATCAAGGACAGGTTGATGCATCTCACCGAACGCAGCACTCCGTATCAGTTAAGAGCCATAGAGCTTCAGCGCGCGATGCAGGGAGCCGCTTCAAGCCTGATCGAGGTCGGCATGTCGCGCACAAGGGAGGAGTTCAATGCTGCGCGCTCTGCTTCCGAAAAGGCTCTTTCCGCGGTAAGGAATGCGCAGGATGCGGTGAACGCGCTGTCCGACGGAGCCGGAACGGATGCGCATGGCGAGCTGAAGAACATGGCAGCCGGTTTGTTCAACGTGACCGACGAGCGGCTGAAGGCCGGTGATGCCGCGGCAGCCGCAAACGAAACCATTTCACAGGCGCTGAAAGACATCTCCGGAAAGCTGAGAAAGCTGGACTCGGAGATCAGGTTTGTTCAGGCAAGCAAGTCGGCCACATTCGAAACATCCATTACCGAGATGAAGGGAGTAACATCAAGGGTCAGAAATCTCGAACTGCTCAGAACAGCAATGAAGGATGTCCAGATTTCGCTCCTTGAGCTTGCGCGCGCAGCCGATAAACGATCGGCAATCATAGCCCGCGGCAAGGTCAAGACAGCGATGAACGGTGTTACCGGAAACGAATATCTCCAGACAAACAGGCAACTGCTGAACGACTTCAAGGCCTTCGAGCCGAAGCTGGAGGAGGCTATGGCCCAATACGCGGACGCTCTCGGCAAGGGGGGCGATTCAAGACCGCCCGATCCGATGAAGGGCGATCTGGGTGAAAAGCTGGCATCGATCATGGTTTCGATCGATCAGGAGGCTCAGTCGCAGGGCGAAAAGTTCAACGACGAATCGAACAGGCAGGGGGCTGTGCTGCTTCAGACAAACATCGCGGGCAATGTGCGAGAAAGCGGCTCGGAACTGGTGGCAACCGGACTTGATCTGGATCAGCTTGTCACAAAGCTCTTCGCGATTGAATCGGAAAAGGAGTTACAGGTTGTCGAAAGCGGCATACGGGCGCTCTTCGTGCGCGCCGGAAGCACGCAAAAATCGCTTCGAAAGCTTCTTGCCAAGATGCATGCCGAAAGCGAGACAAAAATCCTTAAAACCGTCGAAGACTCGTTTTCCTCCATTCAATCGGCCATGTTTGCCGAAGGCGGAATACTGTCGAAAATTCACAACCGCATCGACAGAAACCGCGAGGCGGCGGCAATAACAGACCGGATACGCAACGCGGTCGTCAAGCAGGCGCGCTCCGGCAGCGAGACGGTCTCATCGGCGCAGTCGGATCAGGAGCAGGCGATCGGCGAAGTGAACCGGCGCGTCTCATCCAGCACCTTTTTAATTGGCGCGATAGGCATCGGCGCGATCATTTTCGGCATATTTTTCGGCACATGGGTCTACCGTTCCATCGCGCGCCCTGTTGGGCAGCTCATCAGGGTTTCCGACGATGTGGCCGACGGCAACCTGAAAACCGAGATCGCCACCGATTCCAGCGACGAAATCGGAGTTGTCCAGTCGTCCATGGCGCGCATGGTGGGAAACCTTCGGGAGATGATCGGAAGCCTTGGCGGCGCGATAGAAGGCCTGGCAAGCAGTTCCGACGAATTGTCAACCACCGCCGCATCGCTTGAGAATGGCGCGGCGACGCAGACGGATCAGGTTGAACATGCCGCCACGGCCATAACCCAGATGTCGCAGACCAGCGACGACATGTCCAGAAACGCCGCCGACACATCGGAAGCGGCAAAGAGGATGAAGGACGCCGCGATTCACGGAAAAAACGCGATGGACATGACCGCCAGGGAACTTGCCAAGTTCGCCGACACGTTCAAGAACTCAGCGGGCAAGGTGGAAGGGCTTGGACACAAGTCGGAGGAGATCAACAAGATAGTTGACCTCATCAAGGAGATTGCCGAGCAGACCAATCTGCTTGCGTTGAACGCGGCCATCGAGGCCGCCCGCGCCGGAGATCAGGGCAAGGGCTTCGCGGTGGTTGCCGACAACGTGCGCCAGCTTGCGGAGAGAACCACCGAAGCCACCGGCGACATCTCCAAAACAGTTCATGACATGCAGTTAACAGCCGCCGAATCGGCTGATTTCATGCGGATGGAGAGGGATAACGTTGCAAAAGTGCTCGAATACGTTACATCCACCCAGAAGGCAAATGAAGAGATGGTCGCATCGGTTGAACGAGTCACGGACATGGTTCAGCGAATTGCCGTGGCAAGCGAAGAGCAGTCGTCGGTTTCGAAGGACATCGCGCAGCATATGGAGGAAATAGCCTCGGTCACAAAACATCTTGGCAGCGCCGTCGGCGAAATCAAGCGTTCATCGGACAATCTGGCCGCGCTTGCCTCCAGCCTGAACTCGATGGCGGCGTGGTTCAAGGTTTAGAGTCTGGCGGCAAGAGATTCCTTCGGTATTTCAGGTAAAGCTCTTCGACCTTTATTCTGGCCCAAGGGGTTTTCCTGAGGAATTGCAGGCTCGACTTGATGCTTGGGTCATTGTTGAAGCATCTGATGTTGATTAACTCGCCCATCTTCGCCCACCCAAGATGCTCCACAAGCCGGGTAAGCATCATTTCCAGTGTTATGCCGTGAAGCGGATCTTTATGTTGCTGTTCGCTCATATCGGGCCTATTATAACTTAACCTGATTGCCGGCTGCGGTTGACCTTCCCCCCGCCGGGGCTATAAAATCCATCCGATGTCGAAACAGCCTTCGCTTATCCCCGAATACGACGAGAGCAAGATCAAAACGCTCTCATCCCTCGAACACATCCGCCTCCGGTACGGCATGTACATTGGCCGCCTTGGCGACGGATCGAACCACGACGACGGAATTTACGTTCTTTTAAAAGAGGTTATAGACAACGCGGTTGACGAGTTCGTGATGGGATTTGGCCGCCGCGTGGAGATAAGGATCGACGGCGACACAGTGACCGCCCGCGACTACGGGCGCGGCATTCCGCTTGGGAAAGTGGTGGATTGCGTATCGCGCATAAACACAGGCGCGAAGTACGATTCGCAGGTTTTCAAGTTCTCGGTTGGCTTGAACGGCGTTGGCACGAAGGCGGTGAACGCGCTTTCGGAGCATTTCATCGTGCGCTCGGTGCGCGACGGCGAGTTCCGCGAGGCCCGCTTCGAGCGCGGCGCGCTCCGGGACGACCAGACCGGCAAGACAAACGAGCGAAACGGCACGTTCATCACCTTCCGCCCCGACCGCGAAATATTTCCGCCCTACTCGTTTCAGGAGAGCTTTCTCGAAAGCCGTCTGTGGCATTACGCCTGCCTGAACTCCGGCCTCACGCTGGTTTACAACGGCAAGCAGGTGAAATCCGAGCGCGGGCTGTTCGACCTGATAAACACCGAGATCGGCGAGGCCGCGCTCTATCCGATTGTTCATCACCGCTCCGAGCGCATCGAATTCGCCTTCACCCACACAGACGCCTACGGCGACACCTGCTATTCCTTCGTGAACGGCCAGTACACGCCCGACGGCGGCACGCATCAGGCGGCGTTTCGCGAGGGAATCGTGCGAGGAATAAACGAGTACGCCGGAAAATCCTTCAGCCCAACGGATGTGCGCGAGGGCGTGCTTGGAGCCGTTTCTGTTCGCATCGAGGAGCCGGTCTTCGAGTCGCAGACCAAGAGCCGCCTTGGAAACACAGACATCAAGGGCTGGGTGACGGGCGAGGTGAAGCGCCTGATCGAAGACTACCTGCACCGTAACCGCGAGGCGGCGGACGCTATTCTGGCCAAGATTGCGATGAACGAGAAGGTGCGGGTTGAGCTTCAGAGCGTGAAAAAGGAAGCGAAAGAGCTTGCCAAAAAGACAGCAATAAAAATTCCGAAGCTTAAAGACTGCAAGCGGCATCTAAACGACGAGAGCCAACACGGCGAAAACACGATGATTTTCATCACCGAGGGCCAGTCGGCGTCGGGCTCCATCGTGACCGCACGCGACGTGATGCATCAGGCGGTGTTTTCGCTGAAGGGCAAGCCCTTGAACTGCCACGGCGAAAAACTTGCGCGCATCTACAAAAACGAGGAGCTTTACACCATCATGCGGGCGCTTGGAATCGAGGAATCGACCGAGGGTTTGCGCTACAAGAAGATCATTCTGGCAACCGACGCCGATGTTGACGGCCTTCACATCCGAAACCTCATGCTCACGTTTTTCCTCACATACTTCGAGGAGCTTGTTATAAACGGCCACGTTTTCATCCTGGAAACCCCGCTTTTCCGCGTGCGCGACGGCAAGAAAACAATCTATTGCTACAGCGAGGCCGAGAAGGCTGCCGCGCTTGCCGAGCTTGGCAAAAAGGCGGAGATCACGCGGTTCAAGGGATTAGGCGAAATATCGCCGAAGGAGTTCGGCCAGTTCATCGGCCCGGCGATACGGTTAAAGGAAGTTCAGGTGCGCGAAATCAAGCGCATTCCCGAAATACTCGAATTCTACATGGGCAAAAACACCCCGGCCCGCCGCGACTACATAATGGAAAACATTGTGGATGAGGTTCTGTAGGCGCGATGGCATCAACAATTGAGGTACTTAGGAGCGTTTTATGTATCACTCAGTCAAAGAAGTTATTCCCGGAAACGATTACACGCTTTCCATAGTTTTCGACAATGGCGAAAACGGGCTTCTCGATATGAAGCCGATTCTTGACTTTGGCATATTTCATCAGATCAAGGATTATGAGGCTTTTCAAAGGGTTAGTGTGGCGTTCGACACAATCGAATGGGACTGTGGCGTTGACCTCGCCCCTGAGTTCGTCTATGCAAAATGCATGGCCGGCAAACACGCCGGCAACACTCTTTAACATCGCCCCTAAATGCACCTTCGAGAACTGATCGACAAAAACTTCATCCAGTACGCCTCGTACGTCATACGCGACCGGGCCATTCCGCACATCGACGACGGCATGAAGCCGGTGCAGCGGCGCATCCTGCACGCCCTGTGGGAGATGGACGACGGCAGGTTCAACAAGGTTGCCAACGTGATCGGCCAGACTATGCGCTTTCATCCGCACGGCGACGCCTCCATCGGCGACGCGCTGGTGAATTTGGCCAACCGCGAGTTTTTCATCGACAGGCAGGGCAACTTCGGCAATATCTTCACCGGCGACGAGGCTTCCGCGGCGCGATATATCGAATGCCGCCTCACGCCGCTTGCGCGTGAGGTGCTGTTCAACCCCGATCTCACCGAGATGGTCGATTCCTACGACGGGCGCAACAAGGAGCCGGTGACGCTTCCGGCCAAGGTTCCGGCTCTTTTAATGATGGGAGCCGACGGCATTGCCGTTGGGCTTTCCACGCGCATAATTCCGCACAATTTCCGCGAGTTGCTTGAGGCCCAGATCGCGCTTCTGCGCGGCGAAACCGTGCGCCTGGTTCCGGATTTCCCGCAGGGCGGATTCATAGACGCCCGCGACTACGACGACGGGCTTGGACGGGTGAAGGTTCGGGCGCTCATCGAGTCTCGCTCAAGCAAGTCTTTGATTATCCGCGAGATTCCGTTTTCCACAACCACCGAAAGCCTTATAGCGTCCATTGAAGACGCTGCGCGCAAGGGCAAGATAAAAATCGGCCAGATAAACGATTTCACGTCCGATCAGGTGGAAATCGAGGTTATTCCGGGGCGCGGCATATCTGCCGAGGAGCTTGAACCCGCGCTTTACGCCTTCACCGACTGCGAGGTTTCGGTTTCGGTGAACCCGATGGTTATCCACGAGGCCAGGCCGCGCCGCATGTCGGTAAGCGAAATCCTCTGGCACAACACGATAAAGCTTCGCGGCGACCTGGAAAAAGAGCTTCGCATAGAGCTTGAACGCCTTGACGAAAAAGAGCACCGGAAAACGCTGGTTCAGATATTCATCGAAAACCGCATATACAAAGAAATCGAGGAGAAGAAATCCGCCGACGCCGTGGCCTGGGCTATTCGCGACGGGCTTGCGCCGTTTCGGGCGCAGCTCAAGCGCGACGTAAGCGACGAGGACGTTGACATGCTGCTCGAAATTCCGATCAGGCGAATATCGCGGTTCGACATCGAAAAAAGCCGCGAGGAGATACGCGAGATTCAGGCGCGGATTCGCAAGATCGGCGAAGAGCTTGGCGACATGACCGGTTTTACGGTGAATTACATAAACGGGCTGCTCGGCAAATACGCGAAGGACTGCCCGCGCCGCACCAAAATTCAGTCGTTCGAGACGGTTGAGGCGCGCGAGGTTGCGCTTGCCAACGTGAAGGTGCGCTACGATGAGGCTGCCGGCTATCTGGGAACCGACGTGAAGGACGGGCGGCTGATAAGCCTGTCGCCATACGACAAGTTGATGGTGATCCGCGCCGACGGAACCTACAAGATAACCGGCATTCCGAAGAAGGTTTTTGTTGGTGAAAACGCGCTTTATCTCGACGTTTACTACAAGGACGTGCTGTTTAACCTGATCTACCGCGAGAAAAAATCTGCGGTTTCGTTCGTGAAGCGGTTCAACGTGGGACAGTTCATACTGGACAAGGAGTATCCGCTGTTCGAAAAAGGCGGCGTGATTCAGGCGTTTTCGACCGGCGCGAAATTCGCCGTGAAGGTTTTCTACCGCAAGAAGCCGCGCCTGAAAGTCACCGACGAGGTTATGGATTTCGCCGACATGCCGCCGCGCGCGCCGTCGGCCAAGGGCAACCGTGTGTCGCCAAAAGAGGTTGCGCGGATACGGATTCTGGAGGGCAAGACCGAAAAAGATGCGGCGGACACGGCGATTCAGCCGATTCAGCCGATTCAGCCGGTTGAGCCGGTTACGGACACTTCAAAAAACGTTGCGCAGCCGAAGCTTTTTGAGTGAATGGGCGCCGCATCATCTGATACAATTTCCGTATGAAGAAGCGGGTGTATATCGAAACAACAGTTGTGAGTTATTTCACTTCGAGGCCAAGCCGCGACATCATGATAGCTTCGCATCAGGAAGCAACCCGCGAGATATGGCCCAAGCTTGTTTCTGAATATGAAACGTATGTTTCGGCGTTGGTCTACGAAGAAGCCGGACGAGGTGATCCGGAGCAGGCAAAAATGCGTCTTTCCGCCATCAAGCCTTTCAGAATGCTTGCCATGGATGACGAGGCCGACAATCTTGCCGTAGCGATGATTACCGGCAGCGGCATACCGAAGGAGTACCCGGAAGACGCCCTTCATATAGCAATTGCTGCCGTTAACGGAATTGAAGCGCTTGTCACCTGGAATTTTTCACACATGAACAATCCCTTTACCAGAATCAAGGTCAGGCGAATCGTCGAGAGCTTGGGTTATCAGTGTCCGGAGATATGTTCGCCGGACGAATTACTGGAGGCAGACCAATGAAAGATCCCATTGTTGACGAAGTTCGTCGAAACCGCATGGAACACACCAAAAAATTTCAGGGCGACATGTCGGCAATATGCGCCGATCTGCGCGAAATCCAGAACGCTTCCGGGCATGAGGTTGTCAGGCTTGCTCCAAGGAAAATCTCGCGTGGCGGAGTACGTGGCGTGGCACGAAAAACGCGCTGAGATTGCTTGCGTGTACGGGAAAAGATGCTATAACAAAAATCATATTAAAGATTATCAATTTGGCATTATCGTCAGGGAGCGCCAGAACGAGAAGATTTCCGCAGTGGAAGTACCTCTCGATGAAATCAAACCCTGAACGCGCCGATTGCGCCCTTTAGTTCCGCAATTCTTTTCGCCAGATCACCGGTTGAGGCAGCGTTCGCACCTTTTTCCATCTCGGCCACGGTTTCCGACACAGACTTTGCTGCCTTTGAAACCAGCCTGAACCGCTCGCGAAGCTTCGTGGCCATGCGGTTGAAATCGTCCGCGACGTCAATGAATTCGTCGTTTCTGCGCAGTGTTATGTCGAAGGCCAGATCGCCGTCGGCCATGTCGGCTATGTCGTGCCGAAGGCGCGTGAGCGGGCCGTTAATTCCCCTGAAGAGTTGTCTCACCACAATCCATGTGACAACAAGCACTATAACCGACATGAACAGCATGGTGGAAAGCAGTTCCGGCAGAATCACCTCGCCGGTCGATCGGGCCGTGAGATGCAGGCTATACATCATCTGCTCAAGCTTGCGACGAGCAATCACATTGAAAACGGCTCCCGCTCCCAGACCGGCGGCCATGGTCACAAGCACGAAGTTCATTATGAACCGCGTCTGAAAGCCCTTTTTCGACAGGAAATTCCTTCGCTTGTATGGTTTCATCGCCACTCCTTATTTGTTATGGCAGGCTGTGCATAGTTCGCTTCTGTCCATGGACAACTTGTACGGCATTCTGGAGTACGGATCGTGGCACGTGCCGCAGCCTACCATGCCGTTTATCAGCTTCAGCGCTTTCGGCAGCATGGACTTTGGAGTCATGTCGCGCCTTCTTGCCTGAACCATGTCGTAATTCACGCCTATCGGATGAGGTGGTTCACGGCCATCGCCGGAATGCTTCCAGGTTCCGGCTCCAAGGTTGGCGTCAACATGCCCCGCCCGCGAACCGTCGTGGCACGACAGGCATTCAGTGGATACCGCGTCTATTCCGATTCCCGGAGATTCCTCTATGTACTGCCCCATATGCGCGATTTCGATGTCGGTCTTATGGGAACCGGCGGCGGCAAGCGGATCGGAACGGTGGCATACGTCGCAGAACGCCCGTCCGCTCAATGCCCGCCGCAGGAAATTGCTTTTGCCGCCTGAACTGTTGGTTGGCGATGCGTGAATGTCGTGGCAGGTGGCGCAGGTGAGCTTGCCGTTCCACGAAAGCGGCATGTCCGGCGGCACAACGGCGGCTGCCGGAACGATCTCAACCGGATGCGAATAGTTCTCTGAAATGCCACGATGACATCTCGCGCATAGTTGCAGCACCGGAGCTGTCATGCGAAGCTTGCCGCCGGATATGACGGCCCGCGCCGGGTCGGTGATATGGCAGCCCCGGCAGTCGCCCGGCCCGAAGGCGTGCGGATTCCCGTATGCCGTGGCGTCACTCGTGCAGACCGCCGCAACAAGCACGAAAGCCGCAAGCAAAATCAAGGCGCGACGCATTCCGGAAGTCACTCCTCCGTCTCCGGAATAATCCGCTCGATTTCCTTCGCCTTCATCTTGATCGCCCTGACAGACGCCTCGATGTTCAGGCGGTCGGATTTCCTTGCCGACAGGTCTTCGGCAGACAGTCTTAGCGCTTCGAGGTCTTCGCATTTCTGACGAAGCGAGGCGATTCTGCCCCTGTAGTTGGCCGTGAGCCTGTTCATCTCGTCGGCAAGCGGGAAGATGGCGTCTGTTTCGCGCAGCTTCACATCCGCGCTGAAATCGCCCTCGCCTATCCTGCCCGCCTCAACGCCAAGCCTGTAAAGTGGCCCGGCAACCCTGTGAGAGTAGAGCAGGTTCAGCACAGTCACTCCGGTCACGATGAGCACGCCAATACCGGCGAAAACAAGCAGCGTCTTGAAGGCGAGCACGTCGCGCAGCTCCTTCATGGAATGGAGCGCTCCGGCGTAACCACCTCCGATTCCCTCATGTACAGCCAGATAGAGAGCCGCTGCCGCGATGGCATTGCCCACAATGATGAGCAACGCCACTTTGACAAATACATTCGATATGTATTTCTTGTCAACAAGCTCCAGGGGATTCATCCTTGTTCCCTCCGGAAAGACCGATTGTTAAGGCGCAACAACTCCGAACGTGTCCGGCTCCAGCCGCACATCGTACGCCAGCTTATTTATCGTTGCCTTGAGGCTAAAACTTGAGGATTGGATATGAAGAGATTCCGGGAACGCGTCTCCGTCAGCGAAAAGAGCGGGCGGGCCGTATGAAATTACCACAGCGCCCCGCGATGTCCGGATTGCCTGCAAAACAGGCATGAGGCTGCTTTGCGACAATACCACGCGGCGGTCAGGCGTCGAAAAAACATAGCTCTCGCGCTCGATGCCGAAATCCGCATCATTCATTTCCGAATGCCAGAACACGGCGCTTATCAGCGCCGGAAACACCTCGCCATATAATCTTTGCTCCACATCCGGAACGCCTTCGACATGGCCGCTGTTGTAAAGCGCGTCGAGCACCGGCATTCCGAACCTGTAAACCCGCACCCTCGCCCTGCCCGGATTTTCGATATAAATGGCGGCGGTTCCATCCACAACCGGCTGGCCGTCCTTGAAGAATTTCACCTCGGCCACAGCCCGAACATTGGAATGAGCCGAGAATTCAAGCACCTCGTCGCGGCCCATAATCCGGTCGGGCAGCTCGCGTTTTGCGCGCAGAGCAGGCGTGTGCGCGCAGGCGGACGCAAGCGCGGCAACAACAAGCAGGCTAACTGAAAATCGAAAGAAGCGCTTCTTCCACATTTCGGGGTGCGATTATTTTCATGCCGAAACTGTCATCCATTCCCGATGCGTTTCCTTCGGGCATGACGACGGTTTCGAAGCCGAGCTTCGCCGCCTCCTTCAGCCTCGAATCGGCGCGCGCCACGGCGCGGAGTTCTCCGGAGAGACCGATCTCGCCGAAAACCATCGTGCGCGGCGGAACCGGCTTGTCGCGCAGGCTGGATGCGGCGGCAATCGCGATGGCAAGATCAGCTGCCGTGTCGTCGAGCCTGATGCCGCCAACCACGTTCAGGTACACGTCGAAGCCCGACAGGTGAAGCCCTGCCCGTTTTTCGAGAACCGCAAGGATGATGTTGCCGCGGTTCGTGTCTATTCCAAGCGCCGTGCGGCGCGGATTGCCGAAGCCAGAAGGCGAAACCAGAGCCTGAATCTCGATGAGAAGCGGCCTCGTTCCCTCCACCGACGCGGTGACAACGGAGCCGGGAACATTCAGCGAATGCTCGGCCAGAAACAGCTCCGACGGGTTCGACACCTCCACAAGCCCGCGCCCGGTCATGGTAAACACGCCGATCTCGTGCGTGGAGCCGAAACGGTTCTTCACTGTGCGCAGAATGCGGAAAGGGCGTCCGCCGTCGCCCTCGAAGTAGAGCACGGTGTCTACGATATGCTCCAGCACCTTCGGCCCGGCTATCGATCCGTCCTTGGTTACATGGCCGATCAGCAGCATCGGGATGTCGGTCTTCTTGGCGTATGCCGTCAGGCGGGCAGCCGATTCGCGAACCTGCCCCACAGAACCGGGAGCGGAGGCGATCTCGGCTGTATGCACCATCTGGATCGAATCGACAGCTATCAGGCCGGGCAACGCGGAATCCGCCGCCTCGATAATCTCCTCCACCGATGTTGCCGGAAGAATAAAGATTTCAGGCGATGAAAGGCCCATGCGGTCGGCGCGAAGTTTTATCTGCGACGGCGATTCCTCCGCCGAAACATATAGCAGTCTGCCGCTTCCGGAATTTGCGCAGGCCAGCCCGGCCATGGCCTGCAACACCAGCGTTGACTTGCCGATGCCGGGGTCTCCGCCAACCAGCGTGACGGCGCCCGGAACCATGCCGCCGCCCAGCACCCTGTCGAATTCGCCGATTCCGGTCATCAGGCGGAAAGCCTCCGACTGCTCTATGCTGTCGAGCCTTAGCGGCTCAGGCGCGCGGCCCTGTCGTCTGGCCTTTGCCGCGCCAGCCGATTGTATCTCTTCCACAAAGCTGTTCCAGAGGCCGCAGTCCGGACACTTGCCAAGCCATTTCGGCGATGCGTGTCCGCATCCCTGACACTGGAAAACAACCTTCTGTTTCAGCATTGAATGAAATTTTGTCAGCGGCCAAGCAGGGCGCGGAAATTGTCGAGCGACTCGGCGGAATCCCATTCGCGTCCGCCGAACACCCTTTTGGTTATCATTACGTCGCGGTCAATAAGGAAGCTGGTCGGCAGTGCAAACACCTTGAAAATCTTTGCGATTTCGTTTTCAGGATCGGGCAGGACTGTGAATTCCAGAGGCGTCCGCGCCATGAACCGCTCTATATGATCCTTCGATCTGTCGGACGACACGGCCAGAATGACAAGCCCCTTGTCTGAAAACATGCGTAACGCCTTGTTCATAGAAGGTATTTCGGCCTTGCACGGCGGACACCACGTTGCCCAGAAATTAAGCAGAACAACCTTGCCCTTGAAATCGCGAAGGGAAACCTTCGCGCCCTTCATGTCGGCAAGGGTGAAGTCGGGAGCTTTCTTGCCGATCATCTCGTCGGCCTCCCACGGCGCGGGAGGGGCGGAAAAGGCGAGGGAGAATGACATCAGGACGATTAATGCGATGGAAACGGCGAGTGATGAGAGTCTGCTCATCATGCGTTCAGAAACGAACAAGCTTCAACAGTGAAAACAATAACGTAACCACGGCTATTCCGATTCCGATCATCCATTTAATCAGGCGCACATCAAGGCGGTTAACCTCTTCGGCAAGCCTGCGCTCAAAAAAATCCTTCGTGACAAGCTCGCCATGGGCCTCTTTCTCGACACGGTCGAGCACTTGGGCAAGGTCTTCAGACGCCTCGTCTCCAAGTCTTTCGCGCAGATACCGTGGTATCGCAATTACCATATTTACCCGATTTACACCCCGATAATGTTTGTGCGCTGTTGGTACCGAAGGTGGGAATCGAACCCACACGGAGTTGCCTCCACCGGATTTTGAGTCCGGCGCGTCTACCAGTTCCACCACTCCGGCACAGGCTGCCTGTATAAGTTAGCATATGACGGGTGGTTTGGTGAAGCTGCAAATGGCGCGGGCACTTTCCTGAAACGTGACGGGGATATGCGTCCGCTGCTGCCTACGGGCAGTAAGCCGAGCGCTTCGCCGCTATCAGTTTCTTGCATTCGCCCAGATTACAGGCGGCTTTCCAGTCGGCGCACGCGCTATCTTTATAGCCGAGAACATAGTTTAATTCGGCGCGGTTTATCAGAGCCCGCAAATTTTCATGAGAGAGTTCCAGCGCCCTGTTATAGTCCCGCAACGCATCGCCATAACGTTCATTTTTCCGGTAAGCATACCCCCTGTTATTGTATGCGTCGCTGTTTGACTGATCCAGTTCTATCGCCTTGCTGAAATCATCGATCGCAGCTATTGCATCGCCCATGTACGAGTTGGCAATGCCGCGAGTGACGTATGCCTTTGCATCTTCCGGATGCATGGATATATACGAACTGAAATCATCTACGGCAGTATTGAAATCACCCTTCGCCTGATATATGAGTCCTCTCTCGATTATTAGGCGCCCAGCCTGTGAATCAATTGCGATAGCTGAGTTCAGGTCGGCGACTGCCCGGTCATAATCCTTGAGTTCACGATAACCGATGGCGCGATTCATATAGGCGGTGGAATTCGCCCGGCCCGTATTGATAGCCTTGGTCAGGTCGGCGACGGCGCTTCCATACGCGCCGCGTTTCAGGAATATCCAGCCGCGATAGGCGTACGCATTCACGTCGTTACTGTCAAGTTCCATGGCCTTTGAAAGATCCAGCATCGCCATGTCAAGGTCGGCATTATCAATGAAATATTTTCCCCTGACAGCATACGAGTTGCTGAAGTTAGGATTGATTCTGATAGCCGCATCGAAGTCGGCCAGAGCGCGTTCCTTGTCGCCCATGACGGAGTAGGCTTCCCCCCTGCCGATGTACGCATTTACATACGACGGATTCAGCTCAATCGCCCTTGAATAATCGGCTATCGCTGCGTCGTGATTTTTCTCACATTCCCTGCATTTGCCGCGCTGAACGTATGGTTCGGCCTTGTCCGGTGCAATATGCATGGCCTCTTCAATGTACGCAAGCGCACCGTTGCAATTCCCATTGTCAATCATCACATCAGCCATGCCGATGTATGCTATTACAGAGCTGGGCTCTATCTCGATTGCCTTGCTGAAATCCATCGCAGCCTTATCCAGATTACCGGTACGCACATGATAAACGCCCCTATCCCGATAGACATCCACCGATGCCGGAGCCGCCTCGACAGCCGCATTGTAATCGGCAAGAGCCTCGTCGTTCCGCCTCAGCGCAAGGAAAGAAGCCGCTCTTGCCCTGTAAGCATTGTCGCGCGCCGGATCGATGACCGCCGCAAGCGTGAAGCTTTCAATGGCCTTCCGATGCTCGCCCTTGCGGGCAGACGACAACCCCTCGTTGTAATACGCATTAACTTCTGACGGATCTATTTCGCGAACTGCGTTGAAATCGATCGCCGCCTTGTCGTATTCAGCAAGCTCGGCCCATGCATTTCCGCGCCGGTTGAGCGCATTGACATCGTTTCTGTTCAGTTCAAGAACACGGCTGTAGTCTTCAATCGCACCGCTGTAATCCTTCTGGGAATACCTCATCTGGCCGCGGGCGAAAATCGCGTCCTCATAGAGAGGCGCAAGCCGGATGGCTGTGTCAAAGTCGGCTGATGCGGCGGCGTAATATCTTTTTGACAAATATATATTCGCGCGGTTGCCGTACGATCTGGCGCAGTCGGGATTGAGCGAAATAGCCTTTTCCAGATATGGTAACGCCTCGTCATACTTTCCGGCCCTTCTGTTTATGATGCCGTGCCACCTGATGGCGATGTAATCGTTGGGGTTCAGTTCCAGCGCATGTGAATAGTCGCGCAAGGCGGCTTCATCATTGCCGGCCCTCATATGCCCCACGCCGCGCATGTCGAAGGCGATTCCGTAGCCGGGAGCGGCTTCAACGGCCTTGTCGTATTCGGCAAACGCATCCTTCCGCATCATCAGATAATCAAACAGCAATCCACGGAACAGCGTCGAGGCAGCCTCGCCGGTAATCCGCCCGTCGATTGCGTCACGGCTGGCGCGAAGAAGAAGCTCCACGGACGTGTTTATCGTGTCGGCCTGAAATATGGCCTTCAGCTTCTTTTCGGCATCATCCATATGTCCCGAAACACCGTCGCGCAGCGCCGGAAAAACCTGTTTCGCGACCGAATTGAAGCGTTCGGGCGAGAGAGCGACAGCCTTCTCGTAATCGTCCAGAGCGCGTTTCAATTCGCCGTCGGCGAAAAACACGTTTCCGCGAAACAGATAGCCGTCGGCGTACTGCGGCGTCATTTGCCGCGCCGATCCGGAATTAAAAACCGCCAGATGATAATCGCCGCGATCAGGATAGGAACGTCCGATTTTGCCGGCACTTTCCGCCGGTTGGTCGTTGTCTTCGAGTATTTTGATGTTTGCAAGCATCGGGGCGAATGTTTTTTCCATCGCATCCAGATCCGTTACGCCATCCATTCGATATTGAACGGTGTAGGCAACCATGGCGTTGACGGCTATAGCCGCGCCGATTTTGGCGGCATCTTCGCCCTGGAATGCCTTGCCGTCCCATGGGAACCTCCGTGAATAAACGGCCTCCCATTTGGCGTATGCCTTGTCCAGCCGCCGGGGCGGAGCGGTCGCGCGGACAATAACCATGCCGGTTTCTTTCGCCGCTTCGGTTGTTATCTCCAGTCCGGCAACATCCCAAACCGTGCCGTTGTTTTCGTTGAAATAACCGAACGCCAGTTTCAAGCGGCTGCTTTTCGTCAGGTTCAGCGCTCCGGAGTCGAAAACTCCCGACAGACGTTTCGACCGGTAGTGGATGGAATTATCGGCATCGAACCTGATGTCGAGCGAGGAGAAGGCAGAAGGCAGCATGTCTTTCTCCCGGAGGAAATCACGCCACTCATCGATGCTTCCCTCATAATGCAGGCTGATGAAGTTGCTCAGAAGTTTCAGGTCTATCAGACCGCCGAATGAACTGTCCTGGTAATTGGCAAATTTTATCATCCCGGCATATCCGCCCGGAACCGGAAGCAGAAATGTCAGAATCTTTTCATCGCTGAACTCAATGTTCCATTTCCGCACAAGCCATTTCCTGCCGTAGGCATCGGTGTAATCAGGCAGTTCGGCTGCCTTGCCCAGCGAGGTTATGCGCACCTCCTCCTTGCCGAATTTCCTTGGGATGCGCAGTCCTATTAGAATGGTGTCCATGAGGATTCCGGAATCGGACTGAAACGCGCCAAGCGCAATGTCATCCGGCTTCCGGATGCTCAAAAAGAGCCCCCCGGCCAGGTTGCCATAGCGCAGCTTGCCGCCTGCCGGGAGTTCGGCGTCGGTTATCTTCTCAGGCTGCGCGAACTGCCATGTGCCGTCCGGTTGCATCTTCAGAAGGGTTGGAAAAGTGAAATCGTATTTTGATGTTGAATAAAACACCGCCTCCGAATGCTCGCCAAGCGGAAAAATCCGCCCGCGATTCCCGATGAATAGATGCCTGACGGCATTGGCCATGCTTCCTTGAGACAACTCCGTATAGGCTTCTTTAAGCTCATGGAAGGATTTGGGAAGCGATATCCGGGCGGCAACGTCATCGCGTTCCCTGAAGTCGGCGTTATCCATGCCATAAACGGAGAAACTCTGTATTTCGGCGGAATTGTTTCTGGATTTCAGTGTTTCAACCATCGGCAGGGCATAGTTTAGGTTTTCGTTCTCGTTTTTTCCGATAATGACGCCCAGCACCTTGCCGTCGGCGTCCAGAAGCGGCCCGCCCGAATTGCCCGGAGATGCCGCAGCCGAAAAGCGAAGCCACTTCCATTCGCCTTTCCGAGCTTCGGGTGTGACTGAGGTGAACAGGCCGTCCCTGACAACGACTCCCTCCCCAAGCGCGTTGCCCACGGCGTAAACCTTCTGGTTTATTTTAGGGATCGGGTTCATCTCCAGATAACCGTCAGCAGTCTTGTTTTTCAGCGAAAACAAAACAAAATCGCGGTGTTCGGAATATTTAAGAATTTTGTCGATCTCATAAACCTTTCCATTTCTGTCCCGGATTTGAGGCTCTCCAAACTGTGTATCGGCCCCCAGCCTGAAAACATGGCCCGCCGTCACAAACCGGTTTGCGCCGATGGCGAAAGCGGTTCCCATGGAAAAATACTTGTCATTGCGCATTGCATACGGAATCAGATCCATCGGAAGCGGCTTTTCGTAGCTCAGCGAATCCTCGGCCGGCTTCGGCACAACCACCTCGAATACAGCCTTGTCGATCAAAGACAGCGTTTCGCCCGACAATTGGGTATCTGCCGCCGAATGGCCCGTAACGACAATACTCATGAAAAATGCCGTCAGGCAGAACACCAGGTAACGCATACGCATAATTCCCCCATATAGACAAGCCAAAGCGCAACACCCCGGAGATCCAAATTCTTCCATGCAGCGCGTCGGCGTGATCGAGAAGATTAACATATTTCATTGTGTTTTCAATGGGCTAAACCGGATATTCATTCGGCAATGGACAATCGCGCATTCCGGCTGGCATTCCGCCTTGATCGTTGCCGGTTGCTGCGGTATGATTGTTGACACGCTTTGCCAGCCCGAAGATTGACAAGCGCCCGTTCCGCCGTTCGCATTCCCCGCCGGTTTGGGAACGTAAAACCTTGTCGATTATCCAAGTGAGGTTGTCCGGTAAACATGGAAACTTTTTTTGCACCGCCTCAGAGAACCGAGCGACGTAAATTCGAGAATCAGGTGCGCGATTTAAGCAATGACGCGGCAATGAGCGTTCTTCTGAAAGTGGCAACCGGCCTGCTGGTGGTGCTGAATGAAGACCGGCAGATCGTGGCGCTGAACCACTCTTTCCTCGACGCCTTGGGCATCACCAACCCGGAGGAGGCGCTGGGACTCAGACTCGGCGAGGCTCTCGGATGCATTCATGCTCACGAACTGCCCAACGGCTGCGGAACAACCCCGTTTTGCGCCACATGCGGGGCCGCCATCGCCATGATGACAGCCATCAACGATGACAGGGAAAGCGAGAGCACCTGCGCTCTCACATCCGGACGCAATGGGGTATATGAAGACATATGCCTTCTGGTTCGTGCTCAACCGGTTGTTATCGATGGCCATAGATGGATTCTGGTCTTTGCGCATGACATAACACAGGAGCAGTACTGGAACTCCATGGAGAAGGTGTTCCTTCACGACGTGAGCAATATACTGTCCATCCTCACGGGCCGCGTCGAGCTGCTCCATGCTGACATGCCCCATTCGTGCGAGGTTCAACAGATACTCTCAACCGTATGGCGGCTGAACGACGAAATCGATCTCCAAAAGAGCCTGTCGCACACCAGGGAAACCGCATATTCGCCACGCAAGGCGGCGGTAAGGCTTAGTGAGATAAGGCGGGAAATCGACTTGCTGGTCACAAGTCACGATTCTGCGAGGGGCAAGAAAATCGCGACGGTATGGCCTATCGATGAGATAACGCTTTACACAGATCGTCTTCTGCTCTCCCGTATTCTCGATAACCTGCTGATCAACGCGATGGAGGCCACGGACCATGGCGGATCCATAGGACTTCATGTGCGTTGCGATAATTCCCATGTGGTCTGGGAGGTCTGGAACCGGCGCGCCATCGACAGGAATGTTCAAAAGAGGATATTCCAGAGGCACTTCAGCACCAAGGCCAAGGTTGGGCGCGGCTTGGGAACCTATGCGGCCAAGCTCTTCGGCGAGAAATACCTTGGCGGCGAAGTGACATTCTCCTCGGACGAAAAAACCGGTACGACATTCATGTTGCGGCTGCCTGTTGGCGCGATTTCAGATAAACCGGTTATTGACTAAATCATGACAAATCAGCTATATTATCAATCTCATCGCGGGGTGGAGCAGCTCGGTAGCTCGTCGGGCTCATAACCCGAAGGCCGCAGGTTCAAATCCTGCCCCCGCTACCAAAAGATTATCAGAAAGCCCGCCGGAAACGGCGGGCTTTTTTATTGATTTCTTTCCGCCGGAAACGGCGGGCTTTTTTATTGATTTCTTTCCGCCGGAAACGGCGGGCACCTTCGCGCCGGATTATATCAGGCCGGTTGCTCCGGTTTTGGTGTGGCTCCCTGTGTATGCGCTATGGCGTTTTTCAATGTCTGGTAAACATATCCCACTGCTATGAGCTGATAAAAGATACCTATCAACGGCATGTTGATCCCCAGTCCGACAAAAAACGCTTCGACAACAACCGCGGGGGTGAGGGCTACTGCGGTAAGGCGCATGACCGCATCCATTGTGATGGAAGGCGCGGCGCGCATAATCCATACGCGGGATATGAACGCATACGCCAGAAGCTGAAACATCCGGTAGAAGAAATTGAGGCCAAGCACCAGCGGCCAGGCGAAAAAAGGAAGCGCAGACTTCATTCCTTCGGCGCTCTTTATCACCGTCTCGCGGCTTATCGTCATTTTCCCAAAGTCGGAAAGCGGAGCCTCCGTAATTCCGCCGCCAAGGCCGCGCACCTGAAGGTTTGTTTTTGTGACCAGTATCATCGCCTCGGAGTCGGCGTTTTCGAGTGAAACAACCTTGCCGGTTGTGTCGAAGATCGCCATCGGCTTGCCTTCATAATTGAGCGTGATCGGTTCTATGCCTTTATCGATCGCCTCGAACCTGGCCTCGCCGTTTTCAACCATAATCACGGGCATCGGCTCCAGAATTGCCGGCAGGCTGTCGGAGACGAAACGGTCGTAGCCCCGCGACACAGCCGCCGCGTGAAATACGGATGCCACTGCAACCAGCATGAACAGATAGAGAAATCCGCGCCCGTCCCACGACGACCTGACCTCGTCGTAGAGGGTCATGGAATGAAACGACTTCAAAACGGAAGGGAAAAAGGCAGTTCGCGCCGGGACGGCGCGTGGCGATTCGGATTCTGTGCTCATTATTGTATATGGGATTGTATCGCTCCTGAAGGTTACAGGTCAACCTGGACGATTGCGTCAAAAACTTCGGCGGAGCCTGATGCCGAAATATTCGCTGTCAGCTTCGGCCTGAACATGCCAGCCCGCATAGGGACGGGTAAAGAAATGGCTGCTTGCCATTCCGATGGCCGCCCCGGCAATCACATCATGCGCGTAGTGATTTTTTGACTCAACGCGGCTATATGCCACAAACAATGCCGCGGCATAGGCTGGCATTCCGTAATCCCAACCGTACCGGCTTCGCAGGAACTCGGCGGATGCGAACGAAACCGAGGCGTGGCCGGACGGAAATGAGTGGACTCCGCCGTTTGGGCGCCGCTCATCAACCGTCTGCTTGAGCGCGTATGTGGCCCCAAGCGTAACCGCCGCAGACTTGCCGAACATCACCGCGCCCTCGTCGTCACGATTGGAGATTGCCGTGCCGCCCGCAACGGCAGGCAACGCAAGAAACAGAACATCGCCGGCAGTCTCGATGCCGTCTCCGGCATGAGCGATGCCGGCGGCAACAAGGCAGAGCAGGATTGCCGAGAGCAAAATCGCGGCCCGGCTCGGTTGACGAGGCATCAGCTCCTGTTCACGCCGCCGTCAAATCCGCAAACCCCAGTGTTCCGGCAATCGCCTTGTCCTTGCGCCGTCCAAGCGGAATCCGGTTGCGGATCAGCCACGTATATATTCCGGCGCGGGCGGTGTTGTCTCCCATGAAAACCGCCCCGGCAAGCGTGCCGTCGTCGCGCAGAACCAGTTTTCGGTAGCCGCCGTCCTTGCGGGAGATGATGCTATCGAAGCCCGGCTCCTGCGTGTCGATCATGCCGATGGTGATCACCGGCGTCCGAAGTATCTCGGTTGCGTTCATCACCGAAAGAAATCCCGCGTATTTGATTCCCGCGCCCGCCATGTTGCGGCCCGCGATGCGGCCCGTCTCCTCGGTGTTCGTCCACGAAGCGCAGACAGCCGACCGGCCGGTTGCGATGTCTGTATGCTCGCATACGTCGCCCGCAGCAAAGACGCCGGACGAGTTTTGCGATTGAAGCATCTCGTCCACCACAATTCCGCTTGAAACCGCGATATTAGCGCCGGAAAGCGCGTCGAGGTTCGGGCGCGAGCCGAGCGCCGTGATAACGATGTCGGCGCCGATTTCGCCTCCGGATGCAAGAAGCGCCGTGTTTTCGCGGAGTTCGCCCACTTCGTCGCCGGTTATGACGCCGATGCCCGCTCTCTCAAGCAGACCGGCTGCGATCTGCGCCGCGCCGTCGTCGAGTCTCTGCGGCAAGATTCTACCCATTCGCTCCACGATTGTGGGCTGCACGCCGATTTTCGATAGCGAAATCGCGGCCTTCACGCCCACAAGCCCGCCGCCGATTATGAGCGCGGTTTTCCTGCCCGGCGCGTACCGCCTGATGCCTATGGCGTCGTAGCGGGTTTTAAGAGCGAAAACGCCGTCGCGCCTGGTTCCGGCAACTGACGGAATTGCCGCGCTTCCGCCGGTCGCAATCAAAAGGCGGTCGTAGGCAAGCGATTCTCCGGACGCAAGCGAAACGGTTTTCGACGACGTATCGATTGCCGTAACCCTGCCGTCGATGCGCCTGATGGCGTAAACATCGTACGGGTTTGCGGCGAACGAGATGTCGGCGGCGGCGTTTTCGATCAGCATGGGGATGAGCGGACGGTAATACGGCGCGCCCGGCTCATCCGTAATTAGCGTGATCGAAGCGCCCTTGTCGGCCTTGCGGATCTCGGAGGCGGCGGTCAGGCCCGCGATGCCTCCGCCGATGATTACATGATTCATGGCCAGCTCCTGACCGCATCCGCTTCCGCAAGCACAAGCCGCGTCCGCTTTTCCTTCGATACGCCTTCAACGTCGGCCATGTAGAGCGCGCCGGTGGGGCACGATTCCACACAGGCCGGAACATCGTGCTTGTGGCAGCGGTCGCATTTCACCGCGATATGCTTGTCCGGATCGCGGGTGATCACGCCGAACGGGCAGAGCATCACGCATGTCCAGCAGCCGATGCACCGCTCTTTATGACGCCGCACGAAGCCGTTGTCGTCTTTGTACAGGCATCCGCTGATGCAGCCGCGCACGCACGGCGCGTCTTCGCAGTGTCTGCAAAGAACCGGCATTTTCAGGTTGTCGGCCTGTTCCACAAACAGCCGCTTCATCGGCGGCGGCTGCTGCAACACCGCCGACAGAAGCGTTTTGCCCTTCGAATGGCGCACAGCGCAGCCGATCTCGCAACTGCGGCATCCGGTGCAGCGTTCCGGTTTCACGAATATCTGCTTTTTCATAGCCGCGCCTCCCCGTCAGGCCGAAAGGCCGAGGCCTGTGCGACGCTCCGATATGGCGGCAAGCAGCTTGGCCGCAGCCGCAAGCGGATCGGGCTCGACGATGAAATATCCGCCGAACAGGTCTTTCACCGCCGACGTAAGCACGCCGGTGACAACGCTGCTTCCGATCACCGGCGGAACAACTCCCAGATGCGTTGGCAGGCCAGCCGCAACCGCCCAGGTGCCGATGGCTACAGCCTTTTCGGTCACCGGCTCCGGCGCCGAGGCCACAACAGGAAGCATGTTCAGGTCAACGCCCAGCCTGTTCGCCACGGCCACGGCCACGTCTGCGGCGCGGCTGTTGTCCACGCACGATCCCATGTGAAGCACAAGCGGAAGCGGCCCGCCAAGCCCGGCGGCCTGTCCGACTGCCGTGAGCACCGCCTTGAGGCCCGGCCCGGCGTACTTTCCGGTTGCCTCCGGCGTCATGAAGCCGTGGCGGGCAAACGCGCCCGACGCGCAGCCGGTTGCCAGAATCAGCACGTTTTTGGCCGCAAGCTCTTTAATCATCGCAACGTAATTTGCGTCCTGCGTAACTTTCACCGTGTTGCATCCGGCAAACAGGCAGACGCCGTAGATGTTTCCGGCAACGATGTTGTCGATCAGCGGTTTGAGCGGATCGGCTGCGTCAAGCAGCGACAGCGCGCCCACAATCGCCTCGGTCGAAAATCCGGCAAACGCGGTTGTTAAAATATCCGGAATATTCACCTTCGCCGGGTCGCGTTTTGTGAACGCCACGATCGCCGTTTCGATGATCTTTCTTGCCGAATCGCGCGCGCCGTCCTCGTGAAACTCGATATGCGTTGCGCCCGTGATCCTGGCAATCGGCATCGTGGTTATCAGCCGGGTGTGAAAGCATTCGGCAACGTTAGCAAGCGCGGGCATGATGCACTGGTAATCCACAACCATTGCGTCGAGCGCGCCGGTGAGAATCACGGTTTCCTGCGAAACCGAGCTTGTGGCCAGCGGAATCTTGTGGCGCATCATCACCTCGTTGCCGGTGCAGCAGACGCCCACCACGTTTACGCCGCCCGCCGCCCCGGCGGCGCGGGCCTTTTCGTTCAGCTCAGGGTCGCCCGCAACCTGCGCGATCATGTCGCTAAGAAGCGGATTATGGCCATGAAGCGCGATGTTCACCGCGTCGGCCCGAAGCACGCCAAGATTCGCCATTGTTGCCACCGGAGACGGCGTGCCGAAAAGTATGTCGGCGATGTCGGTCGCCATGTGGCAGGCCGCATAGTCGGCAAGCGCGCACTTCACCGCGCCAAGCAGGATGTTCACCGCGTCGGCGTCAACGCCGTAGGTCGTGCGGTGCATCGATTCCGAAACGGCTGAATCTATGCCGCGCGGCACAACGCCGTATTTAAGAAACGTTTCAACGCGGCCCTTGGTCACGGTTGTTGCGGCCCATGTGGACGGCTCGTCTTTTTCGGAGAAATCTTCGAGCGCCCTTAGCGCAACCACGCGCGCAATGTCGTTTGCTGTCATGCCGTCAATGTCCACGCCAATGCGCGCGGCAACGCTCTTTAGCTTGTTGACATCCTTGATGGGATAGTCCGGAGCCTGGCCGATTGACGAGCGCAGAAGCGTGTGCGCGAGGTGCTTTGCGTGTCCGCCGTGCGAGGCGGTTCCGGCGGCGATGGCGCGGGAGAGTCCGCGCGCAACCATCACGTCGGCGTTCGCGCCGCATACGCCAACGCGCGCGCCGTCGCCAAACGGGCTGATGCGGCACGGCCCCTGCAAGCAGTGGCGGCAGCAGAGGCCGGTTTCGCCGAATCCGCACTGAGGCTTCTGCGCCTCGTACCTGTCCCAAACAGTCTGAACGCCGCAAGCGGCGGCTGATTCTACAGCCTTCAATGTTGCTGAATCGATTGATTTGTCCATGGATGCCCCCTTCCGAACTTAAAACATTAAAATATAATATTCTATCATGACGTTTGAATTTGACCCGACATGAAAGCTAAAGAACTCGACAGAAAATTTGATGATGGCGAGGACATTTCCAGATACCTCGCCCTGTCAAAGGCAAAACGGCCTGAACAGGAACAGAAACGGGTAGAGGTTGCTTCCCCTCAAACCCTCTCATACACGTCATCGAACCTCACGATGTCGTCCTCGCCCAGATAATCGCCGTTTTGAACCTCGATAACGTGAAGCGGAATGCGGCCCGGATTTTCGAGCCTGTGCCTCATCGACATCGGGATATACGTCGATTCATTCGGATGCACCTCGACCACCTCCTCGCCCCTTGTCACTCTCGCGGTTCCGGCAACCACAACCCAGTGCTCGCTTCTGTGGTGGTGCATCTGCAAACTAAGCTTGGCTCCCGGATGAACCGTCAGCCGCTTGATCTGGTAGCGGGCGGTTTTTTCGAGCACGGTGTACGATCCCCACGGGCGTTCGACTGTTAGATGCGTGACATGCTCGCTGGCGTTTCGCTTGCGCAGTATATCGACAACCTTTTTCACATCCTGCGCCCGGTCTTTCGGGCAGACAAGCACAGCGTCGGGCGTCTCGACCACAACCAGGTCTTTCAGCCCGATAGTGGCAACCAGCCGCTCCGAAGCGATAACCGATGTGCCGGATGAATCCACATCCACCACATTTCCCTGAAAGATGTTGCCTCGCGGGTCTTTTTCGAGCACCTCATCAAGCGCGCTCCAGCTTCCCACATCAGACCAGCCGAAATCGGCTGGAAGCACCACGGCGCGGTCGGTTTTCTCCATCACGGCGTAATCGATGGAGATGGACGGAAGCAGTGCGTAGCCCTCGTCGGTAACCGGCCCGTCCACAACCGCGATGTGTATCGCGGGCTCGAACTTTTCAAGCTCGTCAAGAATAGCCGATGCCCTCCAGCAGAAAATACCGCTGTTCCAGAAGTAGTTGCCGTCGGCGATATACCTTGCGGCGGTTTCGTGATCCGGTTTTTCCGCAAACCGCACAACCTTTAAAACGCCGCCGCCAAGATCTTCGCCGCCCTGAATGTAGCCGTAGCCGGTTTCCGGATGCGTCGGCTTCATGCCGAAGGTCACAAGCCGTCCGTCTGCCGCAAACCAGACGGCCATTTCGACAGCCTCGCGGAATTTCGCCTCGTCGCGGATGAAATGATCGGCGGGCATCACAAGCATAATACCCTCCGGATCGGCCTTGACCACCTCCGCCGCCGCAAGCGCAATCGCGGGCGCGGTGTTCCGGGCCGACGGCTCGGCGATGACAGAGGCGCTTCGCGAATTGAGCATCTTCACCGCTCCGGATTGCGCGCGGGTGGTAACGATCATAACGCGCCCGCCCCGCACCACGCGCTCGGCCCGCGTGATCGTCTCCTCAAGCATGGTATTTACCGAAAGCAGGCGCAGAAGCTGTTTTGGCGATTCCTCGCGGCTCATCGGCCAGAAGCGCGTTCCGCTTCCTCCGGCAAGAATTACGGCGTTGATCGATGCGTTCATGAAAGTCCCTCCCGGTTTGGTTCAATTGGAACTGTGTCTGTTTTCAGGCCGTATTATATGCCAATTCAATATCAGGCCGAAACAGGGCGGCAGCGTCCTGTCGCCTGTTCGCCATGAGCGCATCAACCGGAAAGATTTCAGCCATTTGGCCAAGGGCTTCACTGGCCTGCAAAACCCGCCTCCTTGCCGTGTTTTAGAGCAACGACAAGGATGCGTTCCGTTTCGATTCGATAACGCAGAACGTAACCGGATGTTCCGAAAGGGATAACCAAATCCCTGTACTTCGGCATAGTTTCAACAGGTTTGCCTATGTAAGGATGATGCATCAACAGGTTAATCGCGCCTTTGATTACGGTTACAGCACGCGTTGCGGCCTCGTTGCTGTGCGGCACAAGGAAATCCCGCAACCGTTGCAGGTCGGCAATCGCGCCGGGGAGCCACTCAACCTTCATGCGGGAGTCTTCTGTTCCTTGTCGGTTCCCCAGGAATCAAGCCATGCCATAACCGAATCGTTCGGGATTGTTGCCCCTGTCGTGCAATATTCTTCCCATCGGTTCAGTGTTTCTTGCCGGAACTGTTCAGCGGCTTCCTCCCGGTCGAGGTACTGACTAATCGCTTCCTTCGCCAGCCAGTGAGCGGATCGCTGTTTTTGTTCGCCCAGCTTTTTAAGGCGTTCCCTCTCTTGAAGGGAAAGTTTAATGCCCACCGGTTTCAATTGGCTCTGCATGTGGTAGCTCCTGTACGATACTTGGTTTCCCATAGTAGTACCTTTAACATGGCGGCGTCAAACGGCAACTTTGCGCAGGAGCAGAACTTTCGGCGGCCAGTTGGAGCTTGCTGATATATTTGATTTTCCTGTTGATGTCGTTTAGATTAGCCGTATGAAATGCCGAGGGGGTGTGCAGTGCCGGGTGATAAATTTTATAGAGATTTTATGCCGATCCGCATAAAATCCATTGCTGGAATGCCGCCGCTTCCCAACTTATTGATTAGAAAGCGTATTTATGGCAATTGAGACTGATTCGCAGGCAGGATATGCCGACAGACTTGTCGGCGCTCGGCGTTTAAAGCCGATCCATATAAACACTGTTATCCTGGAAGCTATGACGTAAAAAGGCGCATTAGTCGCCTATATATATCAAAGAAAGAGAGGAGATGACAACATGAGTAAAGCTGGCGTAAAACGATTCTTGGAGTTGATGGATGCAAGCAAAGATTTTGCGGGCCTTTATACAAAAGACCCCAAGAAAGCTGTTGAAGGATTCGATCTCACAGATGAGGAGAAAGCTGCTCTTGTCACAAAGGAAGATAAAAGACTTGAGAAATTAAAACTCAAACTGTCGTCTTTAGATGTTTTGGCCCATCGACGTTACTAAAGGCAGCAGCCGCTGATTAACCATGCTAATCACCAAGTGTCCTTTATTGATAGCTACGTGAAGTCAGCGGCTTCTTTTTGGCTTTTAGTTCAAAACGGTCAAACAGATGGTATGCTTCACATTCAGAGGGAATGGCAAATGAGCGTTAAACAAATAACGTCGCATGACGATCTGTTTTTACAGATACCTGCGAAATATTTACCTACTAACCTGCGTCTTTCTCCACAAACTTCATTTTGGCCACTTCAGAATGGCAAGGGGCAGTTAGCCGTAAATTCATTGTCTAACGCTATTGACATCATATCAACTATTCTTGTTCAAAAAATTAATCAAGGTTTTTTTAGCGATATTCCCTCTCCTATAGTTCAGATACTTTATGAGAGAGGTCATCTTATTGATATGACACCTAGAGAACTTGTTGAGAAATATTCAAAGTCACGCTTGGCGAAAATATCACCTATAGCGATAATTGGCCTTTGTCCAACATATGCATGCAACTACGCTTGTATTTATTGTTACCAGTCTTATGCCCGCAGTCCCCAACACAAAATTGTTGACATATCACACTTAGCTCCACTTCGAGAAAAGATTGGAAACTTTATTCGGGACTACAAAAAAAGCCACAATGATATTTGCTTATTTGAATTGTTTGGCGGTGAACCTCTCCTCCTCGGTAACGAAGAATATTTTGATTGGGCTGTATCTTTATGTAGAGAACATGAGGCACATTTAATAATAACAACAAACGGCTACAATATCGTTGATTATATAGATCGAATTCTAATTAATCGTGACGTGATTGCAAAAGTTTCGACAACCATTGATGGAATAAACGAATTACAGGACTTGCGGCGTCGGCCTCAATCGGGTGAAATTCCCGGGCATGGTTTCGACAGAATTATTTCAGGTATCAAGTATTGTTTGGGACTTGAGGTGCCAGTAAAAGTTGAGATGAATATCGATAAGAATAACGCAAAAAGTATACAAGACGTGCTGAATTATTGCCGAGATCAAGGCTGGTTATCTAATCCATATTTCTCTTTTGGGATAAGCAAGATTGATGATCGAATGCTTACAGGCAGAAAGAATATGCTTTCTGAGATCGAAGCTCTATTGGCCGTTCATGATCAACTTCATAACACGTATGCTTCGCTTCACAACTTCAAAATCGTATTTCTAAAAACAGCGTTTTATCTTGCCAAGGCATTTAATATTCATTACGGCCAAAATGAATACGGCAGAGATAACTTCAATTACTGTTGGGCAACATCAAATATATTCCACGGTTATTATTATGATCCAGATTGTAGTGCATATCGCTGCACATTTACGGTAGGAAATCCAGAATATAATATAGGAACCAATGCTTCTTGTGCATCTCATAAAGATATTTGGCGCGGCCCCGGTATCCTTTTAGATGATGATTGTCTTAATTGTGTCATTGCGGGCTACTGTGCAGGCGGTTGTACTGTCTCTCGGCGCATCGATAAGGAGCAAGTCTGTATTCAAGAAAAGAAAGTTTTTGCAGATTTCTTTGCAGAATTTAAAGACGTAATTGAAAAATATGTGACTGCAGGCTAATCGGGTAAGGAACGGCTTCTAACCGTCCCTCCCCACACCACCCATCATGCGGCTCCGCAATGGGCGGTTCGCGGAAATCATCGGGCCGTAGCCGGATGGTGAATCCCAATCCACATTGTTCGCATGGAAACAAGCC
>JACRHH010000010.1 GCA_016212095.1 Nitrospirota bacterium
ACACGAGCATCCGTCGTACAACTCCTGCCGCGACAGGCACTGCCCGAAATGCCAGACATTGGCAAAAGAGCGATGGCTGAGCGACAGAAAAGCCGAACTTCTGCCCGCGCCGTATTTTCACATAGTCTTCACCCTGCCGCATGAGCTGAACCCGTTAATTCTGCGCAACCGGCGCTTTATGCTTGCCAATTTGTTTGACGCGGCAAGCGAAACCATAAACGGGCTGTCGGCGCTGGTGGAGGGGCGATGGGCATGAATCCGTTTTCAGGCCTGTTTGTGTTCGGCAACCGATACCGGACGATGGTGAAGATTCTCTACTGGGACAGGAACGGTTTCTGCCTGTGGCAGAAGCGGCTTGAGAAACACCGGTTCCGCTGGCCTGAGCCATCGACGGATGTGGTGGAGATGGATTCCCGCACCCTCGGCCGGCTTGCGGAAACGGGCGCGGCAAGCCCGGAAGGAAGCCGCTTCCGGCGCATCTGCCGCGTGTGGAGGTGCTTCACGACATCGACGAATCCGAAAGGCTTTGCGCCTGCGGCGCGGCGAACTCCTGATAGTGTCAACAACAGTGGAATTGGCAGTGGCAACGAGCGCTTATTGGAGAAGCTTTACAAGCGCGGCGATGGCGGCGGCTTGGGCAACGAGCATGGCCGCAACCCATTTGATGATCTCGGAGGTTATTTCAGCCTTCGTTTTAGCAAGGGCTTCATCAAGGTCTTTTTTTGTAACAAGCCGGTCTTCGACGACTTCCTTGAACACCTCGGCGAGTTCCCTCGCTGCCTTCTCGTCAAAGTTGGCGGTTCTCAGGCGTTCGTAGAGTTTGAGAGTGTCGATGGCCGTTGTCATGATGGGAATTGTACCTTATGGGTACGCTTATGAATGAGTTCATCTTGAAGGCTGTCCCGATTCCCTCTACTCCGCCCTCAGCGCCTCAACCGGATCGAAGTTAGCGGCCCGTCGGGCCGGAAGAATTCCGGCCATAAGGCCGATGACAACCGCCAGCGCCTCGGCTGCAACGGCGTATGACCACGGCGTTTTCACCGGCAGGGCCGGAAGCGCGGCGTGAAGCGCCTGCGCCCCGACGGCTCCCACAAACAGCCCGGCCAGTCCGCCGGCAGCCGCAAGCAGAATCGTCTCGCCAAGAAAAATAGCCAGAATGCTATGTTTCGTTGCGCCGAGCGCGCGCAGCAGCCCGATTTCGGCGGTTCGTTCGCGCACCGAGATTGTCATGATCGTAAGAATGCCCACGCCGCCCACGAAAAGCGATATTCCGCCAAGCGCTCCAACCGCGAAGGTGAGCACGCCAAGCACCGAGCCAAGCACGTCCAGCATCTCCTGCTGGGTGACGATGGTGAAATCATCGCGCCCGTGGCGGGCCGTCAGAATGCGGCGCACGCTGCCCACAACCTCGTCCACCGGCGCGCCCTCGCGGTAGAGGATGTCTATTTCCATGAGGCCGGTGCGGTTGAAAAGCTCAAGGGCGCGGCCAGCCGGAATAAACACCGAATCGTCAAGATCGATGCCCAGAAACTGGCCTTTGGGTTCCATCGAGCCGATCACGCGATAGCGGTCGCCGCCCACTCTAAGATGTGCGCCTATCGGGTTTTCGTTTCCGAAAAGCTCCGCCTTCATCTTGCTTCCTAGCACGGCGAAGGCGCGGGCCGCGCGCTGATCGTCGGGCGGCAGAAAGCGGCCTGTTGCCGGAAACGATGTGTACGCCGTTGGAAACTCCGGCCCCACGCCCATCACTATGCCGCGCCGCGATTTGCCGGCGGCCTTCATCTCGGCGTTGCCCTGCACAAACGGAACAACAGCCTTGCCGTAGGCCACCTGTTTCATTGCGTCGGCGTCTTCCAGAGTGAGCGGGCGAACCGTGCCGATTACCCCAAGCGGCACTCCGTGGGTTGACGACTTGCCCGGATTCACGCCAACAAGGTTCGTGCCAAACTGGGTGAACTCCTTCAGAACGTATTGATGAATGCCCTCGCCGATGGAGGTAAGAAGCACAACCGCCGCGATACCGACCGCGATTCCGAGCGCTGTCAGGCCGCTTCGCAGGCGGTGCGCCAGAACGGCGGATGTGGAAAAACGTATGAGTTCGCGCGGTTGCATGATGATGACAATCATTATCACACAAAAGTCTCTTCCATTCGAACGCAGAGGGCGGAAGGCCGGGTTTCGCTGATATAATGTAAAAATTAAACGTACATTTTGGAGATCGGGCGTTGATCAAGGGCGCGGAGGACGACCATTGACGGATTATGATTTTGAATGGGATCCGGGCAAGGCGAAAACAAACATGCAAAAACATGGTGTCACGTTTGGTGAAGCAGCAACCGTCATGTGCGATCCTCGCGCCATGAATATGTATGATCCTGATCACAGCGAATCAGAAGATCGGTGGATGACTCTTGGACTATCCAGTTCAGGCAGGCTTCTGGTAGTCTGCCATACTTTCAACGAGAAGCCAGGAGCAGCGGTGACAATTCGCATTTACTTCGCTCGCCGTCCGACACCCATGGAAATCAAGAATTATGAAGGAGTTTAGCATGAGGGAAGAGTATGATTTTTCAAAAGCGGCGAGAGGTAAGCTATACAGGCCTGATACGAAGCTGAATTTGCCCGTATACCTTGACGATGAGGTAAAAGCGTTCATTCAGGCAATTGCGGAAAAACGCAACACCGACTTTTCCTCAGTCGTCAATCAATTGCTTCGAGGAGACATGCAGCTATTGGAAGCAATGAAATAACTGCATCTATCCTCTGCGCTGACTTTTCGGAAGACGAAAAACCGGGGGAAGCTCAAACCTCAGGTTTGCCGAGACGTTCGGCGGAATAAGCCCTCACCTTGGCGGCTTTGCAAGCGCCGCCCTCACGCGGGATGAAACCGCGTTGATTTCATCGCGTTCCATGACCGCAACCGCAAAAATTTTGTCGCCGCGTATGCCGTGGCGGCTGATCGTAGCATTCACGAGCGATTCGTCGGCGGCGGTTTTAACAACCTGCGCCACGCGGCTGCGGCAAGCTTCCGTGTTTGATGCGCCTGACAAGCCTGATTCGCCGGAGCAGAACTCAACGAGCATGACATTTTCTATCCGGACGCGAATCTGTCCGGCCAGATCGCGCCGGGCCTGAGACGCCGCCTTGCGCCGGGCGGCTTCCTCCCCGGCATTCGCGGCGGCGTCGCCAATTCCAACCATCAATATTCCGGCGTCAAACTCGCGCCGCACGTCGCCATATGGATCGGCTGTCGCGCACGACGAAACCAGAATCAGCAGTGCAACCGGCAGCAAACGCTGAAGAATTTTATTCATACGCCACGCTTTGCCCATCCTGTCCTTTACGCCTTCGCCGCCGCCTCCTGAAGCACTTTCGCCACTATTGCCCTCTTTTGTGACTTTTCGTCCTTAACCAGGAAGCTCAGTCCGACTCCCAGAAGCAGCATTATTCCGGCTACAAGAAACGATGCCGAAAACGTTCCGGTTCCGGCCACAAGCCGTTCCGACGCCTTGCTCATCACGAAGCCGCCCACTCCCCATGCCGTAAACAGAACACCGTAATTCACGCCGAAGTTTTTTATTCCCCACATGTCCTTGGCGAACGACGGGAAGAGCGCCAGATTCGCGCCGTAGTTGAAGCCTATTGCGGCGGAGAGAAGCACAAGAAGCGCGGTTATCGCTGCCGATGCGCCGGATGCGCCTGTTATCGGAATTGCCGCGAACATCAGCACAGCCTGAATTGCGAACACGATGCCGAGCGTTTTGGCCCGGCCTATCTTGTCGGAAAGCGTGCCGGCGGCTATGCGTCCGCCGGCATTGCCCACCGCAAGCATCACAACCGCAAGAAACGCGTTTTGGCCCATGCTCTTCTGCGCCATTCCGGCAACGCTTCCTATCACCATCAAACCGGCTCCGGCTCCGATGAAATAGAGCAGCCACAGCATCCAGAACGACGACGTCCGCAGCATCTCGCCGGGGCCGGAGTTCACCTCAACGAACGTGGCGCGCGCCTGCGCGTTCAGTGGAGACGGCGAACGCCTGCATTCAAATCCCTGCGGAACATATCCGGGCGGCGGATTTACCAGAAACGTCGAAAGCAGGCAGACAACTATCGCAAACGCAATGCCGAAGAACATCATCGCGCCCTGCACGCCGTGCGAGGCGACAAGATATTTCGAAAGCGGCGCGATATAGACCGACGCAAGCCCGAACCCGGCAACAACAATGCCCGCGATCTTGCCGGTCTTGTTGGGGGGAAACCATTTTATGGCCGGCGGCGTTGCCGACGAGTAGCCAAACGCAATGCCGATTCCCGCAAGCACGCCGAAGCCGAGCACCCAGCTTGTGTAATCGGTGGTGCGCGATATCCAGAGCAGCCCTGCGCCAACCATAATGCCGCCAGTCGCCGCAGTAAGACGCGGGCCGAACTTGTCCTGACATCTGCCGGCCAGAATCATCGAGAAGGCGAACACCAGACAGCAGACCGCGTATGGATCGTTGATGGATGCGGCGTCCCAGTTGAAAGCGCCCGCGCCGCCCTGCTCTATCGAATGCTTGATTGCGGCCTTGAAAATGCTCCAGGTGTAAAGCACTCCAAGCGCCAGGTTGATGCCGGTTGCCGCTGCGGTTACGGTGTAGCCCTTGTTTTCAGTAACTGTGTCCATTACCAGCCCTCCATCCCAGGATCTCAGGCGGGAACCATTGCCGGCGATGAATCAGGATTCATCTGCCGATGGCCGCCCCGCGACGAATCCGGTCTTATCGGCGTATTGATCGAGGAATATAAGCGGCAGCCAGTTTTCGTAACGAAATCTTCACGAATCCTTAACCGCCACGTAACAAAGCTCCGGTATCATGCAACTGATTGAAAGAGACTGAATATACTTAAAAGGAGTTCAAGAATGAATCCGGCAGCAATCATCAAAATCGAAAACGGTGTTGTATCAAGTGTTTACTCAACCCATCCCATGCAAGTTCTGATTGTTGACTACGACACGATCGAAGGCGGCGAAACCATTGAGGACAAGATGCGCAAAGCTGTGCATTACATGACGCCGGATACGTATGTGCGTCCGGAGATGCTCTATCATGTGGTGGAAATGCTTGTGCTTGCGTGTCGGCGTCCGATGGACTCGGATGTATTGCCACGCATCAGGGACTGTTACGAGGTGGGGGCATGATCTGAACGGGGCCGGACAAAACGGCCCCGTTACCGGTTTATAAGGCGACGGCCCAAAGGGCCGCCTTTGCTACTGAAGTCTGTTCATTCTCAGTCCGGAAGCAAAAAGCGCGAAGATTCCAAGCGCCCAGAGCAGCGCGGTGGCCGGTTCCGGAACAGGAGCCGGAAGCATCGTAAGCCTGAGATCGGCTGCGTCGTTGCCGCAGGTCTGGGTTAAATGCACGTTGATGCTGTCAAGGCTTGCAGGATTGAAAAACGATGGAAGCGCAATTCTCGACTCGATGTAATACAGGCTGGACATGCCGGGCAGCTTTTCATAGACAAAGCCGCTCCCAAGCCCCGTATTGCTTCCGGTCTTGATGTCTGACGGGCTGCTCTGCGGGAAATACGCCGCGGCAGTCCATGTGTCAACCTGCTTGAACTTGCCTCTGTCGGTTCCGCGCGTTTCAAGGCCATATTCGTATTTTGAGGTGCTGCCGTCGAAGCTCAGGGCGATGTCGCCCAGATATTCCGTTCCGCCCCATGTTGTCCCGTTCCATACGCCGCGCGAGCCTTCAGGCGGAGTGCCAAGAATCGAGGCAACATACATGAATGACTCATCGTAAGTGAAATAGAGCCCCTGAATGTCGAACGGATAACCGCCGTATCCTGGCCCGACATAGCCCCACGGGTCTTTCGCGCCCTTCTCCTCAACATACCAGACGCCGTTATTGTATCCGGAGACCGGGGCGTTAACCGCGTCGGTGGTTGCAAAACCGTTCGTCTGATCGGTTATGCCCCAGTCGCCCACGCCGCCGCCAACCAGAATGCTTATCGCAGAGGCATCGCCAGCCGCCATCACCATCACGGCAATCGCTATTGCCCGGATAAATCGCTTTCGCATAAATAACCCCCATCGCATCAAGGCTAATTCACATCCTGACTTGATTATCGGAGGAAAGGGGCTGAAACTTGAATTTCAGCATTGATATAAGGCATTGATATTATTCGTTAATTATGCTTAAACCGGTTGACGCTAAAACAATCTTGACTAAATCTGTATCATTGATACCTTTGCATCATGCGCCTCATGCAAAGGATGCCATGAAACTGACGCCCTTCACGCTTCTATGCACAACGGGGCTTTTGGCGATATTCAGCTCCACCATATCGAAAAGCCCCGTATTGCCGCTATTCGCCTCGCATCTTGGAGCCGATCCCTCCGGAGTCGGCTTCGTGGCGGCTATTTCGGCGTTCACCGGCGTTCTGTTCAGCATTCCTGCGGGTCTGCTTGCAGACAGGTTCGGCAAGCGCAAAATGCTGCTTGCGTCGGCAGTCGTGTTTGCCGCAGTGCCGTTTTCATACCTTCCGGTGACGTCCGTCCCGCAGCTTGCCGCCGTAAGATTCGTTCACGGATTTGCCACCGCCATATTCATTCCGGTTGCGATGGCGCTGGTTTCCGATCTGTTTCACGCAGACCGGGGCGAAAAAATGGGCTGGTTTTCCACAGCAACGCTGCTTGGGCGATTCATGGCCCCGGTTGCTGGCGGCGCGATAATTGGCGCGTCGGCGCTAAATCCGGCTTCCGGCTTCAAAACCGTCTATCTTGTATGCGGCGCGGCTGGGGTTTCGGCGCTTCTGCTTTCGCTCCGGCTGCCGGATACCGGTTCAACTTCAGCCAAGCGATCGTGGACGGAAACATTCGACACGTTCAAGGCCGTGGCGTCGGACAGGCGGATAATCATCACAAGCGCGGTTGAGGCGGCCATTCTGTTTGCATATGGAACGTTCGAGACTTTTCTGCCGCTCCACGCCAAAAGCGCCGGGATAAGCCCTTACCAGATCGGCGCGCTTCTCTCTGCCCAGATCATCACGCTTGCGCTCTCGAAACCGCTCATGGGCGGTTTTTCCGACAGGCACGGCAGGCGTCCGCAGATTTTCTTCGGCGCGCTGATCGGGGCGATATGCATCGGCCTGTTTGCGGCCTTCGACTCATTTGCGATGATGCTGGCCATGAGCGTGGCGTTCGGCTTCAGCATCTCGGTGGTCACGTCAGCCACTTCGGCGCATATCGCGGACATCAGCAGACGCGAGGGCCGTGGCTCTGCGATGGGCATTCTGGGATCGATCATGGACATCGGCCACACCACCGGGCCGCTGGCCGCCGGATTCGTGGCATCCTGGCGAGGCTATCCGGAAGCGTTTCTTGCGGCGGCTGCGGTGCTGCTAATCGCTGGAGTGGTCTTCGCCGGTCTGGTGGGGATGAGAAAGGGGTGAAGCGGTCACTCATCCAGCCCGTGCAACGCCCCGCCCTTGGCAAACATGGCGTCCACGCGCCGTTCAATCTCCGGGTCTTCCACAAGCGGCGGCGCGTATCCGGGTTTCACGCGGGCATCGATCACCAGCGAACCCGCGCAGCCCCAATGTTTTTTCTCGATGAACGAGCCGACGCCGTAAACGTCGCGCGCCGGATCGGATCGGGTGAACACCGTCCAGACGAAATTGTCTGTCGTCCGCGCCGTAAATTCGCTGTCGTCCGCAACAATAATCAGCGGAAATGAATTTATCAGGTCATCCGGCCTGAACGCATCGCAGAACCTCTCGACCGCGTCGTCGTCGCTTCCGCACGGCGGCCCGACGATAACCAGCACGCCGGGAAGCGCAACCTGCGGACTGGAAAATCCTGACGGCAGATTCAGCCCGCCTGGAATCACTGTGGGCAACACGCGCAATTTCGGCCCGGCAGCCGCAATCGCCGCCTTCGATCCCTGATTGAACGCGCCGCCGGTGTAGTCAAGCGTGTCTATCGTGGTTCGCGTATGAAAATGTATGTCGCGCCGCCAGTCAACCCGCTCAAGAACGTGCCGGAAAAACGCCGGAATATCGTGGATGTCGAGGCCCGGATCGTCTTGGCTGGCCGCGATGAAAAGATATTTCGCAAGCGAAAGCTGGCCGTGGCCCAAAATCGCGTTTGCGGCGGTGAGCAGTTCCATCGGACGCCTGCGCTCGTCGTATGGCGTGTACCGCTCGCTTCCGATGGCGAACAACAGCGGGTGAACGCCGGCGGAATCTACGGCGTGAACCGCGTGAACGCCCGGAAGAACCGCCGGCACAAGCCGTCCGGCAAGCTCGTGGATGAACGCGCCGAAGTTCGTGTCTTCCTGCGGCGGGCGGCCCACTGTGGTAAACGGCCAGATAGCGCCGGTTCGATGATAGACGTTCTTCACCCGTAGCGCCGGAAAATCGTGAACGAGGCTGTAGTAGCCAAGATGATCGCCGAACGGGCCTTCGGGCCGCAGCAGCTCCGGCTCCAGAACGCCGGTTATGCAGAAATCGGCCTCGGCAGGCATCGGAAGCTCGCCATCAGGCGCAACCATGTTTATGCGGCCTCCGGCAAGAATTCCGGCGAAATACAGCTCCGGCATGTCTTCCGGCAGCGGCATCACGGCAGCCACTGTGAGGCTGGGCGGCCCGCCCACGAAAATGTTTACGCGAAGCGGCTCGCCGCGCTCAATCGCCTCGGCCTGATGCACGCCGATTCCGCGATGAATCTGGTAGTGAATGCCCACCTCCTCGTTCGGCGCGTAGCTGTTGCCCGAAATCTGCACGCGGTACATGCCGATGTTCGAGTGGCGGAAGCCCAAATTGCGCGGGCTTTCGGAATAGACCTGCGGAAGCGTGATGAACGCCCCGCCGTCGCGCGGCCACGATTTAAGCTGCGGCAGCCTGTCGATGGCGGTCTTGTTTGCCAGAATCGGGCCGCTTCCCACCCTTTTCGGCAGCATGTGAAGCGCGCCGCGCGCGGCTGTGAAAAGCCCGCCCGGATTTCTGGCAAACGACGCCGGATTCACCTTCACGTCAACCAGCTTTTCGATAACGCGCAAGGCGTCGCGGAATATGAACCGGGTGCGCTCCATTGTGCCGAACAGGTTGCCGAGCATCGGAAACGCGCAGCCTTTCACGCGGGTAAAAAGAAGCGCCGGGCCGCCAGCCCTGTAAACCCGCCGCTGGATTACGCCTATTTCGATGTTCGGATCGACCTCGCAGTCGATTCTGACAAGCTGATTCGTCCGCTCAAGATCGCGGACGCATTCGGAGAGATTGCGGTAGCCCATGAAAAAACCGGTTACGCCGGGAAGAACGTTTTTAGAATTATTGCGATTATGCCGCCGATTATTATGCCGAGCATCCACTTTACAAGCGCCATGTCGGCTTTTATAGGGGCAAGTTCCAACTGAAGGTCTTTTTTTGTGGCGAAATCGGTTTCACCCTGAGCATCCCTGAAGGCTTCAGTAAAAGCCTCTGCCTGCTGCTCGGAAATCCCGGCATCCTTCAGCTTTCGTATGAACCTGTGAGTATCGAGGGTTGTCGTCGCCATAGCGCTACTATATCACGAGAGGCGTCTTATTCCCATTGTCATCCACGCAGACAAACGTTATGTGCGTTGAGAATATCAGTTCCTCGTCGGCCTTTTTAAGCTCGCTCCGGTAGACGTTGGCCTGGTATTGAACCGATGTCCGGCCCTGAGTTGTCTTGTTCACCTCGAATCGCAGGATCGAGCCTTCGCGCACGCTTTTACGGAATTCCACCTTGTCGAGCGCGATGGTTACAAACCGGCGGCCCGGAAATTCGAGGCTGGCCGCGATCCATGCGATTTCGTCCACCCATTTGAGCAGATTGCCGCCGAAGAGGTAGCCGAAGTGGTTCAGGTGCTCCGGCATCACGAGTTTATGGTTTTCCACTGGGTTCTCCTTTGTTCCGTCGTCATGATCAGAAAGCAAACCATTGAACGCTGCATGACGTCAAGAATTATCCGCTCATCATTATGGCTCAGCCGGCTTCAACGACCGGTTCCGGCAATTTTACCCGTAACGAAAGGTAACGGCGGAGGCGTTCCATTTTCGGCGCAGGGTTTCCTGAGCTGTTTTCGTAATTGCCAACATATTGAATTCACATAATTATTTAGCACGCAAAGACCGCTTCAAACCTGGCATGTCTATTGCTTAACGATGCCGAAATGATAATAGAAGAAGTACTTGAATTCTTTTCGAAGACGCCGCCTTTCCAGTTTCTCGATGAAGCATCGCGAAGGAGCATTGCCGGTGGTGTTTCGGTCGAGTTCTATCCGAAGGGCTTCACCATTCTTGCCCAGAACGGCCCGCCGAGCCGGTATCTTCGCGTGGTTAAAAAGGGCGCCGTGAAGGTCTTCATGAAATCACCCGAAGCAGAGGACGTGGTGATCGATTACCGGAGCGAGGGCGATTCCTTCGGATTTCTGTCTCTTGTGAGCGACGACCGTTCACGGACGAATATCGTTGCCGCAACCGATACCATCTGTTATCTGATAGACCGTGAAACCACGCTTCGGCTGATGGACGCAAATCCGGCTTTCACGGAGTTTTTCCTGAAGTCGTTTTTCACCCAATATATCGACAAGACCTATCGCGAGATGCGAAACCGGAGCCTGCTCTGCGGCGGCGGGGGCGACAAGCTTCTGTTTTCCACTCCGGTTGGCGAGCTTGCGACCAGGGGCGTGGTGACCGCTTCACGCGACATATCCATCCGGGATGCTGCCGAGGTGATGTCCCGCAGCCGGATAAGCTGCGTTGTGCTCACCGACGCGGACGGCGTGCCGGTGGGGATCATAACCGACCGCGATCTGCGCGACAAGGTTGTGTCGAAGGGGCGGGATGTTTCGGGGCCTGTCGCCGATATCATGAGCGTTTCACTCATAAGGGCGGATGAGCGGGAATACTGCTTCGAGGCGCTTCTTAAGATGGTTCGCTACGGCATTCACCATCTGCTTATCGTGGGCGATGGCAAGCTGAGGGGCATCATCACCAACCACGATCTCATGATGCTTCAGGGCACGTCGCCCATTTCTGTGGCGCGCGAGATTGAGCATCAGACCACCATCGACGGGCTGGTTCCGGCTGCCGGCAAGGTGAACAAGATCATCGCGCTTCTGCTGAAGGAAGGGGCGCGGGCAAGCAACATCACCAAGATACTCACAGAGATCAACGACCGGCTCCTTCAAAAGATTCTGGAAATTACCGAGAAACGGCTGGGCCAGCCGCCCGTGCCTTACTGCTGGATAGTCTACGGCAGCGAAGGCAGGCGCGAGCAGACCTTCCGCACCGATCAGGACAACGCGATCATATACGCGAATTGTCAGGAAACCGAGCAGGAAAGCCGGGCCAAGGCATATTTTGCCGAGTTCGCCCTGTCCGTGCGCGACAGCCTGGAACAGTGCGGTTTTCCGCACTGTCCGGCAGGTTACATGGCGAGCAACCAGCAGTGGTGCCAGCCGATACGCGTCTGGAAGAAATACCTGTCGGGCTGGATAAGCAACCCGACAGCAGACGCGGTGCTGAAATCGCTTATCTTTTTTGATTTCAGGCCGGTTCACGGCGATTTCCGCCTTGCCGACGATCTTCGCGCGCATCTGCAATCCGCGCTCGAAGCACACGAGATTTTCGTGGGACACATGGCCAACATGATCGTGAAGAACAGCCCGCCGGTGGGTTTCTTCAAATCGTTCATCGTCGATAAAAGCGGCGAGCACAAGGATGAGTTGAACCTGAAGGTGAAGGGGATTGCCCTGATCGTGGATATAGTCCGGCTTTTCGCGCTCGAAAAGGGCGTGGATGAAACCTCCACGATCGACCGGATTGCCGCCCTCCGGAACCGCCACACCATAGTTGAGGAGTACGCCGACGAGCTTGAGCACGCGTTCGAGTTCATGATGCTGCTTCGCATTCATCATCAGTTCGCGCAGATAGAGGCCGGGACGGAGCCGGACAACTTCATCAATCCGGAAAAGCTTGGCGCGATGGAGAAAAAGACCATGCGCGAGGCGTTCGGCCTCATCTCGCGGATTCAGGATGTGTTGATTGAGCGCTACAAGCCGCTCATTTGGTAGCCGATGATGAATTTACTTCCATTCAGACGGAAACCGGCCTCATCGGTCAACATGGACGCTAAACCGTCCGAGGCGCGCTATGTTGTCTTCGACACCGAGCTTACCGGCCTCGACGAGCGCAAGAACGCCATTGTCTCGATCGGCGCGGTCAGGATGATGAATGGCAAGATCGATCTGGCGGATTCATTCCACCGGTTGGTAAAACCCAAAAACGGTCTTACATGGAAGAGCATCGTCATCCACGGCATCACCCCGTCGGAGGTGGAGGAAGAGCAGGACATTGCCGCCGTGCTGACGGAATTTGCCCGTTATTGCGGAAGCGATCCGGTTGTCGGCTACTGCGTGGATATTGACCTCGCGTTCCTGAAGCGCGAGGCCGCGCGTGTTTCGCTGCCGCCAGTCACCAACCAGTCGATAGATGTCGTGCCGCTGTACGAATGGCTTGGAAGCAGGGGGAACGCCCCATGCGGAAGCAACGCCCTAACCGGACGATACCGGCTGCAAGACATGGCGCGCGCCATGGGCATATCGGCCAATGGAGCGCACAACGCGCTCATCGACGCCTACATCACCGCGCAGGTTTTTCAGCGGCTTCTGCCCTCCGCGGCAGCTTCGGGAATAGAAAGCCTTGGCGGCCTGATCCGGGCCGCCGGTAAATTCAGGGGAGGTGACAGAAATACTGCCGTTCTGGGGATGTGCAATTTCTAGGTGTTGCCGTAGCGCCGTGGGCGCGTAAGTTTGTATGGCTTGAAAAATATCAGTGCAAGAGGAGGCATGAAATGAGTCAAAAAACATCTCACAAGAGCATTCATGAAATCATGGAAGATCCGGATTTCAAGAAGCTCAAGAGCCAGAAGGATTCGATATCGCTTGTGCTCACTATCCTTGAACTCGTGCTCTACTTCGGGTTCATAGGTCTTATCGCATTCAACAGGGAGCTGCTGTCGTCGAAATTCAGCGGAGCGATAACGGTCGGCATTCCAATAGCGGTTGGAACCATCATTCTTTCGTGGGTGCTTACAGGAATCTATGTGCGTTGGGCCAACACAAAATATGATCATCTCGTGGCCAACGTGAAAGAGAAAGTGGGAGGATAAGATAATGCCGCAGGCAGCAGTTCAGACAACAATCGGACAGGTTCACGCAACATCCATACTGTTTTTCATTGCCTTCATCTCCGCCACTCTCGGCATCACATACTGGGCGGCCAAGAGAACAAAGACCACGAAGGAATTCTACGCGGCGGGCCGCAGCATCACCGGCTTCCAGAACGGTCTCGCGCTTGCGGGCGACTACATGAGCGCGGCCTCGTTCCTGGGCATCGCCGGACTTGTGTCAACCAAGGGTTACGACGGCCTGATCTACTCGGTCGGATGGCTGGTCGGATGGCCAATCCTGACGTTTCTGATCGCGGAGCCGCTTCGCAACCTCGGAAAGTACACGTTTTCCGACGTGGTGGCCTACCGCCTGAATCCAAAACCGATCCGGGCCGCGGCGGCAGCCGGCTCGCTTGTCACCGTGCTTTTCTACCTTATCGCGCAGATGGTCGGCGCGGGCACGCTCATAAAGCTGATGTTCGGTCTTCCGTTTGAAATCGCGCTTGTGGCGGTCGGCACGCTGATGATCATGTATGTGCTCTTCGGCGGAATGCTTGCAACCACATGGGTGCAGATCATAAAGGCCGTGCTTCTTCTTGGCGGCGCAACGGTTCTGGTTATTCTTACCCTGTCGAAATTCGGATTCAGCTACGGAGAGCTCTTCTCGCAGGCCGCCAACACCTATGGCGACAAGTTTCTTGAGCCGGGCACGCTCGTGACCAGCCCGCTTGAGGCATTCTCGCTTGGCCTCGCGCTGATGTTCGGAACCGCCGGACTGCCGCACATTCTCATGCGGTTCTACACCGTGCCGGACGCCAAGGAAGCGAGGAAATCGGTTTTCTACGCAACAGGCTTCATCGGCTACTTCTACATCCTTACCGTGACCATCGGATTCGGCGCTGCGGTGCTCGTGGGCCAGAAAGTTATCATGGGCATCGACAAGGGCGGCAACATGGCGGCTCCGCTGCTTGCCGAGGCGCTTGGCGGAACCCCGTTCCTCGGATTCCTTGCCGCCGTTGCCTTCGCGACAATCCTTGCCGTGGTGGCCGGACTTACCTTGGCCGGAGCCTCGGCGCTTTCGCATGATCTCTACGTGGGCGTTATCCGCAACGGTGTAGCCAACGAGAAGGAAGAGGTCAAGGTTGCAAAGGGCGCGACGCTCGGTCTTGGCATCGCGGCGATAGTTCTGGGCATGTTGTTCAAGGGGCAAAACGTGGCGTTCATGGTCGGCCTTGCGTTCGCGGTTGCATGCAGCGCCAATTTCCCGGCGCTTCTCCTTTCGATCGTCTGGAAGAAGTTCACGACCAACGGAGCCGTGGCCAGCATCATCACCGGCCTTGTCCTTGCCGCCGGACTCATATTCCTGAGCCCGACAGTATGGGTTGACGTTATTCACGCAACCGAGAAGAAGGCGGTGGAGACGAAAATAGCCGACGCCGACAAGGCGATGAAGGCGAGCGTCGAGGCTCTCACAAAGCAGAAGGCAGCCATCCCCGACACCGGAAAGATGGACGCCGAGATTGCTGCGATCAAGGCCGGGTTCGACGCGAAGAAGAAGTCGATGAAGGGCAAGGCGTTGAAGGAAGCCGAGGCTGCCACGGCGGCCAAGGTCGCCGAAATTGAAAGACTGAAGGCGGCGGCTCCGGATCCGAAGAAGATCGATGCCGAAATAGCCGCAGCCAAGACCGGCTTCGATGCCAGGAAAAAAGAGCTTGCCGCCCAGATGCCGCAGGCGATCTTCCCCATGAAGAACCCGGCGGTTATCTCGATGGGGCTTGCATTCCTCGTCGGCATACTTGTTTCGCTCATGAAAGCCGATCCGGTTGCCCAAGCGAAGTTCGAGGATGAGAAACTCAGGACGTATCTGGGCATAGGCGCGGAATAGAACGCGACGTTTTATTAGCTACAAGGCGCCGATAAACCCGCAGCCATCTCCCTCCTTCGGCGCCTTACACTGCCGTCCGGGAAGTCAGCCTCCCGGACGGTTCTTTTTTTGCAAAAGGAATGGTTCGAATATTTTTCAGGCCTGGCAGGTTTGGTGTATGATGGGGAGTATGTCACGCCACTGTTTATTAAAAGCAATCCGACGAAGGCAGTGGAAGGATAAGCTGCTGAAGGCTGCGTGATTACTTTTCCATGCGTAGCCAAGATAAACACCGTCAACCGTCAGTTGATTCATGTCAAGGGCTGGTGCGATGCAGATCAGATATTCCGATAAATCCTTAAAACAGTTCGAGAAGATAGCCAAGGGCGACAGAAAAAGCGCCGAAATGATATTGAACGCTATCGAAGCATACGCTGAGAATAAATCTGGACGGCTTGATGTTAAGATTCTGTAAGGTAATTTCGGCGATCTCAGAAGGCTTCGGGGCGGAAACTACAGGGTGATCTTTGATGATGACGGATTCATTATGTCAGTTTATGAGGTAAAACACAGACAGGAGGCATACCATGATTAAAACCCAGGTAATCAAGGAGGACAGCAGGCCAGTGGCGGTTATTCTGGATTATCAGGAATATCGCAGACTTAAGGAGATTGAACAGGACAAGTTCGACTACGATTCAGCGATAATAACCAAAAACAGAACAAAAAAATGGACAAGCCATAGCGAACTTAAGGCAAAGCTAGGGTTGTAAAATGGCTGAAGCGTCTTCTTCCGAGGAAGGCGAGGTTCGGCTTGTAAACCTGATACTGTAAGGCTATTCGATGGAAAGTGACCGCAATAAATGAGCGTTTTCAGAATACAGTACGCGATCAAATATCATGACGCGATCAAATATCATGAGGATGCGACAATGCTGTACGGACATGCCCGGTTCAACAGCGCCATGTCCCGGCTCTACTATGCGTCATTCCACGCAATGTGGGCGGCTCTCGGTGATCCGGAAACAGGCCGCACATGGAAGCATCTCGCCATCATCAAGCCGTTTGTTCATGGATTTTGGTTCAGCCCTTCCCATGGACGGCAATCTGCCGGGTTGCTGGAAAATTTCAGGTTGCCGTTGAGACAGATGCTTGAAATGGTTGATAATGTCATCAAGTCAGTGACAGAATACAGGAAGCAATTATGAAAGTTGCGGTTAGCGATAATCTTCAGATTGCGGATGCGGTTGCGGAGCTTGTTGAGCATCTTCATATCAAATATCCCGGCATTCGCACAAAACCGGTTCCCTCAATTGAGGATGAGGACTTCGCGCTTGAGGTTGAAGTCCCGGATTCATACGAGCTGGATACGGTTGAGGTGGAATGCCACCTGGAATGTATTGCTCTCGAAGACAAGTACGGCGTTTATATTCTGCCGCTGGTGAAGCAGCACAGATTTTGACTTCCCCCCCCCGCCCTAAGCCCTCCTCCCCAACATCCGTATGCGCCTCTTCGCCGCGTCGAACACGTCATACGCAACCGGCACAACCAGCAGCGTCAGAAATAGCGATGTAATCAGCCCGCCCACGGTTGCCACAGCCATCGGCGCGCGGGTTTCGGAGCCTTCGCCAAGCCCAAGCGCAATCGGCATCATGCCAAGAACCATCGCAAACGTGGTCATCAAGATTGGCCGCAGACGCACAGGCCCGGCCTGCAATATCGCCTCGCGGCGCGACATGCCGCGCTCCCGGAGCGTGTTTGTGTAATCCACAAGCAAAATGGCGTTTTTCTTCACCAGTCCCATAAGCAGAATCAGCCCGATGAAGCTGAATATGTTCAGGGTCATCCCGGCCAGATATAGCGCCCCGAACGCGCCGATGAACGAAAACGGCATCGACAGAAGCACTGTTACCGGGTGTAAAAAGCTTTCGAACTGCGCCGCGAGGATCATGTAGGCCAGAACAATTCCGAGCACAATCGCGTATATCAGATACTTGAACGACTCGCCCATGGTTTCGGCCATGCCCTTGAACACGCCAGAATAGTCCGACGGAAGCGTTTTATCGGCAATCGCAGTCAGTTCGCCGGTGGCCTGGCCAAGCGGCTTGCCTTCCAGATTGGCAAATATCATGATCGAACGCTGCCGGTCTGTCCGGTTGATAACGCTTGGCCCGCCGCCTTCCCGCACCGTGACGATGTTCGAAAGCGCAATTAATCTGCCGTCCTTCGAGCGCACATACAGCCGCCCAAGATCGTCGGGGTTCTGCCGGTCAGCCGGATTCAGCCGCGCGCGCACGTCGTAGCGCCGCCCTCTGGCCTCGTCCTTGAACTTGGTGACGTCAACCTCGCCGCCAACAAGGAAGTTGATCGATTCGGCGATGGTTGCGATGTCCACGCCCAGATCCGCCGCCTTGTCGCGGTCGATATACACTTTCAACTCCGGCTTGCCGGCTTCGAGCGACGTATCCACGTCAACGATGCCGGGCAGTTTCGTGAACTCGCCCACGATCTGCCTCGTGTGCTCTTGAAGCGTCGGCAGATCGCGCCCGCGTATAACGTACTGAATCGGCACGTTTCTCATGCCGCCGCCAACCATCGAAACATCCTCGGCGCTTGCCCGGATGCCGGGAATCTGCCTGAGGTATTTCCGCACCTGCGCCTTCATCTGCTCCTGCGACTTCGATCGCTCGCTTTTTGGCTTCAGGCCGATGAACATCGAACCCTTGTTCGCCTCGCGGCTACTGCCGAACCCCTGCGCGTAGAAGACGGTTTTCACCTCCGGAAGGCTCCGAATGTAGTCCTCGGCCTGCCGGAACGCTCGGTCAACCGCGTCAACCGAATAGTCAACCGGAGCCTGCAACCGCACGATGAACCGGCTCTGGTCTTCAGGCGGCACGAACTCCTTGCCCAGATATTTCGTAATCGACATGCTGCCAACAAAAACCAGAACCGCCGCAATCAGCACAATCAGCCTGTTACTCAGCGCAAAAACAAGAATGCGCCTGTAAAAATTCTCCAGTTTCTTGTAATTGCGCTCCAGCCGGTTCGAAACCGGCTCGAAAAACTTGTGGATTGCGCCGGTGTCGTGCTTCGCGCGAAGCAGGCGCGACGCCATCATCGGCGTGAGAGTGAACGAGATCAGGAGCGAGATCAGCACGGCGAAGACCACGGTGAGCGCAAACTGCACGAAAAACCTGCCGATGATGCCCTTCATGAACGCAACCGGCAGAAATATCGCCACGATTGCAAGCGTTGTGGCCATCACGGCAAGCCCTATTTCCGACGTGGCGAAAGACGCCGCCTCGCGCGGGCTCATGCCTTCCTCTATATGCCGGTGAATGTTCTCGATCACAATAATGGCGTCGTCTATCAGGATTCCGACAGAAAGCGACAGCGCCAGCATCGACATGTTGTTGAACGTGAAGTTGAACATCTTCATCACCGCGAACGTGGCCACGATGGATGTGGGGATGGCAAGCGCGCTTATCAGCGTGATCCGCACGCTCTTCAGGAACAGCAGCACCGCAAACGCCGCAAAGAAGCCGCCGTATATAAGATGATGCTGAACCTCGCTGATCGAGCGCCTGATGAACGTTGACTGGTCGAACGATATGCCAAGCTCCATGCCCGCAGGAAGCGTTTTTTTAATGTTTTCAAGCTCGCGCTTCACTCGCTCGACAACTTCCACAGTGTTCGTGCCGGACTGCTTCTGCATTCCCATGCCCACGCCGTTTGCGCCGTTGAAGCGGGCGATGGAGCGTTTTTCCTCCATGCCGTCCTCGGCCCGGCCAACGTCGCGAAGGCGCACCGGAACGCCGTTTTCATAGCCCAAAACCAGATCGTTGAAGTCCTGAATGCTCTGAAATTCGCCCTTTATCTTGATGGCGTATTCCTTCGTGCCGCTTTCGATGCGGCCTCCCGGAAGCTCCGCGTTTTCCCGCGCAAGGGCTCGCATCACGTCCTGCGCCGTTATCCTGCGTGCCTCCATCTTTCGCGCGTCGAGCCAGATTCGCGCCTGCCGCAACTGCAAACCGGCCAGCCTGATCGATCCAACGCCCTGAATGCGCTGAATTTGTTCTTTTAAAACCTCGTCAACGTATGTGGAAATCTCGCGCACGGAGCGGGTTTTGCTGGTGAGCACGGTCCAGAGCACCGGAACCGCGTCGGGATCAACCTTCTCGATCACCGGCTCAAGGATGTCGGCTGGCAGCTTGTTGCGCGCAGCCGCCACCTTTTCGCGCACGTCCTGCACCGCAAGATCGATGTCGCGCTCAAGCTGGAACTCCACGGTGACGGTGGAAACGCCTTCGATGCTGCTGGAGCTTATCGATTTCACGCCGTTAATCGTATTGACAGCTTCCTCGATCCTGTCGGTCACGTCAACGTCCATGATTTCGGGGCTTGCGCCCTTCAGCACGGTATTAATGTTGATGATCGGGAAATCCACCTTCGGAAACAGGTCAACACCAATGTCCGGATAGCTGATAATGCCGAAGATCACGATGGCCGAGATCACCATCGTGGCGAAAACAGGCCGCTTTATGGATGTATCAGCGAGCCACATTTATCTTCGCTCCGTCCGAGAGGCTCTGCTGACCGGCGGTGACAACCATCTCGCCAGCGCTCAAGCCCTCGGCAATCTCCATCGCCTCGCCGATTTTCTTGCCGACCTTAACGCGCCGCTCCCGCGCCATGTTTCCATCGGCCACGAATATCCGCACCTGCTCGCCTTCATACAAAAGCGCGGTAACCGGAGCTGTCACAGCGCTTTTTTCCGCGCCTGTATAAAGGGTTACGCTTGCAAACAGGCCGGGCTTCAGCGCCCCGCCGGCGTTTGCAACCGTTGCCTCAACCTGAAGAGTGCGCGTCTTCTCGTCAAGGTTCGGGTGGATGATGCTCACGGTTGCGTGGAATTCCTTCTCAGGAAACGTATCGACGCGGAAGGCAGCATCCTGAGCGATTTTCAACCAGCCCGATTCCTTCTCTGTCACGCTGAAAACCAGTTTCAGCGGATTGTTGCGGATGATAGTGACAAGCTGCGCGCCATTACGAACGTAATCGCCCGCGGAAACCTTTTTGGCCTTCACCACTCCGGCAAGCGGCGAGTGGATGACGGTCTTGGAAAGCTTCTGTTTCGCGATGGACACCGCAACCTCGGCCCGTTCGATTTCGGCCTCGGCAAGCGTGAGCCGGGTGGAAACATCGTCGAACTGCTGGCGCGTGACAAGCTGCTCGTCGTAAAGCGATTTTTTCCTGTCGAACTCGGCTCGCGCGTTTTCGAGGCTTGCACGCGTCTGCCGAAGCGCCGCCTCGGCGCGCTTCACCTCAAGCGCGTAATCGGTGTCGTCGATCCGGGCGATTACCATGCCCTCGGAAACCGTCGAGCCTTCGTCAACCGCAACCTCTTTCAACTGGCCGTCGGCCTCGATGCCGAGCGTCACTTCTTCATCCGGGTTGAGCGAGCCGGTTGCCTCGATAAACGGGCGCATCGCCATTTTACCGGCGGGCTGCGCCTTCACGTTCACGATTTTCTCCGCCGGAACCTTGGTTTCTTCTTTCTTCCGGGCGCAACCGGAGTTTATCGAAACGAGCAGAATCAGGATTGCGGCGGTGATATTTAAAAAACGCTTGGACATCGTTTGTCTCCAGTTAAATACAGATAAATTCAACCAACTCCCCCCTTGCCCCCCTCATCGAGGGGGGTGGCCGAAGGCGAGCTTGTGGCCCACGACGCATAATTCAACCAACTCCCCCCTTGCCCCCCTCATCGAGGGGGGTGGCCGAAGGCCGGGGGGAGTTACTCAATGAGGGGAGTTGGTGGGAGTTTTCTTGCCAGCATTCGCGACACCAGCACAAAGAAGAACGGTATGAATAGCAGGTCGATGAATGTGGCCGAGAGCAGGCCGCCGGTAACGGCTGTGCCTATGGCGTTCTGGGCTCCGGCCCCAGCGCCCCTGGTTAGCGCCAGCGGCAGCGTGCCGAAGAAGAAGGCCAGAGAGGTCATGATAACCGGGCGCAGCCGGATTCGCACCGCCGAGCGTGTCGCCGCCACCAGTTCATGCCCCTGCTGCATCTGATCCTTGATGAACTGGATTATCAAGATGGCGTTTTTGGTGGACAGGCCGATAGTAGTAAGCAAGCCGATCTGTAAATATATATCGTTGGGCAGCATCCGCAAAGTAACAGCCGTAACCGCGCCCACCAGCCCCAGCGGCAGCATCAGCAGATTCACAAACGGGATTGTCCAGCTCTCGTACAACGCCGCCACGGCAAGGAAGACCACCAGCAGCGAGATGGCGTAGAGGGCCGGGGCCTGCGCGCCCGCGTTCTTCTCCTCGTAGGAAAGGCCTGTCCACTCGTAACCTATGCCAGGCTGCAGTTGCGCGGCCATCTTCTCCATCTCGTCCATCGCCTCGCCGGTGCTTATTCCCGGCGCGGCCTGTCCCATGATCTCAACGGACGGAATGCCGTTGTAACGTTCAAGCCGTGGCGAGCCGTACTGCCAGCGGGCTGTGGAAAAGGCCGAAAACGGAACCATCTCGCCCTTGTTGTTACGGACATGCCACCTACCGATGTCTTCCGGCAGCATCCGGGAACCGGCGTCGGCCTGAAGATAGACCTTCTTGACCCTGCCGTTCTGGATGAAGTCGTTGACGTATGCGCCGCCCCATGCGGTGGCCAGCACGCTGTTTATGTCGGCAAGCGACAACCCAAGCGCGCCCGCGCGCGCGTCGTCGATGTCGAGCTTGAACTGCGGGCTGTCGTCCTGGCCGTTTGGGCGAACCGCGACAAGTTTCGGGTTCTTCATAGCCATGCCAAGAAGCTGGTTGCGGGCTTCCATCAGCTTTTCATGGCCAAGCCCGCCGCGATCCTGAAGATGGAAGTCGAAGCCGTTGGCCTGCCCCAACTCCACCACCGCGGGCGGCGAGAAGGCAAAGGCCAGACCGTCCCGAATCTTCGAAAACTCGCCCATGGCCCGCCCGGCCAGAGCCGGAGCCTTAAGATCGGGTGTCTGGCGAAGCTTCCAGTCTTTCAGTTTGACGAAGGCCAAACCCATGTTCTGGCCGCGACCGGCGAAGCTGAAGCCGGTGACGGTAATTATCCCATCGACTGTTTTGCTTTCCTTCTCCAGAAAATACTGCTCCATCCTGCGGATCACCTGAAGGGTTCGCTCCTGTGTGGCTCCGGTGGGCAACTGCACCTGACATACGATAAACCCCTGATCCTCGTCCGGCAGAAATGCGGTGGGCAGGCGCATGAAAAAGAAGGCCATGGCCGCGACAATGGCCCCGTAGACAGCCAGATAGCGCACCGGCTTGCCGAAAGATCGGCCAACGATTCCCTCGTATTTAGTCCGGCAAAAGTCGAAAAGGTTGTTGAACACGCGGAAAAAACCCTTGAACCAGCCGGACTCGCCGGCTGAATGCCCCTTGGCAACCGGCTTTAGCAGCGTGGAGCATAGCGCCGGGGTCAGTATCATCGCCACCAGCACAGATAGAATCATGGCGGAGATGATGGTTATGGAGAACTGGCGATAGATCACGCCGGTTGAGCCGCCGAAGAAGGCCATCGGCAGAAAAACCGCGGTCAGCACCGTGGCGATGCCGATCAGCGCGCTGGTGATCTGCTCCATCGACTTGATTGTGGCGTCGTGCGGGGAAAGCCCTTCCTCCGACATGATCCGCTCAACGTTTTCCACAACCACGATTGCGTCGTCAACCAGCAGGCCGATGACGATGACCAGAGCGAACATGGTGAGAGTGTTGATCGAAAAGCCGCCGATTGCCAGCACGCCAAGCGTTCCAAGCAGCACCACCGGAACCGCGATGGTTGGAATGAGCGTGGCCCGGATGTTCTGCAGGAAGAGGAACATTATGATGAATACAAGCAGCACCGCCTCCAAAAGGGTATGCACCACTTCTTCGATGGAAATTTTGACGAACGGCGTGGTGTCGTAGGGGTAGACAACCTGCACGCCGGGCGGGAAGAACCGCGACAGCTCAGCCATCTTGGCCTTGATCCGGTTGCCGGTATCGAGGGCGTTGGCTCCGGCGGCCAGCCGGATGGCCATGCCGCCGACCGGCTTGCCCTTGTAGAACGACTGAACATCGTAGTTTTCTGTCCCGATCCGGCATTCGGCCACGTCTTTAAGCCGCACGGTTGCGCCGTCGCTGCCGGTTCGCAGTATGATGTTGCCGAACTGCTCCGGGGTTTGCAGCAAAGTGCGGGCGGTTATTGTGGCGTTCAACTGCTGGCCAAGCGCCGCCGGGGTTCCGCCGAACTGCCCGGCGGAAATCTGGGCGTTCTGGGCCTGCATCGCCGCGATCACGTCGTTGGTTGTGAGGCGGTAGCTATGAAGCTTTGCCGGATCCAGCCAGATGCGCATGGCGTTCTGCGTGCCAAAAAGCTGCAACTCGCCCACGCCCTCCACGCGGCTGATGATGTCTTGCAGGTTGGAAACCATGTAGTCGGTCAGGGCGTTTCGATCCATCGAACCGTCTTCCGAGACGAGGCCGACGATAAGCAGGAAGTTGCGTGTTGATTTCACCACCTGAATTCCCTGCCGCTGAACAACTTGGGGCAAAAGAGGCGTGGCCAGTTGCAGCTTGTTCTGCACCTGAACCTGTGCGATGTTGGGGTCTGTGCCGGCCTTGAAGGTGAGGTTTATAGCCACCACACCAGCCGAATCGCTGGTGGAGGACATATAGATGAGGTTGTCGATGCCGTTTAGTTTCTGCTCGATGACCTGCGTGACCGTGTCTTGCACGGTCTGGGCCGACGCGCCCGGATAGACGGCGTTTATGGTGATCTGCGGCGGCGCGATGGGCGGATACTGGGAAACCGGCAATGTTCTTATTGCCAGAAGCCCCGCCAGCATGATCATTATGGCGATCACCCATGCGAATATCGGGCGGTTGATGAAAAAACGCGGCATGGCTTCCCCTTATTTCCCGGCTGCCGCTGCCGGAGCCGTCTCCGGCTTGCCGCCAAACGGCACGGCCTTCACCGGCGTTCCGGGGCGCGCCCGCTGTATCCCTTCCAGAATAATCCGGTCGCCCGCCTTCAGTCCGTCGCTCACCAGCCAGTTTTCGCCAACCGTCCGCACAACCCTGATAACACGCGGCTCAACCTTCTCCTCGCCCCCCACAACCATAACCATCGCGTCGCCTTTGGGGTTGCGGGTTACTCCGCGCTGCGGCACGAGAATGGCGTTTTCGTTCACCCCATCCTCCAGAATGGCGCGGACAAACATGCCGGGCAGAAGCGATTTATCGGGATTCGGGAAAACCGCGCGCAAGGTGACCGAACCGGTGTCCTGATCCACAGTGACCTCCGAAAACCTGAGGGTTCCGGCAAGCGGATAGGCTGAGCCGTCTTCCAGCAGCAGCTTGACCGCCGCCTGCGCCGAGCCGCCTTTTTTAAGTACGCCGTCGGCCAGATTCCGCCTGAGCTTCAGCATATCGGCGGTTGACTGGGTGACATCCACATACATGGGGTCGATCTGCTGGATGGTGGCCAAAGCCGCCGGTTGGCCGGCGGTGACAAGCGCCCCTTCGCTCATGGCGGAGCGGCCAATTCTGCCTGAAATCGGAGCCTTGACATCGGTGTAGGCCAGATTTATCCGGGCAATTTCCACCGCCGCGCCGGTTAGCGCCACATCAGCCTCGGCCTGCTTGAGCGCGGCATGAGCATCATCGTAATCCTGTCGGCTGACCATGTTGGTCTGCACCAGTTCGCTTTTGCGCTGCTCCTTCAGCCGCGCCGCGTCCCGATTGGCCTCGGCCCTTGCCATTGCCGCCTTTGCGCTTTCAAAGGCAGCCTGATACATGGCCGGATCGATCTGATACAACACCTGACCTGCCTCCACATCGGTTCCTTCGGTAAATACGCGCTTCTGAATTATTCCGCCAACCTGAGGCCTAACCTCCGCGATCTGTTGCGGCACGGTTCGGCCAGACAGTTCGGTGCTTAAAGCCACCCGCTGCGGCTGCACAACAACAACGCCAACCTCAGGCGCACCAACCTGCGGCGGCATGTTTCCGCCCGCCTTTTTTCCGCATCCGGCAATCATCAGGCATCCTGCAATGACAATCATTCTGGCAATCACAATCATTCCGCCAACCGGCGTGAATTCAAGTTTGCCACCCCCGTAATAAGTCGAACGAAGCCCTTCCCGTGTCATTCCGGCTTGCCCGGAATCCTTCTTTTTCAATGTGTTACGCAAAAGAGTGATTCCCGACAAGCGGGAATGACAACTTTTTACGAGGTTGTCAAACTTTATTTTCATGCAATACCTCTGTCATTCGTTATTTTGCGGGGTCATTTCAGCTTCGCGCCGGAATTTTCAAGCAGCGATCCGGTTGCGCGTTTCAGCCTTATCTCTGCCAGTTTCACGCCGTATGCCGCGTCCGCCTCCTGTTTTTCGGCTGACGAAAGCAGGTTGTTGGCGTCGATAACATCGAGGCTGCTTGCAAGCCCAAGCTCATACTTGCGCGTTGTGGCGGCGAAGTTGTCGCGGGCGAACGCCGCGCGGTCGCCGGACGATTTCAACACGCCCCTGTTGGTTTCGAGATCGAGCCATGCGTTTTCCACCTCGATGCCGATGTTTTTCAGCAAATCGTCGTATACAAGCTCAATCTGCCTGCTTTTTGTTGTTATCTCCGCAACATCGGCGTTTCGAATGCCGCCGTCGTAGATAAGCCAGCTTGCGCGAATTCCGGCGTAAACGCTGGATCGGTTCAGCATAGACGAAGCCGGAGACTGATCCGCGCCGGTGTATGCCGCTTCGAGCGAAACCGTAGGCTTGTACGCGCCCTTCACATATTCTATCTGGCGCTCGGTTGCCAGCTTCTGAATCTCCGCCGCCCTGACCTCGGCCCGCCCGGCAATCGCCCGCGCCCTAAGCGCGTCTAAACCGCCCGAAACATCCGGCGAATTCCCGCCGTCCGGCTCGCGAAGGCCGAATTCGCCGTCGATTCCGGCAAGCCGCGCCAGCACCGCCTTTCCCGACCGAACGCCGTTGTCGGCACGAAGCATGTCGGCCTCCGCGCCGGAAAGCTCCGCTTCGGCCCGCAGCAGATCGGTTTTCGTCGCCTCGCCCGCCTTCAGCCTTGCAACCGCAGCGTCGCGGTGTTTTTTCAGGCGTTCGAGATTCGAACGCGCATTTTCCACATTCTTTCGCGCCTTTAACACGTCGAAGTACGCGCCCGATATGTTCAGCAGGTAATTATTCTTCACCGCCTCCAGATCGCGCCCGCTTTTATCCACAAGCGATTTCGCAATCTCCATGGCGATGAACTCGCGCCCGCTTGTCGAGAACGACTGCTCGGCCTTCAGCGACCAGTTCATCGAGCTTTCCGGCTGAATGACCGCGCCGGTTGAAGAGAGCCTGTCGCCGCTGTAGCGGACATATCCGCCCGATGCCGTGACACGCGGATAGATAACGGCGTTTGCCTTGTCAACGCCGCGCTCTGCGATGCTTATGTCGCCCTCCGAAATCCGGATACGCTCGGCCTTAGAAAGCGCCATTCCGTAAAGCTCATCCAGCGAATAATCCGAAGCGCCGGCGTTTCCGGCAAACGGCAGCATTAACGCAAGCGCCGCCGCAATCGATATTTTTTTCATTCTCATCCGGTTTTCTCCATGATTCCGTTTAGTAATATTTCGTAAAGCATTTCGCTCTGAGTGCCCGCGCCCTGCCCCTCGGACAGATATGAAAGCACCAGCCCGCGCACGCACGAGAACACAACCGGCGCTGCCCGGTCGATCTCCATCTTTCTGAACACGCCGCTGTCCATGCCGTCTTGCAGAATGCCGCGAATGATTCTGTGCTGCGAGCTTAGAAACAGTTCCTTGAGCGGCTTTCTGATTTCGAGATCGTGCTCTTTAAGATGAAGCGACACGAGCTTGGTCTTGCGGACGGCGTAATCGAGGTAGCTGTCGATAAGCGCCTTCAGCGCCTGCGCCGGTTCCATGTCTGCCACGCGCCCGATGTAGAGGTTGAAATCCTCCATCTCGGAGCGCAGAAGCGCAAGGTAAAGCTCTTCCTTCGTGGGGAAATAAATATATATTCCGCCAACGCTTATGCCCGCCCTGTTGGCAACATCGCGCATGGCCGCGCCCGCGTAGCCGCGCCCGGCGAAAACGTCGTATGCGGCGGCCAGTATGTCGCGGCGAGAATCATCGCCGGTGCGTTTTGCCGTGGGTCTGGTTGATTGCTTCATGCGGCTTCCTTTTGGTGAACATGTGTTCAGGTGAACGACTGTTCATGTTAGCCGAAGGCGGGAAGGGGTGTCAAGGTGAGGAGGGGAAAGAAGGCGGCGGTTACCTCAAGACTTCAAGCTGCCTGGTTCGCCGCCAACGAAGTAATCATCAAGCCATGCTTGCAATTTTTTCCTGCTTCACACGTTCATGAAGCCAGATTTTTATTAACGCGCCCCTGTCCACTCCTATCGCGTTACGTATATCGTCAATATCATTGACCAGCGACTCCGCTATATCAAGGGTAATTCTGACTTTTTTCCCGTGATGGACAACAACAGCTTTGGCCATATCAACAAGGTCATGCATATCCTCCCCCTCGTCAAAACGTTTGTCGAATTCCTTCGCGGTTTTAGCCGCCGTTTTCATTGTCATATAACAGCATCTCCTTTTCCCGCGAACGTCTGACCGAAATTATGCGTATTTTAGCGTCTCTCATCGTATAAACAGCCGTCCAATGTTTGTTCTTGAGCTTGCCGACTATAATAAATCGCTCCTCGTCAGGGTATGGCACATGGATTTCAACGCGTTTTTCATCGCGCCATAGCTCCTTGGCTGTCTCAAAGTCTATGCCATGTTTTGCATTGTTGGTTGCGCTTTTAGCCGGATCCCATTCAAACCTCATATTTTTATTATGCATCTGATGGACAGATTTGCAACATGCTTACGTGAACGCTATCACATATTGATTCGCTTGCTTGACGCTCCGTAACCTCTCAGGGCACACTTTAAGTGTCTGTGGTGTTACTGTGCGAGCGAACTGGCGGATCACGTTCAGATTTGCAGATGGGCGTGCCGAAATAGTGAATTACGAGGACTACCATTAAGAGGTGCAAACATGAAAATGCATAATCCGGCGCATCCGGGCGAGGTGTTGAGGGAATTGTGGCTTGAGCCGATGGGGCTAACGCTCGCCGCCGCTGCCGCGCGGCTTGGCGTTACGCGCAAGACAGTATCGAGGATTGTGAACGGGAAGGCCTCCATATCGCCTGAAATGGCGCTCAGGCTGGAGATAATTTTCGGAACGTCGGCTCAGGCATGGCTGAATATGCAGGCTGCGTTCGACATTGAAACCATGTCGGCGGTGCGCAACGAACTGATGAAAACATTGCTTCATCCGGCGGCATGTTGAACGGTGCGGCATGTCGCTTCCGGTGTTGCGAACCGGGCATCAAACTTCACGCCGAAGCTGTTCATGTCTGATTAGCAGGAACGCGCATGATCAACGGCGAAGGTTCTTTTGCGTGCGGCTTGATACTCAACAACCAAAAACAAAGGGCAGACAACATACATTGTCTGCCCTTTGCAGGTATTAATTCAGCAGAACTTACCTTACCTCGCCCTGCCCGTTGACGCCCCCTGATACTGACGGGGCTTTCCGCTGTCGCTTCCGCGCCAGTTGTTATTGCGCTCGGCTCCGGCGTAATTATCCCTGCGCGGGCGGTAGCTTCCGCTGTCGGAACGCGGCTGATACCTGTTGTCCGCCGGGCGGCTGTTGTATGCGGGCCTGTTTCGCTCCTCAGCAGCGCGTTTCGCCGCCTCGACGATTGCGTCGCCTGCAAGCAGATGAAGCGCCGCAGCCACAACATCCGACGCCGAATGTTCCGCGATAAGCGACTTGGCCATTGTTTCAAGGCCGTTGTGCTTTTTCTCGGTGATTGCGGTGACGAGCTTGCCGACAAGCGTCTTTTCACGCGCCAGCTTCACATCGGCCCATGACGGCGACATTGCCCTCGAAATCACCGTTTTGGCGGTGCGCTCGATCATCCGGAGCCTGCCGAACTGCCGCGAGCTAACCAAGCTGATCGCGATGCCGGATTTCCCGGCGCGTCCGGTTCTTCCGATGCGGTGAACATACGCCTCCGGATTCTGCGGAAGGCTGTAGTTGACAACGTGGCTCACGTCGGAAACGTCGATGCCGCGAGCAGCAACGTCGGTGGCAACCAGAATGTCGATCTGACCCTTTCGGAACTTGCCCATCGCCTCATCGCGCGCCGCCTGCGTGAAGTCGCCATGAATGGCGCCCGCCTTGTAGCCAAGCCTGCCCAGGCTTTCAGCAACCTCGTCGGTTTCCCGCTTGGTGTGGCAGAAGACCAGCATGAGCGACGGCAATTCGGTGTCGATGATCCGGCTAAGGACGCTGATCTTGTCATCTTCCCGCACCTCGTGGAATACCTGCTTTATCGCGTCAACCACGGTATTCTGGGCCGCCACGCGTATCTTCATCGGATCGCGCATGTAGTTTTCGGAAATGCGCATGATCTCTCTCGGCATCGTTGCCGAGAAGAGCATCATCTGGCGCTCCGCCGGAACGCCGTCAAGAATGGTCTTGATGTCGTCAACAAAACCCATGTTCAGCATTTCGTCGGCCTCGTCGAGGACGACGTGCCTTATCTCGGCAAGCGAAAGGGATTTTCTGGTGATGTGATCGATTACCCTGCCCGGCGTGCCAACTACTATGTCAGCGCCTCTGGAAAGGCTTTTAAGCTGAAGCACCATCGACTGGCCGCCGTAGATAGGAATGGTTGTAATGCCGCGATGCTCACCGATGCGGCCAAGCTCAAGCGAAACCTGCATGGCAAGCTCGCGGGTGGGAACAAGCACGATGGCGTATGGACGCCTGCTTTTTCCTGCGTGCGGCGACTCGACAAGCGGAATGCCGAAAGCGGCGGTCTTACCCGTGCCGGTCTGGGCAAGGCCCACAATATCGTGGCCCTTCAACGCGGGGCCGATGGCCTCCTGCTGAATGGCCGTGGGTGTTTCGATGCCCATACCGGAAAGAGCGCGAAGCGTCTCCTCCGACAGAGCGAAGCTCTGGAAGTTACTGTGCATTTAAAAATTCTCCTGTGCGATTGTGGCTGCGCGGAACAAAAACAGTCGGCAGCCTGCTTCAGGACGAACCGAGGGAGGTTTAAAACCCGTGGTGGTGATTTCCCTGAAAAACCCGATCCAAACAGATAATATGGCCGCTTGCGCTTTAATCCGCCGGATTCGCCTTTACCGGCGACATCCGATTTCAATCCAGTAAACTATCAGACTTCATGGCATTGTGTCAAATTATCCACTTCCGCAACTTTTCCCTGACACAATATAAAGGTTACCCTGCCGGGCCGTTTTATGGCAAACTGATCTGGAACTTATCCCTATTCATGAGGTCTCCATGACGCGTAAAAGCCGTTATCTCATATTTGCATTGGTGGCATTTGCCGTCATCGCCGCCGCCGTTTATTACATGAAACGCCCGAAACCTGTTCCGGTTGTCGTTGCAGCCGTGGATCGTGGCCGCGTGACAGCCGCCGTTGCCAACACGCGGGCCGGAACCGTGAAGGCCTGCCGCAGGGCGAAGCTTGCGCCGCCTGTGGGCGGACGGGTTTCGCGGCTTCCGGTGCGCGAGGGCGACCGCGTGAAGGGCGGCGAAATTCTGCTTGAACTCTGGAATGACGACCTTGCGGCTCAGGTTCGCGTTTCGGAAAGCGAGGCCGCAGCCGCGCATACGGCGGTTGAGGAAGCCTGTTTGATGGCCGCGCAGTCGCGGCGCGAGTCTGACCGGGCGGTTACGCTGAAGGGCAAGGGGCTGGCCACCGACGAGGCAAGCGAACGCGCGCAGGCAAACGCCGACGCGTCCGGCTCACGCTGTCGGGCCGCGAGCGAGCGGGCGAAAATGGCGGACGCCGCAGTGGACATGGCCCGCGCATCGCTAGAGCGCACAATCCTTCGCGCGCCGTTTGACGGGCGAATTGCCGACGTGACCAGCGAGCTTGGCGAGTTCGTGACGCCGTCTCCGCCCGGCATCCCCACGCTTCCGGCTGTCGATCTGATCGACGACAGTTGTCTCTACATATCCGCGCCGATTGACGAGGTTGACGCTCCGGCTGTCAGAATCGGCATGGACGTAAAAATCACGCTCGACTCCATCCCCGGACGCGCTTTTTCCGGAAAAGTCCGGCTGATCATGCCGTATGTGCTTGAGCTTGAAAAACAGGCGCGAACGGTTGATGTCGAGGCGGATTTCCTGAGCGCAGCAGACACGAAGGGGCTTCTGCCCGGATACAGCGCCGACATGGAGATCACCCTGAACGCCCGCGACAACGTGGTTCGCGTGCCGACCGAGGCGGTGCTTGAGGGCGGGCGGGTGCTTGTTCTTCGCGCCGACGGCCTGATAGAGGAGCGAAAAATTACGTCAGGCATAGCGAACTGGAAATCGACCGAGGTTCTATCCGGGGTTGCCGAAGGCGACCGAGTCATCACGTCGCTCGACCGCAAGGACGTGAAGCCCGGCGCATACGGCGTGGCAGAAACGCCGGGCGCGTCTGCCAAGTGATAAGGGGGAAAATCAATATGCGCAAGGAATATGATTTCACAGGAGCTAGCCGAGCCAAAGACGTTCCGCATCTGGCAAGGCTACAGGCTGAAGAAACCGCCGGAAAGACACGTATCACAATCAATATCGACAATGATGTGCTGGCAAGCTTCCGCGAACGCGCCGAAAGCAAGGGCATCGGCTACCATACGCTCATAAATTCGGAACTGCGCCGGGCGGTTTCCCCTGAACAGACGCCGGTCACGGTTGAAGCGTTGCGGCAGGTGTTGCGCGAGGAACTGAAGGCGGCGTGACGGGAACTCCAGCCAGCCATCCCAAGGCCGCGCAAGCAAGATAAACATTCCAATCGTCGCCTCAAAAGCCGTAATATATGGGGCAACTTTTGCTTGTTGGGAGGGTGACTTGGAAATATTGGCCTGCATCGACGGGTACAACGAGTTCTGAAATGCATATTCTCAAAATATCTGTAGCGTGCTGCAAACATGACATTCGCAAATGGTAGAGATTTCACACATGGAATACAGGTTAAAGCCGGGGAGGAATTAAGAATGTCTTTAATGCATTTGAATGTGGCAAGAAAAGTACGACACTACAGGCTATCGAAAAGCAGGGCTTATGTCGCCATATTTGAGGCGATATCCAACTCCATTGATGCCATAAAAGAGAGAGAAACGTCCGGATCAATATCTGTATCATTTAAGAGAGATACATCACAAACAAGCCTATTGCCAGATATTGAAGATAGCGGGCGATTGAAAGAGGTCACCGTATCCGATGACGGGATTGGATTCAATAATGAGAACTATTCGTCATTTTTAGAGTCAGACACAGCAAAGAAGGAACAACTCGGCGGTAGAGGTCTTGGACGATTTAGTTGGCTTAAGGTGTTTGAGAAAGTTGAGATCATAAGCCATTTTGTTGCAGACGGTAAAGGACATAAGCGCACATTTACTTTTGAAAGGACGTCTGACGGAATTTCCAATCCATCCCTGATAGGTACTGACGATCATAAGTTCTCCACAACAGTCAAATTCGTCAATCAGAAGAAGGAATGGGAAATCCCCAAAAGACAGATCACCTTCGCGGAAAAACTTATCGAGCACTTTCTTCCTTTGTTTGTAAGCGGAACTGCCCCTAAAATTGTTTTAGCCGATGATGACAAGGGCGATAAAATCATTGTCAATGACTATTTCAAGCAACACTATAAAGGTCTTATTTCTGAGAAGCCACTTGATGTGTTAAATAAAAGCTTCCTGCTTTCTGTACATAAGACATGTATCGGATCATGTAATAGCCTTGTTCTGCTGGCCAATTACCGCGCAACCAAGGTGGTAAATCTTTCAAAACATATCGTTGACCTTGAAAATAAGCTCTTCGATAAGGACGAGGAGTTTTTCATCATAGCCTTCATCAAAGGAGATTATCTCGATTCTGGCGCATCACCAGAAAGGGACGAATTCCGTTTCGGATATGATGAAGAGCAGGACGAAATAGATGTTAAAGCGATTATTACACAGGCGTCAGACATTATTAAGAAAGAAATATCTACTTATTTGCAGCCGATTATGGAAAAAAAGAAGAGGCGGCTCGAAAACATAGTTTCTACCGTGTCACCTGAATACCGGCATGTCATAGCAAAGAATCCGGCGATTGTGGATGAAATCAGTCCCAATGCATCCGATACTGAAATTGAATCCATACTGCATCGTGAAGAATACAAGCAGAAGCAGGCAACAATAAAGGCAATAGAAAAAATACTGAAAGCCAATTCAATGGAGCATGAAAAGGTTCTGGAAGCCTTCAAGGAGATTGCTGAAACAGCGAAGGCGGAGCTGGCTAAATATGTCTTATGGAGAAAGCACATCATCAACCTTCTGGAAAAAAGAATTTCATGGAACGCGGATAAGACATTTGAAAAGGAAGAAACCCTCCATAACTTGTTTTACTCTATGAGAAAGACATCTAATGAGGTTCCCCATGAGGCTAACAACCTGTGGCTTGTTGATGAAAGGCTTAATTTCCACAGTTATTTGGCTTCGGATAAGTATTGGGATGAAGAAAGCCGTCCTGACGTGCTGATTTATAATTCCCCGGTACTGTTTAATAACAGCGAAAACCCGGAGAACAGTTTTGTTGTCATAGAATTTAAGAGACCAAGCCGCAACGACTATGACGAGGAGGAAAATCCAATTGATCAGGTTTATGAATATATCGACAAAATCCGTTCAAAGAAAGCCAAACATCCAAACGGACAGTTGATCATAATAACCGAAAACACACCTTGCTATGTGTATATTATTTCTGACCTTACGGAAAAAATGACTAAGTATTGTCGTAAGAACGATTTCATCATTACCCATGATGGGTTAGGATTCTTTTATTACCATAAAGAATACAGGGCTTATATAGAGGTTCTTTCTTATCAGAAGGTTCTAAAGGATTCTAAGCAGAGAAACCGTATCTTCATGAAGAAAATCGGTGTCCAGCCGTAGTGGATCGGTACAATATGGGTGACAATGAAGTTTATCCGGCAACGGGTTCCGCCCATGCCCCATCTGCCAAGTGATCCGTCTCGATTCCGTAAGCCGCGTTTTTCAGGTGGGCGATCAGGAGGTTCCGGCGCTCGACTCCGTGAATCTGGCCGTGGGGCGCGGCGAGTATGTGTCGATCATGGGGCCGTCCGGATCGGGCAAGTCCACGCTTTTAAACATAATCGGGCTTCTCGACCGGCCATCGTCGGGCCGGTACTTCCTTGAAGACCGCGACATCACCGCGCTAACAGACGAGGAAGAGGCCGAAACCCGCCGCAACCGCATCGGATTCGTCTTCCAGTTTTTTCATCTTGTGCCGCGCATGACAGCCGCGCAGAATGTTGAGCTTCCAATGATGCTTGGCGGCGTTCCGCCAAAAATACGGGCGGAGCGCGTTGCCGCCGCGCTGGATGCGATGGGGCTGTCAGACCGCGCCGACCATCGGCCCGGACAGCTCTCCGGCGGACAGCGCCAGCGCGTGGCGATTGCGCGGGCAACGATCATGCAGCCTGCGGTGCTTCTGGCCGACGAGCCGACCGGCAACCTCGACCGGGCTTCCGGCGCAGAGGTTGTGCATGTGATCGAACGCCTGGTTGACCGCGGAATAACGCTGGTTGTGGTCACTCACGACCCGGAGCTTGGCGGCAGGGCCCGCAGGCGCATAAGAATGGTTGACGGCAGGGTGGTGGAGGATTCGGCCAGCAATACGGCCAGTTATTCGCCAACAGGGCCATGATGCGGATAACCGACATCTTCCGCTTTGTGCGAAACGCCGCCGGAGGCTACCGCGTGCGAACCGCGCTGATGCTTCTTGCGATGGCGATCGGCGTGGCGTCTGTCGTCATTCTCACCTCGCTTGGCGAGGGCGCGCGCGTTTATGTGAACAACGAATTCGCGTCGCTCGGCACGAATCTTCTTATTGTTCTGCCCGGCAGGAACGAGACGTCGGGCGGCCCGCCGATGATGGTTACCGGAACATCGCGCGATATTACAACCGGCGACGCGATGGCGCTTCTGCGCCATTCGTCGGTGCGCCGCGTCGCTCCGCTCACCGTTGGCGTTGCGCCGGTGTCGTGGGGCGGACGAACGCGCGAATGCACGATAGGCGGATCGACGCCCGACATGTTGAGCATACGCAACTGGAAGCTGGCGCAGGGCGGATTTCCCGCGCCCGACGACCCTGACCGCGCCTCTCCGGTTGCGGTTATCGGCGCGAAAATACGGCGCGAGCTTTTCGGCTCGCATTCGGCTGTGGGCGAATGGCTGAAGATCGGCGACCGCCGTTTCCGCGTGACCGGCATTCTCGCGTCCGAGGGCCGCTCCATGGGGTTCGACGTGGAGGAACTTGTGCTTGTTCCTGTTGCGTCGGCGCAGGCGCTTTTCAACACGCCGTCGCTTTTCCGGGTGATGGTGGAGGCCAAAAGCCGCGATGTTATAGAGCGGGCGCGGGCCGATGTGGTCTCCACGTTCAAGCTTCGGCATCAGGGAGAGGAGGACGTAACTGTTATTACTCAGGACGCCGTGCTTGCTACGTTCGACAAAATACTTCGCGCCCTCACCTTCACTGTTGGCGGAATAGCCGCGATAAGCCTTGGCGTGGCCGGAATCCTGATAATGAACGTGATGCTGGTTGCGGTTTCGCAGCGCACTTCCGAGATCGGCCTGTTGAAGGCGCTTGGGGCGTCGCGGCGGCGGATATTGGCGCTTTTCCTCACCGAGGCGGCGATGCTTTCCTGCGTTGGCGGCCTTTTGGGGCTGATGCTCGGATACGCCGGAAATCAGGCCGTTATCTGGCTCTATCCCGCGTTTCCGGTCACGGCTCCGTGGTGGGCTGTGGCGGCGGCGCTTGGAATCGCGCTATCAGCCGGGCTGATATTCGGCGCGATGCCGGCATGGCGCGCGGCAAAGCTCGATCCGGTGATGGCGCTGGCGAGGAGGTAGCGACAATAATAACTGCTTGCTAACCGGATTCGGATGAATGGCTTGAATTTCGCGAGCGAGCGTATTCGCGTTGTAATAAATTCACGTTTTTTCGGAGGGGATATGAAGGCTCCATTGGTTCTGTTGTTTCTGCTGTTGGCATCCGTTTTATCCGCCGCGGACAGTCCGCAGGAGAAAGTTTCGATCGAAGATGTCATTCCGCTAACCGCCGCCAACATGCGCGGCCACAGGATGCTCTACGATGAGGGCTGGTACGTTATCACGTCCAGCCGTAAGGCTCTGGAATACGCGAAGGAGCATTCGATCTCGGCATCGAAAGACGCTCTTTTGCGCGCCGCGAAAAGTCAGCCGCAACGGGCGAAGGAGCTCAAAGAGAATCTGGCTTCGGATCTGGCCAGCTCGGTCGATACCGCAAAAAGCATAGCCAAAACCGGCGCGGAAACAAGCGCCGCCATCCGCGCCGCCACAGACGACGCCACAAGCGCCGAGCTGGCGTATGCCCGCGAAGGGTTTTCACGGGCGTGGGAGAAGCTCATTAAAGGCAATCTATCGATAGCAAAGCGCACCGAGGCCGATCGGAACGAACTGGCGTCTCTGCCCGGAAATCTTGTTGGCGGCATAAAAAGCGACTGGAGCAACATCCACCAACTGGCAGAATCTGCCAATAAAAAATTCGGCGGCAGCATAGAAAACTCGTGGGACGCGGCATTCAAGCGGGCAAGCAGCGAATTCCGGGCCGAGTACGAGAAATCGGGCGAAAAAGAGAACTCGCTCATGGCGCTTGGCCCGATACTTTGGGGCTGGCTGAAATCGTTCTACTATGGCATTGCCGAGCCTTCCGCGAAATCTGTTGTGAAAACAGGCGTCACTGGCGTTACCCACGGCGTATTCCTGCCGGTTGCCGACACCGCAGTTGTGGCGGGGCGCACGGTTCAGTCGGTCGGGCTCACGTTTTACTACACCGGCAAAACCGGCGTGAATATTGTGTCGCCCACGGTTGAAGGCGGCCTGCTTGGCGGACTGTCGCTTCTGTCGCTTGCCACGGTTCCGCCCACATTCGCCGTCGGACAGACCGCTGGCGCGATCAATCAGGTTGCCTTCACAACCGCCGCGCCGGTTTACGCCGCCGGTGAAGCCGCCGCGAAAACCGCCGCCCACACCGCGAAATACGTGGCGTTCGTGGCCTACGACGGCGCTCACGGCGCAACGGAGGTGGTCATCAATCAGGCGTCGTCGGGCGTGGTGCTTGGCTACAACGCGCTCACCGCCATTCCGGCACATCTCATGATGGGCGTTTTCGACGCCGCAGTCTTTCTCGCGTGGGACGGCCCGAATCTCGTAATAGCAACCGCAAAGGGGAAGCTGCGGACGAAAGACAACGCTGGTGATTACTCGGCAGGGGATATTCCCGTGGGCGCGGTGGTCGATCTTGGCAAACTCCAGACCGAAAGTGGGATGGAAGTGAAAATAATCTCTAATGATCCGGCTGTCATCCGGGACGTGCTTGGAAAAATTCCGTGCGATCTGGGAGGGAAAAGCGATGCGTGCGAAAGTAAATAGCATTACATTTCAACTGGCTACCGCCGCGCTCTGCATGGCGGCGCTATCGTCATGCGCCACAACCGGCCCGGACGATCCGCTGAAAAACACAAAGAAGCTGGCGCGGGAAGGGCATGTTTCACTCTACAACAACGGCGCTTTCCGTGTTCCGAACACATCCATAAGCCTGATTCCGCCCGGCCCGTCCACAATGGAACTGGCGGGAGAGATGGCAGGCGCGCGCGCGAGGGAATCGTTCGTGAAGGCCGTCCGAAATGCCGCCGATTCGGTTTATATTGTTTCGGAGGGAACGAAAATCAGCTACCGCTGGGCTTCGGACATTCATGAGGGCTCCGGGGATTTGGCCGACGCCATAAAGAAATACTCGCGCGAAAACAGCAGGCTGATTGTGTACAGGTCGTCCGATTACGGCAAAAAGATCGCCGGGGAATCGTGGAAATCAGCCGGTGAAATATGGGCTTCGGGCGGCAAGACAGGCGATGAGATAGTGCAACGTTCCGGTGAAACCGCAGAGGCCGTAAGCCGCGAAAGCGCCGCAGCGGGCGAGAAAATCACAGCGGAATCGCTGGCGATGGCGCGCGATGTTTCAGCGTCAGGCACGGCGCGCTCGAAATCCGCGCTGTCATACGCCGGGAAATCGTTTGTGCTCGGCTACGCGGCTGTGCCATCTAAACTTAAGGGCAGGATCGGCGAGATGGGCGAGGACATCAGCAAGGCCAACCTTGGCGGAATAATGCATGAGGAGAACGAGCGGCGAGCCAGATGGTCGGGAATGGCAACCGACATCATCGCAGACACGGTGAAGAACTATGGCGGCAACGTGAAGCGGTCGTTCGACAATGCGCGAAACGAATTTAACGACTCGTACCGCACAACCGGCCTGAGCCTTGCCGCGCTCAAGTCGCTTCGGTGGGTATTGCAGGGCGTGTTGTGGGACGCAACAATCGAGCCTGCCGCAAAGATCACAGCCGCGTCCGTCGGCTATGTTGGCGTGAACGCGGTTGCGTTTCCAACGATGGTGGTTGTCCGCGAGGGCATGTCCGTAACCAGTCTGGCGGTCGAGGTTACGTGGGACGCGTCGAAGGCCGGATATGATCTTGTCGCGCCAACCGGAACCGCCGCTGTCGCGTCGATCTACGGACTGGTGGATTTCACCGGATCGAACCTGTTCGCGGGCACTGTCGGCACTGTCGGCGGCGCGTCGGGCTATGCGCTTCAGGGTTCGGGCAAGGTGGCGGGCGTAACGATAAGGGCGGGCGGCCATGCTGGAGCGGCCATCACCGAATACATCGGCGTGCCGCTCACGGCGGCTGGCGTTGCGGTTGGCGGCGGCGCGGTAGGCACGGTTGTTGGCGCGGCAGGCGCAACCACCGGCGCAACGCTTGCGGTATCGGGCGAGGCGGCGTCTGCCGGAACCTACGTTTTCGGCAACATAATAGCGGGGGCAACGCTTGTCGGCGGAACAGCCGGATCGACTGCCGGCGGCGCGGCGGCTGGAGTGTATGAGCTTTCGAAGGCGGTTGTTGTGCCGACAGGCTACGAGCTTGGAAGCGGCATAGTGATCAGCTACGGCACGATGTCGCACATCGCCGCGCACTCCATTCTTGCCGTGTCGGACTGCTCATACATGGTGCTGTCGCTGGAAGGGCCGCGCTGGGTGCTTTATGCCGTGAAAGGGAAAGGCGGCGAAGGCGAAGAAATGCCGGTTGGCGCGGTTGTTGACCTTGACAAAGTGAGAGAATCCGGCGAGGAGATCTATTATCTTCCGGTTTCAGACGGCGAGATGAAAGGCGCGGTCGATTCGGTGTACGACAACCTGCCGGAGCTGAAACCGGCGGGCGGGGAGGCATCAACTTCACAGCCGTAATTCCATTTCTAAATCAATGGTTAAATTACGTAGGGGCGAGGTCAATCAGGGCGCATCGAGCCCGATAATGCCGTCCATAATAATGGTGGCGCAATTCAGACATTCGTTTTTTACAGTCCGCCAATCATGCCACCGCGAATCGAGGTTCTTGTACTCGGCAAGGTTCATCTCGTCCAGATCGTACGGCAACGGATTCGCAAGCTGAATCTGAAGCTGCTGCAAGGCCGATTCATCGTTTGGCTGCGGATACAGGCTGTCGAAACACCTCATGGATGCGATAAAATCATCGCTGCCCATGCGGTTTGCAAGAACTGCAAAATCCAGATAGTCCCGCGTGGCGTTCCTTTTTATTATCAGAATGCCCTTTATCCGCAATATCTCGGCCTGTGTGGGAACGGTGATTTTCCCTTCCGGACGCTCAATGCAAGTGGTTTCAAGCGGTTTGCTTCTGACCAGTTGACGTATTCCTGTCTCGATGCCGTCAAGGCTGCCAAGAATCTGAACAGGCCGCGTAATGCGGGCGGTATGCCACCCGGCAACGGATTCCAGTTGCGCCAGCACTTCGTCGAAGCGAATCCGCAGGTCGGTCAGCACATGATCGGCGTCAACAGACAACCTGTGATCCGCGAACATCGCCGCAGCGGTTCCACCCACCAGCACTGCATCGGGAAATATGCCTTGAAGCCGGACGGCGGCGGAAAGAACGCGCTCCCATTCAGGCAAGATTTTTTTTTGCATAATGCATCCAGAAGTGATAACGCTGCGCGTATGGGTCGAAACAACGGGAAACGCATATGCGCAACACTTTCTCCATGACAGACCTGTCACGGAGCGCCGCATTGCGCAGAACCGCCCAGTCACACCGCTTTCCCCTACTGATTATGTCGTCGATGGCGGCCAGGGTGAAGCCCTCGTGGTTCAGATGGCGATGTTGCATATATTCTGTGCGCCGCCCGCTAATACTCCAGCCTCTTGTTGATATGCCGCAGCTTGTTCCGGAACTGCTCGGTTGCCGAATCGCCGTCGCCCGGATTGCCGACGACATGCGGCGTGACCATGATGAGAAGCTCGGTTCTTATCAAATCCTCGCCAATACTGCCAAATAGCCAGCCGATGTACGGGATGGATGAGAGATACGGAATCCCCTTGTTTGTGCTTATCTTTTTCTCGGAGATGAGTCCGCCGATCACCAGCGTGTGGCCGTTCTGCACAATCGCGGTTGTCTTTGCCTTGCGGGAATTGAACGTCGGATAATCTTTACCGCCCACTGATGTGGCCTTGGTAGACACGTTGCTGATCTCCTGCGAGATCTTCAGCGTGACCATGCCTTTTTCGCTGATGGTCGGCGTGACTTCCAGAATGGTGCCGGTTGTCTTGTACTGTATCTGGCTGGTCAGGTTGCCCGATGTGCTGTCGCTTGTCAGTGTGCCGGTAGCTGTCGGAACCTCGTCGCCAACCTCAATGCGCGCCTCCTTGGTGTCGGTTGCCAGCACGCTGGGGCTTGAAAGAACCTTCAGCTTGTCCTGAGATGCGAACATGCCGATGAAATAGTTGAATTTATCGGCGCTGAATATCGTTGTGAATAGTCCGGCTGAATTTGTCACGGGCGTTTTCATGTCTTTCAGCGATCCGGATCCGCCTCCGATCGTGGTGGAAGAATCGGATGCCTTGACCAGCCATTCAACGCCGTATTTCTCGGACTCGCCCAGCGTCACCTCCGCAACCATCACGTCTATCAGCACCTGCTTGCGCGGCGTGTCTAGTTTGCGGAGCGATTCGACTATTTCAAGGTAGTTCTTCGCGGTTGTCTTGATGATGATTGCGTTGATGTCATCGTATGTGGTTATGGCGATGTCGCCGCTCACCTCGCTGAGCGTTGGAGCGCTTGCAACAGGCGAAGGCGCAGCCGGTGTTGCAGGCCTGCGCTGCTGCTGTCCGGTGGCCGGCGGCGCTACGGGCTTGCGCACAGGCTGCGTTGCGGCTTTCGCCTGTCCTTGGGTTCCGTAGATCGCCTTCAAAATCTCGGCAAGCGATTTGGCCTCGCCGTGCTCGGCGTAATAAACGAAGGTTTTTACAGTGTCGGTTTCGGTTTCGGCAATGTCAACCGCCTCAAGCACCTTCATCAACCGGGCAAGCGACGCCGGGCGTGCCGTGATGATAAGCAGGTTCGTAGGCTCGTAAACAACAAGATCAGCGCCCTTGGGCAGCAGGTTTCTCAGAATGTTCGAAGCGTCCGTCGCCTTTACGTATTCGAGCGTAACAATCTGCGTGACAAACCCGGCGTCAAGCGACATCTCGATCTCCCGGCCTTTTTCCGTGGGCAACGGAAGCCCCTTGGCCTGATCCAGCGGCGTTATCATGTAGAAATTGCCGTCCTTGACGGCGGTCAGGTTGTTCAGCTCAAGCACCGCCTGAAAGACCGAGAAAAGGTCATTTACAGGAAACTTGTGGTTCGACTGAATGGTGACCTGCCCGGAAATGCCCGGCGGCAGGATGTAGTTGATTCCAAGAATATCGCCCACGGTCTGGATCACGGTGTTGATGTCGGCGTTCTCGAAGTTCAGGATGATGTTCTTCCCGTCATCTCCGGCCTCGACGCGCGCCGCAATCGGCTTGCGCGGAGATTCAGCCTCGGCCTGTCTGGCGACAGGCTCCGACATAACCTCGGCAAGAAACGGCGGCGGAAGTTCGGGCGTTTCCGTCTTGACTGCCTGGGAAGGCTCCTCCGATGTCCGCACGGATTCCCGCGGAGCGCACGACGCCATGATGAGCGTCAGGAGCGCGGCGACAGGAAAAATCATCAATCGTGTCATGTGGTTACCCATATCAGTTTAATCGCATTTCCTTAAAATGTATGTCATTTTGGCTTGGGCTGCCCGCGCTTTGCCTGATCCTTTTCCGTCGTCGCGCCTCGCAGGTGAAGCTCCACAGGCTCGTTGTTCCACCGCAGCTTCACATCCAGACGGCCTATCTCGATCAGTTCGAAATCGCCGAACATGTCGCCGACCCTATACGACCTCGCCCTCTGCCCCTCGACCTCTATCACGGCAACCTGTTCGCCGACCGTATTTTCCAGTATGCCCTTAAGTGAAATCGATGGCATGACCGGCGGCGGTGGCGGCGGCGCTGGCGGCTGAACCGGCTGCGGCGGCGCTTCAGGCGCGGCAGCCGCGGCTCCTGTCTTCATCGCCGCCTGCGTCTTTCTTCCGGCTCCTCGATCCGGATTGAACAGGCTGCGTTCCAGAATGTCCGCTCCGTCGGTAGCAACATATTTCACATCAGGAAGGGCTGCCGCGCCCCTGACGGCTTCGCCGCCTTCCGCCCCAAACTCCGCCAGAGGATCGTACTGCGTCATGACGCCGTGAAGCGTAACCAGCGAATATGCCAGCAATCCCATCAGCGCCATCTCCAGGGCAATTTTGCGTATCATAACTTCATGATCCCGTGTATGGCAATTTTAACATTCAGGTTGTCCGGCTCCCTGATATTCACGAGCGACAGCGAAAGCTTGCTGACGCGCAGACCAAGATTCTCCGCCTCGATGCGCCGCACGAAAAACGTGAACGCCTGCATGTTGCCGCGAAGCTCGGCCTGAAGCGGTATTTCCACGAATTCGCCCTTCTCGATCTGGGCAAGCGGCTTTATGGCCATAAGCTCAAGACCGGCATCGCGGGCATGTCTGCCGACCACGCTCTGAAGCTCGGCAAATCCGAGCGAGGCGTTCGGGCCGGCAAGAAAACGTTTTTCGTAAGATTCCCGTTCAGAAACCAGATCGGACGCAACCTCACCGCCAGACTCCTTCCGGGCAGCCATGGCCCGGTACTTGACGAGCTGGCTGTATCGGGCGGCAATGTCCTCCTCCAGCCCGATCGGCTCGATTCGCGGCTGAATCACGAAAACGTACAAGACCGCCGTAGCGGCAAGGACGAAGAGCGCCAGCTTTTTCTTATTTTTTAACAGTTCCTTCAACATTCTTCCAATACATCCTGAGCGAGAAATGCTCCCCCTGCTCCTGCACCATTATGGGGCCAGAAACCTCCACGCCCGAAAACATTCCGGAACCGGCAATTATGCCCACAAGCTCCGAGGATCGGGCCGAGAAGCCGTCGATCTCAACCTTGCCCTTTTCGTCCATCGAAAAACTCGCAAGCCATGTGTCCGGCGGCATTATCCTGCTCAACTCCTGGAGCGCGCGAAAAGGCGCGTTGCCTTCCGCGAAATATGGGCGTAGCACCGCAAGCGAGCGGATCGCGCCTTCCCGCTCCTTCGATCCCTCGGAAGCGCGCTTCACGGTCTGTTTCAGTTCGGCCAGCTCCCTGTCTATTTCGGCAAGCGCCGTGGTCTCCTTGCGGCTCTGTTCATGGTGCTGAAGCGAGTAGGTACACATAAGGCTTACCACCAGCGCCGAAAGCAGCATCCGGTGATAATCGCGCTTGCCCCTGAAACCGGCGGGCAACAGATCTATGTCTGAACCTCGTCGTCTAAACGGCAGGGCCATGCGCCGCGTCGAGAGCGTGGGGCTTTTCTCCTCTGCCCTGAAAACGGCTGCATTCAATATTGCCGCAAGCTTTGACGGCTCGAATCCGTCACGCGCGCCATGGACGGCTATTCGGCTGCATCCGTGCTGTTCGATATCCCGCGAGATGGAGCGGGCCAGCGATTCGTAGACAAGCTCGCTCATCGGCGAGCGCTCAATGCTCCGGAGCACAACCGGCCTGCCGTTTTTGAAGATCATGAAATCGAAGTCGGTTCCGTTAACGCCGAGGCAGGCGGTTTCGGCGTCGGAACGCCGCTTGCAGTGAAACCTGAAAGCGGCTATTTCCGCCGACAGAATCGTGATCCCCGCAGAAATCAGCGCGTTCAGATACGGATCGAGCAACGAGCGGCGCACGCATACCGCGAGAATCCGCATCGCATCGCGCCGCTTCTCGATGATCCTGTATCCCCAGTAGAAGCTGTCGAGCGAGATCGGAAGGTAGCGTTCAAGCTCAAACGGTATGGCGCGTTTCGCGTCGGAGCGTTTCATGGGCGGCATTTCGAACATCTGGACAACGGCCATGCCCAGAGGAAGATAAAGCCGCGCGCGGTCGATCTTTCGCGCCTTGAGTTCCTGCGTCATTATCTCGGCAACCGGAAGCGGCCTGCTTTCCGACGGCTCGCATACGCATTCGTCGATAATTCCGCCTCCGGCCAACATGCTGCGCTCCACCGAGAAACGAATGCTGTTGCGGTCAACAAATACAAGCGCGTGGCTAGCGGGAAACATCGTCCCTCCATTGGAGAACGTTCACATCCTTGTGTCCGCCACGGGTTACCCTCATCACAACAGCCTCGACGGTTCTTGCATATGTGGTTCCGGCAGGCTCGGCGGACGCAACGATGCGGAAACAGTTGGAGGAAGTGCTGTTGATTCCGACACGGCGGGCAAGATCGGGAATCGAGAGCACAGGGCCGGACGCCCGCTGCAAGATAATGCTCTGGATGCTTGAGTATGGCACGCCCAACAGATCCATCATCTCCTGCGAAACGGTGTTCACGTTCATTCCGCCCGCCGGACATATCGTGAAGTAATCGCGGATACCTGTAAGCTCCCGCTCGGCGTTTCCGTAAAGTATGTCCTTGTCCATCCCCTTGAGCAGAAGCAACTCCTCCACCGAGCTGAAATTGCCGTTCTTTGCCTCGTAGCCAAGCGGCTCGTAGAAGTCTGTTTCAGCGCCGTTTAATCTGTGCTCGTCGTCCGGATCGCGCCAGTCGGCGATAGAATCGGCTATCTCGTCGGCGCCCTTGTCGTCAACGCCTGAGCGCGCAAGCATCGTGACGAAAGAATCGCGCGGCGCGGAGTTCAGGCTTATGCGGGCGCTCTCGTCGAAAATGCGAACCGTAACCTTGCCGAAGCCGGTCTCGCGCTCCTCCTCGAACGGCTCTCCCATGTTGGCCACGATCAGCCTTTCCTCCGTGTCGGTATAATCCACCGTGTCGTCCTTGTCGTCAAGCAGAAACCGCACCGCATCCTCGTAACCGGCAATCGCCTGATAATACGCCTGGGTATCTTCCCGGAAGTTTCTGGCGCTCGCAAGCCCGGCCCGCATCGAGACCGCAAACGACGCGCCGACAACCGCAAGAAGCACCAATACCCACAGCGTCATCAGCAGCGCAAGTCCGCGTTCGTCCGTTTTCCGCATCGCCCATAACCGTTACAAGGCTATCTGCGTCACGCGCATGACTTCGTCAAGCGTCGTCGAACCGCTCAACACCTTCAGAAGTCCGTCTTCCCGAAGCGTGCGCATACCCTTGTTTATCGCGTATTCCTTCAGGCGCGCCGATGTCGCGTTTTCCACGATCAAAAGCCGCAGTCCCTCGTCCACCGGCAAAAGCTCGAATATGCCTATGCGGCCCTTGTAGCCCGATCCCTTGCATGTCTGGCAGCCTCGCCCCCGATATAGTTTCTCCACCGGATGCCCGAACACCGCCGACACGTCATCGCCGGGCGCATACGCCTCGCGGCAGTCGGGGCATATCTTGCGGACAAGCCGTTGCGCCATCACGCCGATAAGCGTGGACGACACGAGAAAGCTTTCAACCCCCATGTCCATCAGACGGGTTATGGCTCCGGGCGCATCGTTGGTGTGAAGCGTGCTGAACAGCAGATGACCTGTAAGCGCCGCGTGGATGGCTATTCCGGCGGTCTCCACATCGCGAATTTCACCAACCATGATTACGTCCGGGTCTTGCCTGACGATATGTCTAAGACCGGTCGAGAACGTCAGGCCAATCTTTGCGCGCACATGAATCTGGTTCACGCCGGGAAGCTGATATTCGACAGGCTCCTCAACCGTGATTATCTTCTTGTCGGGCGAATTTATCTTGTCCAGGGTTCCGTAAAGCGTGGTCGTCTTTCCGCTTCCGGTTGGGCCGGTGATAAGAAACATTCCGTAAGGGAGCCTGATCAGCTTTTCGTAAATTCCCCGCAGATCCTCGGTGAAACCAAGCTCTTCCAGAGTGTAGAACGCGGATGATTTATCGAGGATACGCATCACGATGCTTTCGCCGTGGACTGTCGGCAGTGTCGAGACGCGCAGATCGATCTCCCTGCCGTCGTAGATGCCTTTAATCCGGCCATCTTGCGGAAGCCTGCGCTCGGCTATGTTCATCTGGGCCATCAGCTTCAGGCGCGACGATATGGCCGGCTGCATCCGCTTTGGAAAAGACTGCGATTCGTGCAGTATGCCGTCAACGCGATAGCGGACGCGCACGGAATGCTCGAACGGCTCCACATGGATGTCGCTGCAACGGTCGTGAACCGCGTTTTCTATGAGCATGGTCACAAGCTGGATTATTCCGCTGTCCTGCGCCAGATCCTTGAGCTGGCTCACCTCGCCGGTTTCCGGAGCGGTTGAAGCGGGCGCTTCATCTTCTTCTTCCTGCACCACGTCGAGAATGCGCCGCATTACCGCGCCGCGCGAGCCATAGAACGCGTCCAGCGATTCAATTATGTCCTCGGCGAATCCGAGGCGAACCTCAAGCCGCTTGCCGATGGCGCTACGGAGGTTGCTCAGGGCCATGTCGTTGTCCGGATTGGCGACGACTATTGTGAGCGTATCCTCCGTCATCTTGACAGGGAATATCAGGTTGTCGCGAAGGAACTCATACGAAATCGAATGATCAACCGTAGCCTCCTTCGGGAACTGGTCGGAGGTGAGATAAGGCACGCCTGTCTGCCTGCTCAGGGCCTTGAGCACGTCAACCCGGTTGATCCAGCCCTTGTCAACCAATATCTCGCCGATTTTCTTGTGAGCGCCCTTCTCGGCGCGCTGTGTTTTCAGCGCCTCGTCGATCTGCTCCTGCGTGATCATGCTCATGTCGAGCATTATTTCGCTTATGCGCCTGGGCAATGTTGTTTCCTATTTCCCTGGAATGCTCGGCAGCGAGCCCATCAGATACTTGAGGTCTTCATCCTCGAACCGCACGCCGCCGCCGATGTAGGCTCCGCCTGTTTTGCGATTGAAAACATTGTCGTATCCGGCGTCGATAAACAGGTTTTGGAAGAACCTGTATTCCAGCCCCACCTTTATGTGCGGGTTTTTCGAATCGGCCTCGTCCTTGCCGAAGTCCCACGCGTCGGCGGAGAAAACAAGATTGCCGCCGGACGCATGATAGTCGGCTCCAAGGCCGAACGAGCTTTCGATCAGGCCGATACGCACGTCGGTGTCGGCGAACCGGCGGGCCAGCATCGCGGTGAATTCGATCTGGGTTTCGGTTGTCTTTTCGGTGGTTCTGGTGACGACCCCGCCAACATCGGTAACGGTCTCCTTCGTGTCGGTGTTGCCTACCGGATCGCGAACTATGCCGATGAGATAATATTTGTCGTCGCGCGGCTGAAGGCGAACGTTGAACGCGCCCTTGCCGTCGCTCGCCTTCGTCATGTAATCGCCCTTGAATTCGACGTAGGTTTTGAAACGGTCGATCTTTGCAATCTGCCGTCCGATGCCGTCGGCTGCGCCGCTGACGGAGTTGTAGAGCTTTTCGTCGTTGACCAGCTTGCCGAGTGTTCCTTCGCCCTTGTCTATGCGCTCGGTCATCCGGCTGACGGAATCGAGCGTGGTTTTAGCCCTCATCGCAACGCCTTCCAGCTCCTTCGCGGTGTTCACGGCAGGGCCGTGCAGTTCCGCCATGAGTTTCTTCAATTCGGCGGCGGATGCCGACAGGTCATCCAGCAGTTGCGGGGCTTTCTGCCTGAACGTGTCCGAGACGGACGAAAGGTTGGCAAACGCAGTGGAAACCTGCTGACGATTTTCGGTAACCATGCCGTTTGCCGAATCGGTAAGACTTACCGCTTTATCCACAAGAGTGTTCACCTTTTCCATCAATTGCGCGATTCTGTTGTCGTTTGCCGTAATCACGCTGTTCAGGTTATCGGTAATATGGCGGATGTTCTGTATGGTCTGGGCAATCGCCTCGCGGCTCTCCTCCGTGCCAATGGAATGATTGAGAGAATCGCCCAGCGCAGCGAAGTTGGCCGACATCGCCGCGAGATTGGTTATCAGAGTGTCGTAATCGGTTGGAACCCGTGAAATCTGGATCGTGTCGCCATCCGCCAGAAACCTCGCGCCCGGAGTGCCGCCGTATATCGCCAGATACTTGTCGCCAAGCAGTCCGTGAGCCTGAACCGCTATGCCGGAATCGGAGCGCACCGAGACGTTCGGGAACATCCGGAGCGTGATTTTTGCGCGATCTTCAACCAGTTCGATCCTTTCAACCCTTCCGGCATCGACGCCCGCAAGCTTCACCTTCGTGTTCTTGTCCACTCCCGCGGTATTTTCGAACCAGGCGTACAGTCTGTAGCCGGTTTCATCGTTGAGGCTAAGGCCGCCGATCTTGAACGTCATGAACGACAGCACCACCATCACCAAAATAGAGAACAGGCCAACCTTGAGTTCCGACGAAAGCGCTCCCCTCATGCCCGCGTCACCTCCATGGTTATGGGGCCGACGGCGCTGCCGGTGATGAACTGGCGAACGATTTCGTTGGATGTATTTCTTATTTCATCAACGGTTCCAACCTCGATGATCCTGCCCTTGTAGAGCATTGCTATTCGGTCGGCTATTTTGTATGCGCTTGCCATGTCGTGAGTGATGCTTATGGATGTCACCTTGAGTTTCTTCCTTAAATCTACAATCAGTTCGTTAATAACATCGGCCATTATCGGATCGAGTCCGGTTGTCGGCTCGTCATAGAATATTACCTCAGGCTCCATGGCTATGGCGCGGGCAAGCCCCACCCGCTTGCGCATTCCACCGGAAAGCTCCGAGGGCATCAGATCCTCGATGCCCGCCAAACCGACCATCCGCAGCTTTTCCGAGGCAACTTTCCGCACTTCGGCGGATGAAAGCCTTGTGTGCTGCTTCAATCCGAAGCCTACATTTTCCCATACGCTGAACGAATCGAAAAGGGCGGCGTTCTGGAAAAGCATCCCGAATTTCTTTCTAAGCTCGCCCAAGTCGTGCTCGCCCAGCGACAGAACATCATGCCCGTCAACATAAATCCTGCCGCTGTCCGGCTTCAGCAGCCCGATGATATGTTTTATCAGCACGCTCTTGCCGGTTCCGCTTCCGCCGATAACCACCATGCTCTCGCCGCGCATCACGTCCAGTTCCAGACCGTCCAGCACCTGTTTCCTACCGAATGACTTCGAAAGTCCTTCGATGTGAATCATGATGTCGGAATTCATTTGAACAGCCATGCCGACAGGAAATAGTCAGAGATAAGTATTGCCATCGAAGATAATACCACTGCGCGCGTGGTTGCCTTGCCCACGCCCTCCGCGCCGCCCTCGGAAGCAAATCCCTCGTAGCTGCTTATGAGCGCGATTGCGGCTCCGAAAAAGAACGATTTCAGAAGGCCGTGAAAAATATCCTCCATTTCCAGAAAATCCCACGTGCGCGTCATGTATGTTGTGGGATTCGCGCCAAGCACACGGGTGCTCACGATAAACCCGCCCATTATGCCGATGCCGTCGGAAAGCACCGTGAGAGCGGGAAGCATCAGCATCCCGCCGATGAAACGCGGAACTACGAGGTATCGAACCGGATTTGTTGCAAGGGTTTCGAGCGCGTCTATCTGTTCGGTAACGCGCATGGTTCCAAGCTCGGCAGCCATAGCCGCGCCGGCCCTGCCGGCAACTATCAGTCCGGTGAGCACCGGGCCAAGCTCGCGTGTCATCGAAAGCGCGACCACAGTTCCGACAAGGGTTTCGGCGTCGAAACGCTTGAACGCCGTGTGACTCTGGAGGGCCAGCACAGCTCCGGTGAACGATGCTGTTATGAGGACAACCGGCATCGAATTCACGCCGATCTCCACCATCTGCTTAAAAATGTTTCGCAGATAAAAAGGCGGCGTGAAAATATACCTGAGCGTGAAACAGAGCATCATTATCATGCCGCCCACCACGGAAAAAGACGGGATCAGAAGGCTGCCCAGATATTCGACAGGACAAAGCAATGTTACGGTTTTCCGAGGCTCCCGGCTGGTCACGAATCGTAAATCCTTTTTACGCGTCTGCCGAAGCAGGTCAGTATTTCGTAAGGGATTGTTCCGGCAAGCCCGGCCATCTCATCGGCCCCGATGCTCTCGCTGCCGGACGAGCCCAGCACAATCACCTCGTCGCCGACCGAAACTCCGCGGGTGTCTGTCATGTCGATCATGGTCAGATCCATGCAGACCCTGCCGACTACCGGAACGCGCTGCCCATTGTAAAGAACGCTTCCGGAATTGGACAGATGCCTGCGGAATCCGTCGGCGTATCCGATTGCGATTGTAGCGATAAGGCTCTCGCGTTCGGCGCGAAACGTTCGGCCATAGCCGATTGTCGTGCCGGTTGGCACTCGCTTCATGGCCACTATCCGGGCGGTGACTGTCATGACGGGTTCAAGAGTAATATTGGAAACAAGCGGCGCCGGGTTGTAACCGTAGAGCATAAGGCCCGGACGCACCATGTCGAGATGCGTCTCCGGCAGGTTCAAAACAGCCGCGCTGTTTGCCAGATGACGAAACCGGATGTTGACGCCCTTTCCGGCTATTTCGGCGGATATGCGGTTGAAGACCGCAAGCTGTTCGCGCGCGCTGTCAGGATCGGCAAGATCGGCATCGGAAAGATGGCTCATAAGACCTTCCACCAAAACGCCAGGCATGGATGATATTTCCGAAACAGTCTTGACAGCCATATCCGGCAGAATGCCGACCCTTCCCATTCCAGTGTCTATTTTTACGTGAACATTGACGCTTTTGCCGAGTCGCACCGCTTCCGCCGACAATGACTTGGCCTGCTCGATGCTCCAGACCACAGGCGTGAGGCTGTGCTTGAAAATATCGCAAACCGATTGCGGCTCACATCCAAACAGCAGAACAATCGGCTTCGCGATGCCGGCATTGCGAAGCTCAACGGCCTCATCCGGATATGCAACCGCAAGACCGTGTGCGCCGGCATCGACAAGGGTTTTCGATGCCTCTATCGCTCCATGCCCGTATGCGTCGGCCTTGACAACAGCCAGAACCGGTCTGCCCGAAGCAATCGCCGAGGCCTTTTTAAAATTACGTTTGATCGCCCCAAGCGATATATGGGCGAATGCGAAACTCAGGCCGTCTTCCCCTCGCTCGACCCGGGTTTGGTTTCTCCGGCGCTTTTTGGAGGCGTGACATCAATCTCATCCGGCGAATTCACCGATTTCTTGAAGTTTCTCATCGCCTCGCCGATGCCCTTGCCGAGCTCAGGAAGGCGTCGCGCCCCGAACATAACCACGACTATCACCAGAATCAACACCAGTTCCGGCACGCCAAGACCAAACATACTGTTTTCCTTTCACAGGCACATTCAGAATTCTTCAACTTTACTTCGGAGGGCGGTTTTTGTCAATGTTTACAGGATTTTCCGAGCTACCGCCTCACCCCTGCCCCTCTCCTGAAGGAGAGGGATTACCTCGCCCCTGTTATAATATGGACGCAATGCCTTACATAGGACTGACAGGCATATTCGGGGCGGGGAAATCCTCTATTTTAAGGATTTTCGAGCGGCTTGGCGCATTCGTGATCGATGCCGATGAAATCGTGCGCGATATTCTGGACAACGATGCGGCTGTGCAGGGCGAGATCGCAAGAATTCTGGGCGCCGACACGACCGCCCCGGACGGAACCATCGACAGGAAACAACTTGCCAGGATCGTGTTTGCCGACGATTTCAGGCGGGCACAGCTTGAGGCTTTAATTCATCCGCGTGTTTTCGCAGAAGCCGAGATCAGGCGCGACCGCGCGTATGCGGAAGCGCATGGCCAAATGCAGGAACGGATGGTGGTATTCGAAGCTCCGCTTCTTGTGGAAACCGGATACCACAAGAGGCTGGACGCACTAATAGTCATTGTCTGTCCCATCGAAACCGCCCTTGCGCGGCTTGAGGGCCGCGGGTTTTCAAGGCAACAGTCCGTTGCGCGAATGAGGGCGCAGCTTGGTCAGGAAGAGAAGAAGAAAGAAGCCGATTTCATCATCGACAACAGCGGAACCGCCAAAGAGGCTGCGATTCAGGCGGCGGAAATATACCGGAAAATCACGACAGCGCCTCATTGACCGACCGCGCGGCGGCGTTGTTTATCCGGCTTCTGGCCGCAAAACGCGCATTTGCCGGATTGTAGCTTGAGACAAGCTCCTTCAGAAAGGCGCGAAGCGTGTCCGGGTCGGGATTATGCACCATGTCATCGAAGAGCGGTATTCTGGCAAGCACTTCATCGTGCCTCAACGAATCCTTGGCCTTGAATATCTTGGCATGTGACGTTGCCTCGACATTCTCGCTGGTGGTCAGAAGTTCCTCGTACATCTTCTCTCCGGGGCGAATGCCGGAAATAACAATCGGAATATCGACATCAGGAATCAGGCCGTGAAGACGGATCATTTCACGCGCTACCTCAATGATTTTCACCGGCTCGCCCATGTCGAGCACGAACACCTCGCCGCCCTCGCCCATGGCTCCGGCCTGCAGAATAAGCGTGACCGCCTCCGGTATCGACATGAAGTAGCGCGTCATCTCCTCGTGGGTGACGGTTACCGGCCCGCCGGCCTTGATCTGCTTCTGGAATATGGGAACAACGCTTCCACGGCTGCCAACCACGTTGCCGAAACGAACCGAAACAAATGGCGTGCCGCCGATCGAATTGAGCTCGTTTACGATCTTCTCGGCCACTCGCTTGGTTGCGCCCATCACGTTCGTTGGGCGCACCGCCTTGTCTGTCGAAACCATCACGAAGCGTTCTGCGCCGAACTCGACAGCCATCCGGGCAACCGTTCGCGTGCCGAAAATGTTTGTCTTGATCGCCTCTTCCGGGTATTCCTCCATCACCGGCACATGCTTGTATGCGGCTGCATGAAACACGACGTGCGGCAGGTGGTTGGCAAAAACCCACCGAACCTTCGCCACGTCGCGTATGTCTCCAACAACCGGACATAGCCTCGAAGCCCCGTTCACACCCTTGAGCTCCTGCTCAACATTGAAAAGCTCGGTCTCGTCGATGTCGAATGCTATTACTCTCTCAGGCTTGAAGCCAAGCACCTGCCTCAGCACCTCCGACCCTATCGAGCCGCCCGCACCGGTAACAAGCACCCGCTTGCCCTTCAGATACCGGGCTATCATGTTGCAATCCACCTCGGCCTGTTCGCGCCCAAGTATGTCCTCGATCCTGATTTCCTGAATGTCCGACAGACTAACCTTGCCCTGCATCAGCTCGGTCAGGCCAGGAATCGTTTTTACCTGGGTAATGCCCGATGCTCGCAACCTTGCAAGGATATCCCGTATGTCGCGCGACGGAGCGGAAGGCATTGCTATTAGCGCCATCTCGACGTCATGTTGATTTATAACGTCCTGAATGCGGTTTCTGTCGCCGCAAACCCTTACGCCATGAATGTAAATGCCGGTTTTCCTTAAGTCGTCATCGATGAAAGCAACCGGCCTGTACCCGGAATCGCGGTTGCGCTTCATGTCGCGAACAATCTGCTCGCCGGCGTTTCCGGCTCCGATAACAAGCATTCGCTTGCCGGTGACCGCGTTTGCGCCCTTGATCACATGCAGGTAAAACCTCTTGGACATCCGCAAACCGGCAACCAGCAGCAGCGAACAGCCGTAATCGATAAGGTAAACGGAACGCGGCACGCCAAGAAAAAGACCGGCTCCCTGCATGATGAATGAAAGTCCTGCGAGCATGAAGAGAGAGAGAGAGAGAGCTTTCACGATCTCCCAAAGCTCGTACATGCCGAAGTATGACCAGCTCATGCGGTAAACGCGGAAGAACGCAAACACCATGATCTTCAGCGAGACGAAAATTGCTGCAAGCGGAAGAATCGTTGACATGGCGGAGTTGGACGATAACCCGCCGAACCGAAGCGCCATGGAAACAAGAAACGAGAAGGAGAGAATCAGTGCGTCGGCCAGAAGGAAAAACATGGCGCGGTTGAGGGAGCTGGATGTAACTGGAAGCATGGGAAAAGTGTAATGCCGATTTAACCTTCTGACAACTGAAAATATGTTCAACCCCATTTCACACCCCTATTCCCCTTGATAACCACCGTCAGGTCGGCTTCACGCCGAGCGAGTTCTCCTTCACGTGAATGAGAAGGATCAACAGTGCGTATGCAATGCCCCAAGCAGATAAAACGCACGTTGGATTCATGTTGCGCCATTCAAAAACGACGGCTGACCCTCCAGCCGAAGCCATGATAACATATTCCACCAGTACGGTTTTCCTGTGTCCCCATCCCATCCTGACAAGACGCTGATAGTAGTGGCTTCTATGCGCTTCCCATACCCGTTCGCCATTCAGTGCGCGTCTGACCAGCACTAAAGTAGCATCGACAATAAACGGAGAAAATATCAGCAGAGGCGTCCATATATGAAAGATGCCTTCACGCAAGCCCCAAAGCGAAAACCCGGCGGCCATGAAACCCATGGTTGCGGAACCGGTATCTCCCATGAATATGCGTGCCGGTGGGAAATTATGGACGAGAAATCCCAAGTTTGCTCCAACAATAAGAATGGCTGACAATGCAAAAAACTCTTGGCCATCCTGAAACCCGAGCAGAGCCAAAAAGCCGAAACCACTCACACCCATGCCACCAGCGAATCCGTCCATTCCATCCATGAAATTGTAAAGGTTGGTCATCCAGACAATGAATAAAAACGGCAGGAGAAGGGCGGATCGCCCCAAATCCGTCATTGTCGTCCCAACCAACGCAACAATCACATCGCCAAATCCTCCCGTCAATATCACAAACGCTGCCAGCATCTGAAGCAACAGACGGATGGGGGGAGAAATGCCCAGCCGGTCATCCAGCCATGAAATGACGGCTACTATTGCAGCGCCGAGAAAAATGAATTGTACGCCCTCAGGTATTTTTGACGTTATCGCAACAACAGGCAATGTGACTATGAGGCTAAAAACAATAGCAAGTCCACCGGAACGCGGTGTCGGATGCTCGTGAAGGGAGCGCTCGTTAGGATTATCCACCAGATAAAGTTTTGACGTCGGGTCGCTGAACCGCCCCGTCAACCACCACGACATGAGACAGGTGAAAATGAACAAGGAAATTGCGGTCATTTCTATATAATTCATCTATAGATATAACAGGATACCCTCACGATTATCTTGCAAGATACCATGAAACGGTTCCCGAAATTCCATCGTCAAGTGTAAACGGCGGTTTCCAGTCTAATCGTTCCCTTATCCAGGAACTGTCGATTTCAAGGGAACCGATAAGCCTCTCAACCTCCGAGCCTTTACCGGCGATCTTGCCGATTGTTTTCAGCACTGACAGCGGACAAGGCAACAGGCGGGGACTTTTCCCAATCGCCCATGCAATCTTTTTTATCAGGTCAGGGGTTGAGACATCCTGTCCATCACTGACCAGAAATGTCTGCCCTGCAGCAGCAGGATGGCTGATGCATTGCACGATTGCATCAACAAAATTCCCCAAATAGATCATGCTGCGGCTATTTCTGATGCTGGTAAACGGCAACGGAACACCACTATTTATCAAGCCAAGCAACCTCATGAAGTTGGCTTTCACCTTAGGCCCGTAAACAAGAGGAGGACGCAGGATTACTACCTCCAGCCCTGTCTCCAGAGCCACCTGCCGCAATCCGATCTCGGCTTCGTGCTTGGATATTCCGTAGGCATCAACTGGTAACGGCACGTCATCGGCAGTGAAGGGCCGCCCCGGCAAAGTATCCTCACCGTTAACCTTGATCGAACTGATAAATACAAAACGTCGTGCGCCCGCCTCAGCCGCTTGGCGCGCCAGGTTCAAGGTTCCCGCAACATTTACGCGCCGGAATTCGGCCAGTGAATCGGAAGCCTCTTCGCGCATCACATGCACACGGGCGGCGGCATGCACAACAGCGTCCACTCCGATGACCGCTCCGCTCCAGTCTGTGTCCGGCGATAAATCGCCTATCATCACAGGCTCAACGCCGCGCGGCATATCCTGCACATGACAACGCACTGCACCGCGAAGCCGAAGACCCCTATCGGAGTTTAAACGGCTCAGCACAGCATTGCCAATAAAGCCACTTGCACCGGTAACCAATACGAACATGCTATTGTTTTCCGGCGGCCACTGCTAGAATATCTTCAGCCATTTGCCGGCTTATGTTGACACGCGCATACTTGTCAACAAAAGCATTGCGCGGTGAATTTTTTATTATCAATTTATCGAATGAACTCACGGCATCCTCGACGTCGCACGGATGAAAAACCGCCGAGTTATCGATCTCTGATTTTACGAACTCAGCCGCGTACCCTGCAACCCCGGCCCACACCGGTTTGCCCAACGCCGCATATTCAAAAAGCTTGGAGGGCAGCACCTTTTTAAATGCATTGTAATCGTTTAGATGCAGGAACAGGACATCCGCAGTTTTATAGGCTTCAAGTAGCGAGTCTCGCTTGAGGGGGGGGAGCAACTCCACGTTTACAACTCCCCTTTCCGATAGCGCCGTCTCCAGCGCTCGCCTGCGTCCGCCGTCTCCAATAATTTTGAACTGAACACGTGCTCCCATCCGTCCCGCCAGATCAGGAATAATCGCATGCAGTCCCTGTCCATCACCCATGTTCCCCGCATATAGCACGGTAAACGGTCGATCCTCGGCGACATTGGATGGTTCAGATAATTGGTTGGGCGCAGCCGCCAGAAACTCGTCGTCGATGCCGTTGGTGAAATACGAGAATCGCCGCTGCGGATAACGCGCACTAAAATACTCGGAGAATCCTGCTGATACAAGGTTCACTTTATCGGCTTTCTTGATCGCCCACTTTTCCAGCATCGAAAAGATGGGTGTAACAATCCACGATACCTTGCGCGGCAACAGATCTTTAATGGTATCAGCAAAGATATCCCGAATATCAAGATAAAGCTTTGCGCTCATTCGTTGTGCAAACCAGGCGCCCAGTACTGCCGTCATCAGCCGACTTGAGGTGGCGAAAATGATGTCATAATGCTGCCCGGCAACCTGCCGACCGGCCCCACGGGAAAATGTCAGGAACGCCTTGGACTGATCCAATAACCCGCTTTGGTGTTTCGGCAACGTTATTCTGGAAATGAACATTCCGGCCTTTTGTTCCAGTAGCGGCGCATCCGCGGTGTATGAGTGGTACCGGTTGGGCAATGTCGTTATCACGTCGATCTGCGCATCGGCTGGAACAAGCTTGCAGAGGGCATCAACAAGCGCAGTTGTCCGGAAAGAGCCTGCGCTCAGGTCAGGGCGGAAATAAAAGCTAAGCACCAGAATCTTCATGCCGCGTCCGACCATTCAAGATGCGTACGAAGCACTGAACCCTTGATGTCCGCTACAAGACAAAGGCTCCGCAGGCTAAGTCCGAATTCAGGATGCCATGTGGAAATCTCCTCGCGCAACAAACCGCCATCCACTGTAACCTGTACCTTCTCCCCTTTTGGCAACTGCAGTACTACTTTTGCACATCCACGGGAATCAACACTTCTTCCAGAGATTACGACCTGGGGATGAAGATGAAACCGAGCCTCGGCGCGACCAAATCCGCCGGAAATCCGATCTTCCACCACTAGGGCAGTAGTGCCGAACAACCACCGCCGCATATGCTCCGGCTTGCCCGGCAATCGCCGATAGCCATCGTGAGCGCAACGCACTTCAATCCCGCCATTGCAAGTCAGACTCAGGCCAATAGGACGAGCCCGTCGCGCAACGCGAAAGCCTGACCAGACCTCGGAAGAATTTTGCTCATCCACAACCACCGTATTGTGCGCCGCCGTTCCGCGCTGCCGCAACCGCTCGGCATCATTGCCATAACATGAAGTACCAGAATTCACAATAACCCGTTGACCGGACAACGACAGTTCAAAAGAGAGGGTATCCGCGTGCGCATGACCCGGCAGGTAATCAGGCCCTACTGGAGCCACATCCAGCAAGGCAACCATACCCCCCTGTTGAATGCGAATGTAGCCGCTGTCAGCCAGATGCGTCGCGCCATCACGCTCATCCGGAAGCGTTGGGAAACCAAGCCTTTCAGCATACGCCTCAAGTTCCTCCAGTGGAGGGGATATTCCTGTTGCCGAATCGTTGAAAAACGATATTCCCCCATCCGGGTGACACATCGCAGCCAACCAGTTCCTCATACGGCTGACAACGTCAAGTTGGATCGCAACCTGCACAGAGGCCCGGTACGACGGAACTGCATCCTGAAATGCCTGCGTAACATTGCAGATGTCCAGCATGTCTTCCAGCGCAAGGGCATGATACATGGTGCTGCGCTCGAACTGGCCGCCATCGGCCAGAATCTGTTCCGGAACCTCGCGCGCCAGAAACCGTAGGCCCTTCTCCAGCCATAGCTCCGATTCCGGACCGCTGAAGAACAATCCGGCGAACACCAATGCCTTGGCGTTTGTTAAAAGATGATTACCGAGCAGGTGAATCTCCATGCGGCGAGAAAGCCACCTGGCCTGAACAGCCAGACTGTGCAGGCAATCAGGTGCGAGGTTATTCCCCGACAACGCCCACTTGATCCAGTTGACAACACGCATTGATACCGGATACGGCTCCCAACCGGTTCCCTTAGCCGGCGGGTTCTCAAGCACCCAGCGGGGCATCAACTCCCTGTGCCAGTCGATTCGGGATTCCGCATCCTCAGCATTCAGGTCATCGAAATAATGGAGGTTGTAACGCCAAAGCTTCTCCAGCGCCGGATTGTCCCAAAAAGACGCATCCGTCAATTCGTGCTCGCTGTTAAGAAAACGAAAACTAAGCGGTTCAAGCAAGCTAGGCCGCCGCCTGGCTGGAGGCACCCAATTGCCGCTCATCGTTCGTAATGCAGGAGCCTCGGCAAAGTCAATGCGGGGCTTGCTTAGCTTGAACCAGGCACGGCCATAGAACTGAACAGGCCGCAGATAGCGCAATGTGTGCAAATACCGGGACAGCATTTTCACTCTACTTGATTATTCAGCAAAGCAGATGGTGCAACGCTTTCACAATACGCTCGCCAGCCCTGCCGTCCCACTTCTCAGGAATCCCACCCGTCTTCCATTGCCCGGCGAAAAGTTTATCCATCGCCGGCTTCAGTCTGGCCGGTTCCGTACCGATCAACTCGTTGGTTCCGATGGTCACAGTCTCCGGGCGCTCAGTGGTGTCGCGCAGTGTCATGCAGGGCACGCCCATCACTGTGGTTTCTTCGGTGACACCTCCTGAGTCTGTGATCACCGCCTTTGCGTGCTTAACAAGATAGTTGAACTCCAGATACGGCTGGGGCTCAACCAGCTTAATACTGTCCGGCAGTCCATCCAATCCGCGCAGTGACTTGGCTGTACGCGGGTGGACGGGAAAAACGACAGGCAGGTTGCGACAGTTGTTTCCGATAGCCAGCAACATCGCCAGCAACTGATCGACTCCATCCACGTTTGCGGGCCGGTGCAAGGTGACTACCATGTATTGTCCGGCTTCAAGTCCCATTACACTCCAAAATGCGGGAGCACGGAGCCGATCCATGTTTGCCAGTAAACTATCTATCATGGTGTTGCCGACGAAAAATATACGTTCGTCAGATACGCCGGATCGTCGCAGGTTCTGATTCGCAATCTCGCTTGTAGTGAAGAAATAATTCGTGATTGCATCCGTCACCATCCGGTTGATTTCCTCCGGCATTGTCCAGTCACCTGAGCGAATGCCGCCTTCCACATGCGCCACCGGAACACAAAGCTTCTGAGCCGTAATCGAGCAGGCCATGGTGGATGTTACATCACCCACCACCAGACACAGGTCACTGCGCTGCGCCAGCAGAAGCTTTTCATAGCTAACCATGATTGCTGATGTTTGCTCGGCTTGAGTTCCGGAACCTACTTCCAGATTGACATCCGGTTCTGGAATGCCCAATTGCACGAAAAAATCTCCGGACATGCTGGCGTCATAGTGCTGCCCTGTATGCACCAGACGATACCGCAACAGCCCGCCTTCCGCGCTACGAGCATCAAGCGCCCTGATTATCGGCGCAATCTTCATGAAGTTGGGGCGGGCTCCGGCGATAATGTCGATTAAAGGCGTCTTCATGCTTTATCCCCATGCAACGCCTCGGCCATTTCAATAGTCACCCGGCTCACTTCCATTATTTCCTTAAATGGAATTGGAGCCGCCAGACCTTTCTCAACCGCCTTCACAAAGGCCGCCACACAGGCATTCTGCCCCTTGTCCTGACGCCATAGGTGCATCCTGCCGAATCCTGGCCAACCGAAACCGGTCAGTTTACGGAAATTATCGAGTTGCAGCACCCGTCCGGCGGCAAATACTTCAAGCCGTTCCTTGGGAAAGGACTTGCATCCATTGGCCAGATAATGGACTGCGCCCATCGAACCATCGGCAAACCGCAGACCGATGGAAACCGTGTCATCCGTCTGCGACTTCATCTTCATGACACTATAACCGGCGATGGTTGTGTCTGCAAGAAAGCGCAGCAGATCGATGAAGTGGCAGGCTTCTCCGATGATTCGCCCGCCACCAACCTCACGGTTCTGAGTCCAGTGCTCAGCAGGAATCGCCCCGGCGTTCACCGTCATCACAAATGACTTGGCACCGGGAACACCGGTCAGGAGGCTCTTGATCTTTTGAATCTGTGGTGCGAATCGGCGGTTGAATCCGACCATCACCATGGAACCGTCCGGGTTATGGGCCATCTCAATCCGCTTGAGTTCATCCAGTGTCAGACAAAGCGGCTTTTCCACAAAGACGTGCTTGCCGACCTCCATGGCTTTCAATACAAATCCGGCATGACTGTCGTGGCGCGTAGCCACCACCACCGCATTGACTTCTTTATGAACAAACACACTTCCTGTAGCGGTGGTGGTTTCATCGAATCCAAATTTACGGCCTGCATGCAGGCCGCTTACGCCACCACTGGATACTACGGTTTTCAGATATGCGCCTGCGGACTTGAAGGCAGGAATCAAGACGGCGGTTGCATAGTTTCCCGAGCCGATCACCGCAATCGTAGCCTTGCCCGGCACTGTTGAGCCGGCAGAATCGGCAAGTTTTACAATAGTATTGCGCAACACATCATCGGGTGTTTCTGAAACCGTCTGGTACTGCAGCACGATACCAAGTGAAGGCCCGGCACCGCCGATCAGAGCATACGCCTGTTCCGCATCGTTCAAATTGAAGCGATGGGAAATAAGCGGGTTCATGTTCAGCCTGTCGGCGGCCATCATGTCCAGCACGGCTTCAAAGTTGCGCTGCTCGGTCCAGCGCACAAACCCCACAGGATAGTCCTGCCCCTTTTCCTCGTAATTAGGGTCATAGCGTCCCGGCCCATAGGAAGCCGAAACCTGAAAGGTCAGTTCCTTCTTGAAGAAATCCTCCCGCGACAATTCCAGTCCTGTCACCCCAACCAGCACAATCCGTCCGCGTTTTCTGCACATTAATGCCGCCTGATGAATCGGCTCGCTGCTCTTGGTGGCAGCCGTTACTATCACGGCATCCACCCCCCGCCCACGCGAAAACGCTTCAGCAGCCGCAACAGGGTCTTGTCCGATAGACAGATCAACGATATCTGCACCAAACTGTTGCGCCAGCGCCAACTTTTCCGGATCGAAATCCAGTCCCAACACGCGACAGCCATGAGCGCGCAACAATTGAACCGTCATCAGACCGATCAATCCCAAGCCTGTCACCACCACCGCCTCCCCCAGTGTCGGCTGCGCCAAACGTATCCCTTGCAACGCAATCGCGCCGATTACCGTAAAAGAGGCTTCATCATCCGACACGCCATCGGGCACCTTGGCGCACAGATTCAGCGGCACGCTCACCACCTCGGCATGCTTGCCGTTGGAAGCCACGCGGTCACCTATTGAGAAGCCGGAAACTCCGCTTCCAAGCTCCATTACAGTGCCGACATTGCAATAGCCAAGCGGCAATGGTTGATCCAGTTTATTGAAAACTGCCTCTATCGTAGGCATTAGGCCATCGGTTCTGATCTTGTCTAGAACCATGCGCACCTTGTCGGGCTGCTGGCGGGCTTTATCCAACCAGCCTGCCTTGCCAAACTCCAACAACATGCGTTCCGTTCCGGCGGAAACCAGCGTGCGGGAGGAGCGAATAAGCAACTGTCCCCGCTGAACGGTTGGGCATGGTATTTCAGCGGCCTCAGTCGCGCCCGTCTTGAGGGATTGAAGAATCTGTTTCAATAATCTGTTCCCAATCTTTCCATATCCGGAATCAGTCCAATCGGTGCGCTTGTGCAGCAAGCGCATCTTTTTCAACCCGACTCGGATAGTTGATCAATACCGCCCGATAAACACCCTTGAATACAAACAGACTGCCAGCGGCGGCTCCCACAATCCCGAACGCATCAATCAATTCACCGATGTCCTTGAGCGAACCCGCGCCACCAAGCACCGTTAGCGGCAGGGTGATCGATTCCCGGATCATGCGAGCAAGCGACATATCGTAGCCTTTCATGACGCCGTCATTATCGATGGAGTTAACCACCACCTCTCCGGCGCCAAGACTTTCCATGAGCTTGGCAAATGCAACCGGACACTTGCCTGTCGCCCTACCGCCGTTGTGAGTCCAGATTTCGTACTTGCCGTTTTTACCCTTCTTCACATCCATAACCACAACCACACTCTGACTGCCTACGACCGCAGACATACCAGCAATAAGTTCGGGGTTGTCTACCGCTGCCGAACTAACGGCTACCTTCTCAACGCCAAGACTGATAATTCTTTCCACCTGTTCCACGGTCTTGACTCCGCCGCCATAGCAAAGCGGCATCCGGCATTCCGCGGCAAGGTTCCTGATCCGGGCATAATCGGGCTCTTTGTTATATACGGAAGCATCGATGTCTGAAACAATTAATTCATCCACTTCCTTCTCGTTGAAAATCTTGACCGCGTTGATCGGATCGCCCACATACTTTGGGTTTGCGAACTTCACAGTCTTGACGAGTCCGTTGTTCTTAATAAGCAGGCATGGGATTATTCTTGGACGCAGCATATTTATATCTCGGCAAAATTTTTCAGAAGCTGGATTCCCCATTGGTGGCTTTTCTCGGGGTGAAATTGCACTCCAAAGACGTTTCCCGATCGCACGCTTGATGCATACGTACCATTGTAGTCCGTAGCCGCCAGTATGTGATCCAAGTTCTGAGGCACGAAATAATACGAATGCAGAAAGTAAAAACGGGCGCCCGATCCAAGATTTCTGAACAGCCCCTCATCACTGCACGGCGACACATCGTTCCAGCCCATATGTGGAAGATGCGTCATCTGCGTAAACAATGAATCGTCGAATCTCCTGACTTCGGCGTCGATCCAGCCAAGGCCCGCCATAACGCCCTCATCGCTCCTTTTGGCCATCATCTGCATGCCTACGCAAATGCCCAGAACCGGCCTGCCCTTCCTCTGCACCAACTCCTCAAGCTCATCCCTCATTCCGGATTCGTTCAAACGCGTCATCGCCCAGTCAAATGCTCCAACACCAGGCAGGATGATCTTTTCCGCGGCATGCAGTTCTTCCGGCGTAGAAACTATCTGTACTGCTATATTAAGCCGCTTATAGATATTGGCGAAGGCATTAATATTGCCCAATCCATAATTAACAATTGCAATCATCGTTTGCCGCCCAGTTGCAGACCCAAAAGTCTCATTAACCTGGAACCCACAGCATAGATATTCTCCTGAGATTTGTAGTCCCTGTACGATTTATTCGGATCATCCATATACCCCTGAAGTTCCTCCACGGAAATCCCCAGCTTTGTAGCCACATATTCAAAATCCTGCGCGATGGTTTCTTCATCATACGGAGGGCTCGACAACTTCTCCAGAGCTTCAGCTCTCGTCATCTGGTTGGTCAGTATCAGGCTGGAGTACTGCACCTTCCTCGTGTCGTACCCGAACTTCTTCGGCAACCAGTAGCCTTCATAAAACTTGGTGAACCTAGACTCAAAATGCTTCTGGGGATAGGGTTGCCAGCCAAAGCTCTCTTCCAGCAGACGCATAGCGTCCGCTTTCATGTAGGGCAGGTAATTAAGTGGCGTAACCACCTGTATCTTCTTGAAATACCGCAGATAAATCTTGTGCCTCAAAATGCTTGTTATCGGGAAATTTAGAAGCGGTTGCGTTCCGAATTTATCGTGTATGTCCAGCAATTGCATGGAATCGGACTGATAATACATCCATTCGACAGGGTTTCTTACACATTCGGTGGAATAATTTGCCCCAGTAAGAATGTACCGGACATTATACTTCTCCGCGAAATTGTACATCGTAGCAAAGAAGGCATGATCCTGCGGAGTATCGATGTGGGGAACGCCGGACTTGAAGAACGCCAGTTGAAGGTCGCGCATCTCCTCCCAGTCGATCACTTCCGTATATAAGTCCAGTCCAAGCTTGTCAACCAGTTTTTCTATATTGTTTACAGCAATCTGCGAATTCCATCCGGCATCAACATGAAACACCAATGGCCGCAACCCAAGCATCTCTTTGGCAACATAGGTCAAATAGGAGCTGTCTATGCCCCCGCTCATGCCGATTATGCAGTCAAAATCCTTCCCAACTCCTTCTTTTTTGATTTTATCAATGATAACCTGAAGGCTCTGCCATCCTCTTTCGTCGGTATGCCAATTTGGCAGTATATCCATGAAGAAGCCATTACAATGGTCACATACACCTTTATCATCGAAGGTTATTTTTGTATCAGTTGTGTCCATTACACAATTTGTGCATATTTGATATTTATTAATGCTCATATTTTCCACTCCTGCCAAGTATTTTCGCAATGCCTTCGGCCAAGCTATTCTTTGGATGCCAACCCAAATCTTGCCTAGCCTTGGCAATGTCCGCATATACGTCCCGTATTTCGTTCTTGCGTGTCACGTTTTCACAAAAAATTTTTAGTGAGGTACCAGCCACAGACTGGATAATGCCAATGATCTCTTTCACACTCAATGAACTGCCATATCCCAAATTGTAAACCCGACACCCTGCTGCGCTACCCATTGTGCATAGGAGACCATCAATCAAATCATCAATGTACAGGTAGTCCCTGCGTGGCGTCATATCCTTGACGCGAATGGATTGACCAGCCGTTACCTGGGAAACAATTTCTGGAATTAGGAAATGTGGCTTTTGCCCTGGTCCATAAATATTGAATGGGCGAATGATGGTTACAGGAACATCAAAATGAGCCGCATAGAAGGAACACATGCCCTCAGCCATAAACTTGGACAGGGCATACGGATTATTTGGTTCCATCCTGTCAGTTTCCTTGATTGGCAGGGATGCCGGAATGCCATATAAATAAGCGCTGACATACGTCATAGGTATTTTCAGCTTGCGACACAGTTCAAGCACATTGACGGTGCCAGTCACATTCACACGCTGAAAATCCGCCGGATCCAGCCAGGAATCCGGCACATAGGTGCGTCCTGCAAGATGAAACACAAACTCCAATGAAGTTCCTTGGAACCGCTCTAGAGTTGCGGGATCAGCTATATCACCATCCGCACTGCTCAACTCAAGCACAGAGTGACCAGCATCTCGCAGAGCGCGCACGAGATGCAATCCGATAAAACCTCCAGAGCCTGTTACCAATATGCTGTTCATCTATTCGCCAATGAACCTGGTGCGCATGCTCTCGAATTCATCAATCGCTTGAGCATAATCATCGGGTCTGCCGATATCCAGCCAGTAGCCTGAAAATTTGCGCACAGCCACGTTCTGTCCGGCGGCAATCATGTCATACATGAGGTGATCAAACCCGTATGCCTTATCCGCAGGGATGAAAGCAAGAGCGCGCTTGGACATGACGTACACGCCCATGCTTACTTCATAATTCAAACGTGGTTTTTCGCGCAAACCCAGCAGGCGTCCTTCAGCCGTTTCCAATACGCCGTAGTCAACCAGTTGTTCGCGGATATGGGAAGATATCGTGAACATCTCGTTGTGCCGGACGTGAGTCTCAAATAAATCCGCGTAATCAAGATCGGTAAGTATGTCGCCATTCATCACCAGAAAATCATCACTAAGGTCATCGATGAGCTTAAGAGGCCCCATGGTGCTAAGCGGTTTGTTTTCGAGCGAGTAATCGATTCGTATGCCCCACTTGCTGCCATCCATAAAAAAAGCCTTGATTATTTCAGCCTGGTGGTTTACCGCCATGGTAATGTGATCAAATCCAGCGGTGACAAGTTGCTTGACAATGACCTCAAGAATAGGGTATTCGCCAATCGGCATGAGCGGCTTTGGCAGCACCAGTGTGTAAGGACGAAGCCGCGTTCCTTTGCCGCCTGCAAGAATAATTGCCCGCTTAGACATTGTAGATATCCGCCTTATATTTCACAAGATTAGACGCCTTAATGAACCAATCCACGGTTTCAGACAAACCGCGACGGAATCCATCCCGTCCGCCAAACCGGGGTTGCCAGCCCAATAATTCACGAGCTTTGTCATTGGATGCCCACAAACGCTCCACTTCACTCATTTCCGGCCTAAGACGCTGTTCGTCGCAGAGTATCTCGATCTCGACGCCCATCACCTCGGCAATTGCGCTTACGGTATCTCCTATCGATATTTCGAAGTTGCTGCCGATGTTAATAACCTCGCCCATGCCATTTTCAGACGCAAGGGCGGCCATAAAACCGGCAACTGTATCGCTAACATAGTTAAAATCCCTTGTAGGATGCACAGCACCTAACTTGATTTGCCGCTTGCCATTGGCGATCTGGGTGATAATGGTGGGGATCACCGCCCTGCATGACTGGCGGGGGCCATATGTATTGAATGGTCTCAGCACAACCACAGGCGTGCCGAAAGACATGTAAAATGACAAGGCGATCTGATCGGCTCCGATTTTGCTTGCGGAATAAGGCGATTGCCCCTGTAAAGGGTGATCCTCGGTGATAGGCACAAACCGCGCAGTCCCATAAACCTCGCTGGTAGATGTGTGGACTACCCTGCCAATTCCAAGCTCGCGCGCTGCCTGCACCACATTGAGCGTGCCTTTAATGTTCGTGTCAATATAGGTATCTGGCGAGTGGTATGAGTATGGGATGGCAATCAAAGCTGCCAGATGCAAAACCGCATCGCAATTTTGCATGGCTGTCTTGATTCCATGCGGATCCCGGACATCGCCCGGGAACACCTCGAATTTGCCTTTCACATCCTGCGCGCAATCATCCAGCCACCCCCAGGAACTGAAGGAGTTGTATTGAACAAAGGCACGAACATCATGCCCATTGCGAACCAGCGCTTCTGTGAGATGAGAACCGATAAAACCGTCAGCACCTGTGACAAGAATTTTCATAATGGCTTCTCCATAATATAAGCGTTGCGCAAGCTCTCATAATAATTCCAATAACACCTTAATATTCAGTGCGTTATCATAGCAGTCCAATCGATTCTCACGCAAGCAGAAGGCATGTCTAACTATTGTAGAATAAATCAGCCACTCTCTTCATTGTTCGTTCCTGATCGAGCAAATCAAGAGCCATCTGTGATGGGATATATGGTTCTTTTGTGATTGATTGTGCAAACTCGATAGCCTTATCAAACCACTCCTCATCCTCAAGATCAACAATGAATAATCTGGATCTCATACAGGAAGGCAGACTGTCAATCCACATATTGAAGGTTACGGCAACACAGCATCCACAGAATATCGCTTCATATACGCTTCTTGGTGATGAATCACTTTTAGGAATAGATATCGCCAGCAATGCCGATGAAAGCAACTCATAAACTGTATCCTTTGCTGGAAGCCGCCCCAAATCCAGATCGCCGGGATCAAGTTTTGACATAATTGTACGCTTATATTCCTCTTCCCAGAAAGGATAGCTGAATGATAATGATGGTCTTGTCCTGGATTTCGCACGTCCGGCAAGAATTTCATCGATACGGTAAATCGGATACATCCCTCTAAAAGAATGGACGCCAGACCGTCCAACTCTGCGATTGGCTTTTTGCAGTATAGGGGGAACGTCAATGCCATTTTGTATAACAACTGCTTCCTTACCGCATAGTTCCCTAATTTTATTTTGCAAACTGACGGAGTCAACAATAATATGAGTTGCAGCTTTTAATGATTTGCAGGCAAAATGCTTGTAAATTGATGACCTGTCTGGCCGAACCAACACCTCGCTACCTTGAGGAGTGCCAATAAATTTGATCCCAGCCAGCCAGCACAAAAACATATAATACATTGTATGCGCATGATAAACGGCGTTTGGGTGCTTTCTGGCAATTGTCCTGATTTTCAATATTTGTACGGGAGAAACAAGAAACTTAGCACTATTTCTCCACACGTTGCCCATGGTAGTCTGCTTCTTGAATAGCATCCAGTCGATATTGTACAAGTTGATGATATCATCATCTTCTCGCACTATTTTGAGATGAGCTTCACTATCAATCAGGTCTGTTGCAAACAGAACCTTTCTATTGCTACATACTTTTTTTATAGCTCGGAACCAATCCATAGCATGGTAATCACGTGCATTTCCTATGAAAATTATATCATTTGCCATAACGCTCCCATGTCTCACTTGCCGGTCATTCGGGATGATTACCCGCCTGAAGGCATCTGATTAGTTAGTCACCTTCCCCGGCTGAATAAATCCGACGCTGTTTGCATCTTTCAGGAAGCAAGTCCGGCGTGTAGTTCGCACGTGAAGCCACTTATCGCACATCACTCGAATCAGCGGAGAGGCATATAGAAAAGAAAATAATGCAGACTCAAATATTGTTGTTCTTTGGAATGTAAACATCAGAAGAGCAGGGAGGCTTACAAAAACACATGCCAACAATTTATTCCCGCAGTATCTTTTGAAAAAATATTTAATCGTAATCGTCACAACCATCAAAGTGAATAGTGTATATCCGGCAAATCCCAGAATACCACCTTGAACAAACGCCACATAGAATGTAAGATTCGATCCATAGTATCTGCTGTTAGACTCTAAATCCGAAAGCGATTTTCCTATCAATTCAAATCCGAATGGATATCTGGCTAACGAACTAACAAAGTTATTTGCAAAATTATCAACGTTATCTTTCCGCACCACTGCCGATTCCCGGGTCGATTCTTGCTTTTCTTCATAACGAGTGTAGAAGTAGCTGATCGAACTCACAGATACGGATGTGATTATTAATATCATTAGCAACCTTGCAATTAAAGGACTACGCGATTCATTGCACTTCCAAATCGCAAATAACACACACACAATCACCAACGATACAAAACCACCTAAAGAATCCGTCAAATAAATTGCTACAAGAAAAATAATTGATCCTGTTTTTTTTGAATGAACAAGCGCATAGGTCAAGCCGATTAAAAGGAACATTGCCGCTGTTCCCGGCTCCGCAAAAACACCATAATACCTGTAATGTATTTCGCCGTCATCCAGGCCGTGAAAAATACTTAAAACGCCTTTCAAGAATACTCCGCGATCAGTCTCTATTACAGCAGGAACAATCATCCCGGAAAAGACAGCAATGTATTCAAACACCGTTATTACAGTCGTGATCAGCATGAATTGGTAATAGATATCCCATGACTTCGATACATCAAGTTTTTTGTTAAATGGTATTGAGAGCGCAGCCATCCATGGCAATAAAATGCTAAACCATCCCAGGGCTTCAATGTTGAAGCTTCGCAATATATTAATAGTATAACCAATTACTATAAGCAAAATTGGAGCAATGTAATAATTATATACAGCCACATGTTTATTTCGAGCCATTGCAGAAATCATCAAAGCAAAAAAAGTGGATAGTATTATTACGTTTGCGACCCTTCCGACAGGCTTTATGCCCAAGCTATCCGGTATAACAGATACTTGAAATATTAAAACGCTTACCAACACAATTGAAAAATATGGTGGCCACCTCCAAGAAACGGCACGGACATTCATGCTGAACGCAACATAACCATGTACAGTCTCATATACAATAGCTTGAGAAATGTTGATGCAGGCACCTTCATCATCGGTATAGATGCCACAATCCGCCTGGCGTCTTGGTAGTTCTTCAAATGGAAGTTCGAGCTTCCCAACGCATATCTATACCATACCGGCAAAGCCGCAGCTTCCGTTTCGCTATCTAAATGCAGCTCTGCTATCGCGGCCAAGCTGCTGATTTTTTTTCCAGACGAACTAGTGTTATCGCCAGCACTCCAATAATATCCATATGTACCCTGCAATCGGCAGAATCTCTCTGTCACTTGCGCAAGCCGCAGCCAGCACTCGAAATCTTCACATGTAACCAAATCCGGACGTTCCGACAATCCGCCAAGCTCTATTATCAGCGCACGATTCACGACTACACTGGATGTTGCTATTGCGTTACCACGCATTTTCAAGTCTCTGTATGCGGGGGAGCGAACTTGCCACGTCTGAACCCTTCGACGCAAATAATCCATCCACCCATTCGTGATCAGAGCCAGATCGTGATAAACAATATCATTCCCTTCGCTCAGTGCGTTCAACGAGACTTCCAATTTTACCGGTGTCCACCAGTCGTCTGAATCCAGAAAAGCAACCCACTTACCGCAGGCCTCATTAATGCCCAAATTCCGTGAAGCCGCAATAATTCCGTTATTATGAATTTTCAGTAATCTAATGCGCGGATCGTTAAAACCCATCACCACATCGTCGGTGTCGTCATTGGAGTGATTATCAACAACCAAGACTTCCCATTCCACTATTGTCTGCTCCAGCACAGATTGCAAGGCTCGACGCAGCAATAAGGCGCGATTATATGTTGGAATAACAATCGATATGAGCGGCTCCGATCCGGCCATCAGGCATCTCCAAAGGCTTGTTTGCAGAGCTTAAGCGTCATATCTATCTCATCACATAGGTCTCCAACAAGAGAAAAACCTGTCTGCTTAAGTTTGTCTATTTTGTAATGCAACTCAGCAGAGTTGATCCCACCTGGTCGCGGTTCCGGTCGCTCAAGTTTCGGCCTATAGCCGAGCGTTGCGTGGCAACGGTCGGCTATTTTGTTCGCCATATCCCACACGGTTATTGATGAGTCGCCACCGACATTGAACACTCCGTTACCAACTGACTGCATCGGAAGATCTAACAGATGTGCCACAGCATTGCCCACATCCCGTAGTGTGATGAAATCACGCTGCTGCAAACCGTCGGTGCGCAGGATTATGCGTCGCGTTGTCACGGCTTGACGGCAGAGATCATTAGCTAATAGTGTCCAGCGATCAACTGCAGGGTGTGTAGGCATTCCGAATCCATTCGACAGACGCACCACAACTCCTCTGACTCTTTCCTGATCATGCGCCGCCAAAACGTAATCTTCCGCTCCCTTGTGAGAAATTGCATAAGGATGAATGGGTCGCGGTAAAGTCAGTTCGGTGATCTCACCCGCCAAAGGCGCACCGTAGACATGCGCAGTCGAGAAATAAATGAAACGCTCAACACCTTCATCAATTGCTGCTCGTAAAACATTCAGAGTCCCCAGAGTGTTGACCAAGACTGACTTGCCGGGGTTGGCAACGCACTCGTTTTCATTCATCGCAGCCAAGTGTATCACTGCACGGACATCGCGCATGGCTGCCGATAGCGAAGCTGGTTCCAGCACATCCATTGCCACAGTTTCTGCATCAGGAAGCCAAGCGGGTGCTACTTGCGCCTTACGGCTGCCCAGTCGCACAATGTAACTCGGCTCATGCGCCAATTTGACCGCAACCCTCCCGCCCAAATATCCAAAGCCACCTGTGATCAGTACTCGCATCGGATTAAGCTACAGCACCCACGGGGCACCTTTCTCCCACAGAGATACAAGCAATTCATGGTCGCGCTTGGTGTCCATGCAATGCCAGAAACCATCGTGGCGAAAAGCCATCAACTCGCCTGCACTTGACGCCTGTGCCAAAGGCTCTCGCTCCAACATTGTGCTATCACCGGCAATCATGTCAAAAAATCCGGGTTCGACCACAAAGAATCCGCCATTAATCCAACCCTCATGCAACTGCGGCTTTTCCTTAAAACTAGCGACGCGCGCATCATCCAATTCCAACTCGCCAAAACGGGCAGATGGACGAACAGCGGTGACTGTAACCATTTTGCCGTGACTACGATGAAAAGCCAGCAGCGCATCCAGATCAATATCAGCCAAGCCATCACCGTAGGTCAGCATGCAAGTTTCATTGCCAATAAATGACTGCATGCGCTTGACGCGCCCTCCGGTCATGGATGAATCACCCGTGTTAACAAGGGTTACACGCCAGTCCACAGGATCCACCTGATATGGTGTGACGCTGCCAGACGCAAGATCAACAGTAAAATCGGCGTTGAGCGCACGGTAATTAAGAAAATACTCCTTGATTACCGATGCCTTGTAACCCAATGCGACATAAAAATCCTTGTGTCCGAAATACGCATAGGTCTGCATAATGTGCCAGAGAATCGGCTTGCCACCAATATGCACCATCGGTTTTGGAATAACGTCGGTGTATTCGGCCAAACGCGTGCCGAAGCCACCAGCGAGAAGAATAACTTTCACAACCTAACCTCCTATTCAGAAATTGTTTCTGGCATTAACTCGGAAGGCGATTCAACGATGCTTTAATCCCCAGTCATATGGAATACTGACATCAAAAGCTGGCCGTCGCTCAAGCTCATCGGGGTGATGCGGCATTGTCGCACAATTAGCTACAATAGCAGTCTTGGTGCCAACACTTTTGAAACCATTCCAAATCAGGGGGGGCACTGTCACTAAAATATAATTTTCCGGTGAAATAAAGAATTCCTGAAGTTCACCACGCGTTGGGCTTTCGTGGCGATCATCATACAACACAAACTTAATCTCGCCATAAATCACTGCATAATTAAGAGTCATCTCCTTATGCAAATGCCAAGCCTTTACAACACCGGGGTGAGTGCATGAAAAGTAAATCTCGCCAAATCTCGAAAAGACAGCCGAATCTTCACGTAACATGTGCATGACCTTGCCACGCTCATCAAATATTTGACGCAGCGGCGTCAGAATCACACCATCAATCATAGTAACTCCGGGAAATAATCATGAATTTGTGATCGTGTAATAGCCTCTGCATTACCACCATCCATAACTGTCTTGTACCAAAGAGCTGTTGCCTCCAGTGTTTTATCAACATGCCAACGAGGATGCCAGCCCAGCAATTGATGCGCTTTATCACAATTCAACTGAAGTAATCGCGCTTCATGCACCTGTGTCTGAGATTCAACGACCTCAACACGTCCTCTTCCAATGTAACTGACGATGGCTTCGGCGACATTTTTTACGGTTCTAACCTCACTGGTTGAAGGACCAAAGTTCCAAGCTCCTCCCCATTGTTTCGGATTTTCATACAAACGAGCTGCCAATAACAGGTAACCCGAAAGCGGCTCTAGCACATGCTGCCAAGGGCGAGTAGCATATGGGTTGCGCAACCGGACAGGCTCCCCCGCTTCAATTGCACGAATACAGTCGGGAATGATACGATCAACAGCCCAATCACCTCCACCAATAACATTTCCAGCCCTCGTACTTGCAGCGCCTAACAAAGGACGCTGGTCAAAAAAAGAGCGCGCATATGAAGAAAATGCAATCTCAGCAGCGGCTTTGGATGCGCTGTAAGGATCACGGCCTCCCAGTTGATCGTTCTCCCTATACCCCCAAATCCATTCTACATTCTCATAGCATTTATCCGAAGTGATATAAACCAAAGAACGCACAGACTCACATTTGCGCACAGCATCCAATAGATTAACGGAGCCAACAACATTAGTTGAGAAGGTAGTAACAGCGTCCTCATAGGACGCCCGAACAAGTGCCTGGGCTGCAAGATGAAACACATAATCGGGCTGAAATTCATGTAAAATGGTGGAGATGAGTGATGCGTCACGAATGTCTCCAGCCACATTCTGTATTTTTCCACCGAGTTCAAGCAAATCAAAGTGATTAACCTCGGTTGATGGTGGCAAGGCAAATCCCATCACTTCAGCACCTGCCTCATGCAACAGGAATGCGAGCCAAGATCCCTTGAAGCCTGTGTGACCGGTGACAAGTATTTTCTTGCCGGAAAAAGAGTCAACTAGCGAATATGGTTGCATAGGCCTCCCGTGTTGTCCTGACATCTAACCGTTAATTGCGCAATCCACTACTACGAACCAACAACTGTCTCCGTGGATATGCACCCAACGCCGTCTGCTTGCACCCACTTATGATTTATGGGGGAAATTATTCCGTCGCAAAACCCTGTCACTTCATTCTTCTCCTGCTTAAATCAAATTATCCTGTGACAGATGATTACCCTGTTTTAATGCCAGACGGATAAGCTCCACATAAGTATCATATTTTAAATCGGCATTCAACGATTTCATGACATGCGCTGAAATAAACCGATACACATGGTTAATTCGTTGATCTAAAGGCAATGATGAATGAGGATATTCCGCATAAATCATTTCACCAAAAGCATAGCGCAGATCACTATCATCGCAATTCTGAACCATTGAAAGCTTGTTACTCAACCAGGTGGAAAACGCCGATTGATAGAGTGGGGATACATTATCAATCATTCGACAGGCTCGCAAGCCAATCTCTACATCCAGCCTGTTATCACCCACACCACCAACCGCCCCTTGAAGAAATGCTCCCAACATTTTGGCAACGGGTTTTGCCTTTGAGTCCCAGTCAGGATCACCACATAGTGTTGCAGAACCGGCAACAATTGTTCCAGGTTCAGAAGAGAAATCTAATTTGAACATTTTGGATTGGGCTACCACTTCAATGATCCTTTGGCGACGGATTCCGTTTCGAACCAACTGGATGTGACATGGAATATCACCCAGCACAAGATCAATCTCTAGATATGCTCCGCCCCTCAGCAATTCAAGCTTTTCACATCTTTGGTCTTGGCTGCTCGTAAGAGTGCTAAGAATGGACATGACATGTGGCAACCAATCTGCAAAGATCGTCAGTCCTGGATCATAGCTTTTCGCCTCCCCATATCGGCTTTCAGCGCGCGGATCCATCCAAAACACATTTATATGTTGGACACGACCTTCGTCAGTAACAAGTCTCGATAATGTTTGAATATATCTGGCGAAGAGAAACACATGGGCTGCAGCAAAATACGTCTTCTGACTGCGAGCCAAATCCGCAAGACGTTTCGTGGCGGAATAACTCAACGCTAGCGGCTTTTCAACCAAAACCGGGATACCTGCTGTAATTGCCCATTCGATGGACTTTTCGTGATCGCGTGCAGCATTGACCACTATCGCAGCATTTGATGTTCCCAAAGGAAAAACCGGCAAGCCCGATGACACAAAAACACGCTGCTCCAGTCCACGCTCAAGAATCCATGACGACATCGCTTTTGCATTATGTGGAGAATGCACCGATATCCTGACGGATGAAGGGACAACACCGCAAAGCACCTCTGTAAGTACTCGGGCCCAACGGCCACCGCCGATTACTGCAATATTATCCGGGCATGATCCTAACTTATCGTTATTAGCAATTAATACCATCGTTAGCTATTTAAACGGCAGTCAAAATACGCGTTGCTTAATGCTCAGACCCAGTCCACCGACTATGCAAAATCGTCAACACTTAATATGTCGATAATAGGGCCAGTGTAGCCATGTGCTGATAAATAATTATGAATCTCAAGAGGAATATGCCAAGCCAGATTTAACAGGGGCAACGTCAAATCAGGTGAGGAAAACAAATCATCATCAGAGCAAATTGGAATCCGAGTGCCAGGCAAGTAATGCCCTATTTTCAGTGAACCGGGTTTTTCATAAACCGCAGATATCGTATCCTCATTCAATCCTAGAAGCTTGACGAGAATGGCAGCTCGTCCCGGAAACGCCTTGGCTCGCAGCTTGCCATATTTCCGAACTTGATCAAGCAGGAATGGCGTTTTTGTTTCGCGCCATCTCTCAACATTCTTCCATAATGAAGCAAAGTTTCCCATAAACTTACGTTCCCGAACTCGCAGTTCCTCAATATCTATAGCGCAACTATTGCTGGCATTTGATACATTCCCCAAAAATACACGAATGTTTCCGCCGTAACGGGAAGGAAATTCTACGTCGAGCAACTGCACGTCGAGAGAGAGCGCCATATGTACAAACGAAGAGTAACTGTACGTTCTCGGGTGCTCATGGTAGAAGGTATCAAACTGATTACCATCAAGCACTGATCCCAGATAATGGTTTTCAATCACAATCACAGTATTTTTGGCCATCAATTGCTTAAGCGAGTTAAGCACATCGTGAAGATTTTCAATGTGCGCAAATACATTTGTGAAAGTAATGAAATCTGGTTTGCCATGTGAAGCAACAACGGCATCAGCAATTTCATCAGAAAGAAAGGCGTTGAATGTAATGTGTCCTTTCCCCTTTGCATCGAGAAATGCACCTGTTGGCTCGATTCCTATAGTTTCGGCACCCTTTGCCCGAAAGAAGTCCAGCAAGCTGCCATCGTTGCATCCGACATCAAGAATCTTCTTGCCCGACAAATCGCCAAATTTCTCGGCGCATGACTCGACCAACCCGGCCATCCCGCTAAGCACGTCAGACGTAAAGCGTGATCGGTAATGGTAAGATGTCGGAAACAAGTCATGTTTAGGCACCTGAAATCGTTGATGGGCAGTTAGGCATTTCTCACAAAACAATATTTCAACAGGATACTCCCGGCAAACGCGGGGATCGCCAACAGGAACAAGATCGTCGCACATGGGATGCATGCCCAAGTCAAGCACTGAGGCAAGTGACTCATTACCGCACACCTCGCATGAATCCATCTGATTAAGTCCGTTGACCACTGATTGCACCTTCACTTACTTACTACCCCCTTCGAATTATTGTTTTAAGTTTTCGAATCAAATAATATATTACTGAAAAATAGAAATTAGGGAATAAACAGTTGCTAAATATTAGCTTCAGAGGCTTTACATACGCCAAGCCGGAAATGTTTCGATGAATAAACATGTATGCAAGATCTGGGAGGAAATTCCTCAGCGCAAAGTTTTTACATTGTATGTATTTGATAAACGGCAGCCCATTTTTTTTATATTCACCCAGAGCCTCCACCAAACGTACACTTCTTACAAAAGGATACATTGGAGCCCATTCCCGAGCACCTGTCAAGCAGACATTTAATGGCTTGACATTAAAATATGCCTTTGACGATGAAAAAGCGTGTGCGAATATTTTCACATGCGGAAAAGTATTGTCGAAATGAGAGAACGTGCGAACATCTTGAATCAGATTCTCATCAAGCACATTTGCATTAAGCTCCCAGTTTTTTTTTCGAAAAACCGACAAAAACATGCCACCCAGAAAATCAAAGGATATTTCCGGGTTAATAAGGCCCCAAAAGCTCATTTCCCCAGCAGAGCCCCAACTAGAAAAAGGAATCATGCTTTTGGGCAAGTTTGCCGTATCAAAAGGAGATGGATATTTTTCCAGATACGCAGTACTCAAATGAAATGAGTTGACAAAGAAGAAGTCAACGCTTGGGTGCGCGTCAATTAGATCATACAGTTCAGCAACGGCATTAGGCATTAATAAATCATCATCACCGATAAGCCATATGAAATCGCCATCAGCCATGTTAACAACATTAAGGAAATTCCTTGGTATGCCAAGATTGCTTGAATTCCTCTGATACTTTATATCTATAACTGACTGCGCAGTACGAACCACTTCTTCTGTTTCATCAGTGGAATGATTATCAGATATGCATACCTGAAACATGAAATTCGCTTGCGAGTTACACAATACAATCGAATTTATGCAATTCGCTAAATGTGCCGCTCGATTATAGGTCGGGATGCAAATTGAGAGTTTAATCACTTCTTTTTGGATCACACCGGGATACGAATCTTCGTAAGATAATATGAAATATCATCAAGCGGGAAATAATGACTCAGATAGTGCTCATATCGATGCGGCCATCTATTTGCAAACTTAACAATGATCCTCTTTACCCAACGACTAGTCAATGTTTCGTTGAAAACAACCCTCTCAACCTTGAATCTTGTTTCGACATAGTCATATCTCTGACAAATACTATGGCTGGGGTCATAGTACGCAAATGAATCCACGGTAAAAAAATGTTTATGCGTTGGATCAATAAATGCCCATACTGAGCGAAAGTATGGAACGATAACCTTCACCTGCCCACCCCCAGCACAAATTCGATACACTTCCGCCATTACCCCCAAAGGATCGTCCAGATGCTCCAAAACATTATCCAAGTAGATTTCGTCAAATTCGTTATCCTTAAATGGATACGGAAATACGTTTAAATTATGAATCACATCGGCATCATGGCGATCAGAGTAGTCAACGCCTATTGCTCCAGGCCGTTTTTTCTTGCCACAACCTAAGTCAAGAATTTTCGATGGTTGGGATAAGGATGTCACAGAACGCCCTCCAATAGAATTTCCTTGAGCTTACGTACTGGATTTTCACTAACGCACGCATATCTATCACAGAAAACACTTCTGGCATTCTGCACAATCTTGCTGTCCCACCACGCATAAATATCACTCCATACCATGTTTACCTTCTCCGCCGCCGACTGTGGAGAAAGATGTATTATGCCACAATCAATCAACGTCTGGTAATACGGCTTGGCATCATCGCACAGGTGAGATAGCCCGTTTTGCCAAAATGCCATAGTTGGAATATTTTGAGCCAAAGTTTCCAGAATACCGCTTGAATCATAGCTGTGCATTATCAACCTGTTTGCGTTCAACAGGGTTTGAATGCTCGAATCCCCAGTGTCAATCCTAATATCTGGATAATGATCACGCCAAAACGAGTTTTCATCCATATCATGCTTAATATACTCACCATGCATTCGAACCGTTAGCATGTTAGGAATTCCAGGCCGTAATACGGAAACAAAGCGTAGTTGCTCCTGAAGATATTCCATGAAATCAGGGTAGATGTCCCATGTCGGCAATCTATGCGGTCGACACAGTTCAATCAATAACAGTCCGCCTGTTTTGTTGGGAACGATATTTTTCTTCCCTGCCAATTTAAGGATCATTGCCGGCTTATGGACTGATGTATTCTTTGACCAACCCCATGTTATAAATTTGTCCGCCGTGCGCTCCTCGATAGAAGGACACATATACTTATATGTTCCATAGTTGTTTCCGTGTTGACCGATATAATATGGTATCCCCTGCAACGCTAAATTGGCGGCCCATGCCTTGAACACCTCATCCGTATCAAAATTGTTTGACGTAAAGACAAAACGCGGACAACGCGGCCATGTCACCGTTTCTGTTGCCTTAATCAAGTCACGGTAACCCTCCACGTAGCATGCCGGAATTATTACAGGCAGCAGGCCACGGACAAAGCACTCAAAGCCTTTATCTTGCTTGGCTTCCAACTTCAAGGAATTGCGCAACTCCATGTTAATTGGGAAATGGGGCAGTGATTGGTTTCGCCATTTCTGGGGTACTTGCCCCAGACTGATCTGGAGTTGCACTTCCGTCCACGCCGGAAGATAGCTATTAATAACAAACGCATCATGGCGACGACTTAGCACAGGCAAAATTGTCTCTGTCAGTAAGTCTTGAATTCTTCGAGTAACGCTCTTGGTCTTTGACTCCGTTACAGACACTGCAACGTCGCTTCCGGCATCAACCTCCACATTATCCGTCACCGGCGCTTCAAAACCAAGATAATCCAAAACGTTCAAATATAGAAAGTGGTTCCAAACACTGTCATTGCAGGCCCAAATGAACGACAATGAATCCTGTGTAGCCAAGGAATATTGTTGACATTGCAGACGTGTGACGCTGGAAATCGGATGCGACTTAAGCACTTGCTCCACACTGTAATAACGATTGAACGCAACCGATAAATAGCGCTTCAGCCAATGGCCAAGAAGAATTTCCCAATACCGTTGCTCATGATTAGCGGCATGAAAACGATTGAGAGCTTGTGTAATCTCATCGAGAACAAGAACGTATAACTCATCAATATACGCATTGTTTTCATGTCTGTCTTTTTCGTTAACACCGAAAGGCTGCGCCATCTCAAATTTCAGGTTTTCCCATTTATGGCGTCGATCCCTTCGAATGCACCAGTTGCCCAGAAACAGAATTGGCCTGTCATGTTTCCAGGTACGCTCATCTGCAGTAGTGACGAGATGATAGCTCATCGCTAGCCCCTATTCCTCAGTCCAAACCGTTCCAGCATTATATAAAAAACCGAATTCAACTCTCCCTTTTGAAACCCGGCCAATACTGGAGTCACAAATAGCGTGCCAGTAGCCAGCATAACATACAGAATAGTGGCCAATACCATTTTGCTGATAACCGGGATATCGAGCAACACTGACACTGAGCTTTTCACCAGCCAGCCAATAACAACGACATACCCGAACACAACAATCTGATAGATGTAGTCGAATCGCCAAGAAAAACGACGGGCGATAAAAAATGCAAGCAAGTTTACGCTTATGATCTGAATTCCCACCATCTTTATTGCCAGCCCCTTGGATGCCATCCCAAAACCTGGCACAGGCGCTGTGCTCGGCGCAATTATCAGATAGGAAGCAATCAGACCAAGCGTCATAGAAAACACCCCAAGCGTCACATATATCTTGGTCTGGTTTGTTGCGAGAAGCATAGATCCACAGATCTGTCCTAAACACTGGTGAACAGGGTAAAGAAACATTATCATTAACGTTATCCATCCGGCATGGTATTCAGACCCTAACAGTAATTTTACTATTTCTTCCGACCACGGAATAAATGCACCCGCCGTAACAGCACCTACAAAGTAAAGCGCACGGGACACTTTCCTGTTCAAAAATGCCACGCGCTCCATGTCGCCGCGATAATGCGCCTCTGCAATTTCTTTCCAGAAGATTCTCAGGATCGAGGTTGTAGCCAGAAGTGCCACGCCGGAAAATTGTTGGGCAATTGAGTAGTAGGCCTGCTCAGAAGCCCCACCCCAATGTTGCAACATCCATCTGTCAGCCAATTCGCTTGCAAAACCTATCAATGTGTATGGAACCAATGGCAGGCAGTAAGCCAGAAACTCATTCCAGACACTCATCGGCGTGTCAGTATTATTATCATCCTGAGTGTCAAGGGGTTTGTATAGTTGCATCGCCAGCCAGCTACCTACTGCCCACTCGAATGCAACGACTATCAGCAGAACTGGAACCGCCAGCAAACCCATGAGCCAAAGACAGGCTACCGCAACCAAGTGCAGAATAACAATCAGAGTGGTCAGCCCTTGCACCCTGGCAGTTTCACGGCTTGCTTCCGCCATTTGAGAAGCAACAGGCCAGACCGATTGCTGCATGAAAGCTGCAACTAAAGCCAATAGAACAATAGCACGATTCTCTCCCTCCCAGACAGCAGAAAGCCAGCTCAATGGAAGCAGTGCTCCTATACAGACTATTGCAAACAATAACTGAGAACCCAGCCACCGCCAATAATATGAAACAAAACGCCGACTGCGAGGACGTTGGGATAAAAAGGTGAAAAATGCCGAGGAAGTCGACATATCAAGCATCTGCCGCAACGCCATAAATGAGGCCAGTAGAAAGGCAAGGCGTCCGAATTCGACAGCGCCAAGCAGCCTGGCTAACACCAAGGCAGTCGCAAAGCTAATGCCACCCCTCAACAGGTTCGCCACAAAGCTTGTGAAAAAGCGGGAACGTACGGAAGCCATTATATCAGCATCCTTGCCCGGTTGGCCGCCTTGCAACATGAATTATCGCAAACGATGGGAGCCACCATGTGGGTCAGATGTGCTCTGTCGGCCAGCAAGTTCCTTATTTCACATTGGCGTTTCAGCCCAGCATATCCCAGTTTAATGGAGTTCCCTTGCAAATATCTTTATTGACACGTTTACCGAGAAGTACCTCATAATATTTTGGTGGCAGACCAAAACCCGGCCTGATAGCCCGCAAGTTTTCGTTGGTTAACACATCGCCAGCCTTCATATCCTTGGCAACGTACAGAGAGCGCCTGTACTGAAGCGATGCCGTTTCCTTTTCCGTTGCCCCATAACTAATATGTCCTAACGCCTGCCAAGCCCGCTCGGTTTCAATAACCAATTGCCTCATCTCCTCTGGTTCCATGGAAAATGCCGAATCTACTCCGCCATCAGCGCGGCTAAGTGTGAAGTGTTTCTCGATTACTGTTGCACCTAACGCCACTGCGGCAACGCCAACGCCAATTCCCATAGTGTGGTCGGAAAGACCTACTTCACAATCAAAAAGTTCCCTAAGATGTGGGATTGTAAGAATATTGGTGTTCTCAGGACTAGCGGGATAAGTGCTGGTGCATTTCAGCAGGATAATCTCATCGCACCCGGCTTCTCTTGCTGTTCGCACCGCTTCGTCCAGTTCGGATACGGAAGCCATACCGGTAGATATAATAAGTGGTTTGCCGGTGGCGGCCACGCGGCGGATCAGCGGCAGGCAGGTATTTTCAAACGACGCAATCTTGTAGCAAGGAACATCCAGGCTTTCGAGAAAGTCCACCGCTGTGTCATCGAATGGCGTGCTGAACGGAATCATGCCTAGCTCGCGCGCCCGGTCGAAGATAGGTTTATGCCACTCCCATGGTGTGTAGGCCTGTTGGTACAAATTATAGAGGGATATACCATTCCAAAGGCTCATGTTTTCTATATGAAATTCACCTGCATCGATATCCAATGTCATCGTATCAGCAGTATACGTTTGAATTTTTAAAGCGTGTGCACCAGCCTGTGATGCTGCTTCCACTATTTCCATTGCTCTATCAAGCGATTGGTTATGATTTCCTGACATCTCTGCAATTATAAATGGTTCACGATGCGAACCAATGAGTCTATTATTGATAGCAATGTCTCTCATAATAACTCCATCACAATAGGTTTCGGCCTAACACAAAGGCTTCAGCTGCATCTGATCCAATACATGCGCCTCGCCATTTCGCAATGTGCGTGACCGCTTCAATTGAGCGAGCATGAGGCCATGGCCGCATTTCAGACCTGTACGCTTTCAGCGCCTGCAATTTAACCGCTAAAGTTGAAGAAACGTCAACAAACCAGTTTGGCATAAACCATGCGGCTGAACCAGGAGTCTGCCATTCGGTACTGGACGGGATTTCAAAGAACAACAGCGTTTTAACTGTCTGGGACGGGATTGGCCTACAAGCCGTAACAACTGCCTCATGAACTATTTTATGGTCTATATTTACATCACCAGCGTGATGCGTATATATAATTTCGGGACAATATCTATACATAAGCAACTCAACTGTTTTGACAACATCAAGCCTGTCTAAAGAATCCATCCTGTTATCAGGAAAATCATGAAGTGTCAAAGACTTCACGCCCAAAATATTATTAGCACTGTGGGCTGCCTTTGACAGTTTCGACAGATCCGACTTGCGACCTCTTGGGTCACGTTGCTCATCACGACTGGTGACACCTTCCGCAAGAATAACCACATGAATCTCATCTCCCATTTCTGCATGTTTTGCAATGGTGGCTCCGCAGCCAAGAACCTCATCATCAGGATGAGCAGCAATAACGAGAACCTTTTTACTCACATTGATCCTTTTGTTTTCGTGTAATTATCACATCAGCAACCACTTTACCATACCTCAACACAGGCCTTTGAAATTCCAGCCTGAACCATTCCGTTTCCAAGAATGCCCTGGGATATCCTTCCGCATCCAACATGCGGAGATAATCAAAAACCTGTTCAAGTTCTGTAAGATTAGCAATATTCCCATCTTCCGGCTTGCGTCTTGCAAAACATACGACCTCGCCGTCTTGCTCAACGGGAGTCGGCTCATTCTCAACAATAGAAACTATCAACTGTTCAACAACCTTCGCAGCACGTATGTATATTTCCTCTGCTGTTCCATGCAAGCTGAAGTTCTGTTTAATGTATACAGGGCCAGCATCAACTTTTGCCGCGCATTTTATAGCTGATATTTTGGTTTCGTAAATCCCCCTGGCAATGAGATTTTGCAGCGGACTGCCACCACGTCCAAAAGGGACATCTGTCATATGAAAAATGACACATTCAAAATTATCATATATCTCAGATGGGATAATATAAGACCAGTGAGGAAAAAAGATGTACCTAGGCTTGATTGCGCTCAACCGCTCATAAGTTAAATCTTCTTTCCGATTAATCAGGCAGAAATCCATGCCGGTTTTTTCTTCGATAACTTGGGTCATAGTTTCATGCCATGTACGGCTAACTGCTATAACATACTGCATAGTATACCCTATGATCTATATTTTCTGAAAAACGAATAACTTAAGCGGCCCGAAGTCCCCGAAGACTGCTTTGGATGAGCACAGGGCTGCAACCCTATTTACGTCGCTATCGTATTTTGGTTCAACCCCTTCTTCTTGAGCCATTTTTCCATTGATAATACGGGATGCCAAGTAATAAAAACTACTGAACTTTACAACTTCTACTAAATTAAATAGTTCTTGCGCAACAGTCAGAATATGCGTTTCATCAATATACAGATTGTGCCATCTGACTTTTATCGGTTCCAATCCAACATATTCTCTAACTTGATTCAGATTATGCAATCCTTGTTCTGTGTCTTCACACATAACGTAATATCCATTCGGCTTAAGTATTCGATGTAGTTCCTTCAATGCATTTTCCTGATCATTACGCGTCGTCAAATTTATTAGACACCGGTCAGTGATCACTGTGTCAAACATTGAACTATCGAATCCAGTTCCCTTAACGTCTCCAGGCCGAAAAGATACTCTTGCTTTTAAGTTGTCGGGCAAACGATTCCATGCTTTATGGGCCTGTTCTATCATAGCCTCTGAATAATCTATGCCTTGAATTGTAATGTCCACGGTTTCCGCATAATGGAATGTTGAATAACCGTTTCCACAACCGATATCCGCCACATGTGTTCCTGGCTTCAAATATTTCGAGATATTATCTATCTCCAGTTCCTTCAGAAACTTATCAGGCATGGTTGCCAGATAAGTTTCACCATGAGCAGCAGCTTGGCTATCCCAAAATTGTTTCACTTCAGTGTTCTTGTTCATATAGTTCTCCCGATATTAAATATCATTTAATCAAGTCATCAAATAAAACACTATTATTCTGTGCAATCATCAACGATATGGATTTATTACTAATTTCCTTCATTAGATGTTTATTTGCAATTGTTTTCCTTATTGCCGCCGCAATTTTTTCAGTGCTAACCAATCGACTCCAGCCCAAATTGATAACTGCCCCAGCCTTCGCAACAGTTGTTGTTGTCTCCATTTGGTTTTCCGCAATAACCAATATTATGGTTGGCAGCGCCAATAAGCATCTTTCCCATGTTGTGGTTCCACCTCCTCCGATCGCAAGATCGGCGTTAACCATCAACCGTGCCATACAATCAACCTGACAATGATAATATACATTCGGCATCGACGAGCACACATCCTTGATCTTATCCTTATGGGGATTAGCAGTTCCAACCACTACATCTACGGTAATCTCTGGCCTGCTCAATAACTGTATCGCATCCAATGCCTTCAAAGTCTCGTTGGATGGATCTACTCCGCCAAAAAAAATAAGGATATTTCTGACTTGCCCATCACGTTCTCGAAGATTCTTTCGAGCCTCAATAAACTCTTTGCGTAAAAGAGCATGTGTTGGGCCTAACAGTTTCTTGCAGGACGCAGGTACAAGACCATTATATCTATTGTTGATGCCCTCATACATGTTTTGGTCGAGAAGTATATCGCAATCGTGCGGCCTATCGGCCAAGTCGTCTATAACCATTATATTTTTGACAAATTGACGCATCTGCTCTTCCCAGTGCCTATCCAATGCATAGTGATCAACGATCAGCCAATCAGTGCATCCATCTTTTTCGATAACGGACTTCGTTTCTGCTGCATCCGTTCGCCAATCGACACCTAACCAGTCACTATGAGCCACCTTTATTGAAACAGCTTTTCTCTTACCTTCAATATATGGAAGACGGTGAACCGTATACCCCTTTATCTCGACATGTTCAATCATATTCCCAGGCAATTCTCTACACAAAAAAGAGATATCAAATCCTCTCTCATGAAGCCCTTCAGCAAGTGTTAAACACCTCATCAAATGGCCGCTACCCATTTTGAACGACGAATCAACTCTTATAGCTACTTTCATTCCGTTTATCTCACCTTAAATAACGGCTCCAATGGCTTGCATCTTAAGAGTTTATCCATTTTCGTGTTATCAACTGCATCTTTAAGTATGGGCAGGACATCATTGTAAACGGCAAGCAATGAATCAATATCTGCGTCGCCATGTGAATAACTCATATTATGAGTTCCTAACGTCAATATCCCCCTTGCAAACATTTCCTGCAATAGCAATGTTTTAATATCCCACATAGTGTACGGGGCCACATTCTTGATATTCAGGAAAGACCAATTGGAATGGCCTGAAAACGAAACTATGTGCTCCACATTATGCTTGTTGATCAGTTCCCTTAGACCGGTCAAAATCTTTTCGCCCTGAGCCTTGAGAGTTGCAATTACAGGCATCTTCTGAAGCTTGGTCATGGTTGCAAGCGCTGCCGCAAGCGATAACGTCTCGCCGCCAAAGGTAAATGAAAAAAAAACTTCTTCCATTTGGCGCATGATTTGCGCCTTTCCTGCAATAGCGGAAACAGGATAACCATTGGCAAGTCCCTTGCCGAAAGTTGCCATATCCGGAGTCACACCAAAGTATTCCTGGGCGCCGCCGTTTGAAAACCTGAAACCGGTAATTGTTTCATCAAAGATAAACACAGCGCCGTTCTTGCGGGTTAGTTCCGCAACTTTATGCAAAAAGCCGTCAATTGGCTCAGTCGCATTCATCGGCTCCATTATCACTGCGGCAACCTGTTCAGGCCATTCTATAAATATGCTTTGCAGCGAATCAATATCGTTATATGAAAATTGATGTGTCAGATCACGAGTTGCTTTTGGGACGCCTTTATGACGGGCGGTTGAACCTATGTACCAGTCCTGCCAGCCATGATAACCGCAAACCGCTACCCTGTCACGCCCGGTATATGCCCGTGCCACCCTGATCGCCCCCGATGTTGCATCCGAACCATTCTTGCCAAATCTTACCATCTCGGCGCAAGGAACCATCTCGACTATCTTTTCAGCCACCTGCATCTCCACAGGATGTGGTAAAGAAAAAATAATGCCATCTTCCAATTGCGTTCGAACTGCCGCTGTTACATCCGGGTCATTGTATCCCAACGTCACGGCGGCAAGTGAATTGATGAAATCTATATACTCATTGCCGTCAACGTCCCAGACATGGCTGCCTTGTCCCTTCGCGATAAAATACGGAGACACTCCATACGGGTACTGTGTCTTGCTTTTGCTGAAGGTCTGGGAACCAAGAGGGATGGTCTTTAACGCCCTTTCCAGCAGAGCTTCTGATTGATGATACCGTTCAGACATTCCTGTTCTCCGTTGAACTTAAATAGGCCAGATCCTGATCCAGCGACTTTTTCATCCCTTCATTACGTTCATAATGGGTATTCATGGTTTTCAGAACAGGATAACTGTCCAGAAGAGCCAGAATATCGTTTGTAGTAAACTCCGGGTTTGCACTGTACAGCTTATTATAGATTATGGATATCAATTCAAAATCAGCCGGTTCATCCACTGTCCATCGCAATCTGGACAGATCAACCGTGTTCTTGAAATTTCCTATTTTAAAGCGGTCGGATTGCTGATAAATAAACGGTGTCACATGCTCCCGTTGCGAAGGCAGAACAGCTTCCTTCCATGCCTGCTCCAAACAGTTACAACGGAAAACCTCGACATCCAGGCCATCTGGGAATGTAGGTTCCAAGGTATTGCTGATATAGTCGTAGCCACTATGCAAATGATAAGAAATTAGATCGTCAATTAGTGCAGGGTCTGTTAAAGGACAGTCACCAGTAAGCCTTACTATATGATCGGCCTTGAAAGGCTTGGCGGCCTGATAAAACCTGTCCAGAACATCATCAAGACTCCCCCGGTAATATGCAATATCATTATCCTTGCATAGTATCTCAACGGGATTGTCGGTTTGGTCAATGCTGGTAGCCACAATTAACTTATCTATCAATCCAGCACGTCTTATCCTCTCGATCTGTCTTAACAGCATCGGCTGATTAATAATATTTTTCAAGACCTTACCCGGAAGCCTTGTTGAGGAAACTCTTGCCTGTAAAATTGCCAGGATCATTGTATCGGATCAAAACCGCCAGGTTGATGGGTTCACGATAAATTCGTCAGTTAATGCAAAGCGGCTGAAATCCATCGACTCGGCAGGAACCGCCTCCGCACATATCTCTTTCAGCTGCGAATGATTGTTCACGCCGCAGATGATGAAATCAATTTCCGGGATATTAATCAGGAAACCAAGAGCTGCACGAACCGCTGTTATCCCGTGCTTATGTATCGTTCTGTGATAGTTTTTTATATGCTCTCTCACAGAATCAAAGAAAGTCGGCAGGTTTTCGGGCGGCATAAGCAGCAACCCTTGCAAAAATGCCGACCGAGCATGAATCTCAACCCCTCTTTTTTTAAGCTTGGACAGATGCCCGCCAATCAGCAGACGCTGATCAAATACATTGATGGGGAGCTGGATGATATCTATCTGAAATAGTTCCAATATTTCATCAATCTGGAATGCCGTATATACCGATACCCCAATTTTCTCCACCAAGCCTTTTTGCTTTAATTCAGCAATCTTGGCAAAAAGTATATGACCGTTTTCACTCAGCAAATCATCTGCATTGTGGATTAATAGTCCATAACATGACGCGATCCTCATCTTTTGCAACGATTGGGCAAATGAATCTTCCAATCTCTGTTCATCATCTGAGGTTATAACCGAAGAAGCAAAGCTCGGAGTCTTAGTTACGATCTTAAAGTCATGTTTTGCAGATAACGTTTTACCTAATACCTCTTCACTTGTTCCATACTGGGCAGCAGTATCCACAACACGGATGGCATTATGCATTGCAACATCCAATATCTTCTCCACCTCGTCAAGGGAGGTTTTTCCCTCCATGTTTGATATTCCGTAGTCAATGCCGAATTGTACACTACCCAACCCTATCTTCAACGAAGCACCTTTTTTACTATGTCGATAACGATTTCCTGCTTTTCGTCAGTTAAGCCATAGTACATGGGGATACTTATTGCCTCATCATAGTATCTCTCGGCTTGCGGGAAATCACCTTGCTTGAATCCCAACCGTCTGTAATATGGCTGAGTATGAACAGGAATATAATGCAGATTAACACCAACCCCGTTATTTCGAAGTTCTTCGAATACCTGTTGGTGTGTTTTACTTATTTCGTCAAGTTTAAGGCGAATGGCGTATAAATGAAATGCTGATCTATTCTCAGGCATCACCGTCGGAAGCTGAATGGGCAATCCAGCTAACAGTTGGTCGTAACGCTGTGCCAAAAAGTTGCGTCGCACCACGAATTCATCAAGGCGTTTCATCTGGCTGTCACCAAGAGCCGCCTGAATGTCGGTCATGCGATAGTTGAACCCCAGTTCAATCTGCTGGTAATACCACGACCCATGGGGTTTGCAATCCATCATGGCAGGATCACGCGTGATACCGTGGCTGCGCAACTTTATCAACTGCTCATACAAATCGCGGCGATTTGTCAGAACCATTCCGCCCTCGCCGGTGGTTATAATCTTGACCGGATGAAAGCTGAAAACCGTCATATCCGAAAAGACGCAACTGCCTATTTTATGTCCCTTGTATCGCCCGCCTATTGCGTGAGACGCGTCTTCAATAACGGTGATGCCATATTGCTTGGCAAAGTCTCCAATTGCAGACATGTCGCATGACTGCCCTGAAAAATGAACCGGAATCAAAACCTTTGGCAATTTACCGGACACTGCCGCCTTGCCGAGCTTGTCATCAAGCGCTTCCACATCCATGTTGTAGGTGCGCGGGTGGATATCGACAAAATCAACATCGGCTCCGCAGTAAAGTCCGCAGTTGGCCGAAGCAACAAACGTATTTGGGGAAGTCCACAACATGTCCCCTTGCTTCAGTCCGGCGGCAAGACAGGCGATATGCAGGGCGGAGGTGGCGCTATTTACCGCTACCGCATACCTCGCACCGCAATATTCGGCTACTGCGCTCTCGAATCGTTCGATTGCAGGCCCCTGCGTAAGCCAGTCGGATTCAAGCACATCAACAACTGCCTTTATATCGTCAGCGGAAATAGACTGTCGGCCATACGGTATCATTGGATACGAAGATTTCATCTATATCTGAAACGATTCATCCACATGTTCTTTGATCAGAAGCCTGATTGCTTTCACATCAAGCCATTCAGTATTGGTTCCGCTGTTATAGCTGAAACCCTGATCACATAGCTTGCCGCTGAAAGTATTGGCATACTCATTCACGTCCCATAGCGGAATAGAAGGCAGTATCACAAAATACTTCTCAAATTCAAGGGTAACCAATGCATCAGTAGCGGTAATCATTTCCTCGTGTATCTTCTCACCGGGACGTATACCCACTATGTCGCAATGACAATGTGGAGCAATTGCCTCAGCTACATCTGTAATTCTGTAACTTGGTATTTTAGGGACGAATATCTCACCGCCCCACATATTCTCAATCGTGAAAAGTACAAGGGCTACTCCCTCTTCAAGTGTAATATTGAAGCGTGTCATTTGGTTGTCTGTGATCGGCAGGCAACCGTCCTTTCTTTTCTCAAGAAAAAAAGGAATCACGCTGCCCCGGCTGCCCATCACATTGCCGTAACGCACGACCGAAAATCTTATATCATGCCTGCCCCTGAAGTTGTTGGCCGCCACAAAAAGCTTGTCCGAGCAGAGCTTTGTTGCGCCATAGAGATTGATTGGCGCTGCGGCTTTGTCGGTGCTTAGCGCTACAACCTGCTTAATGCCTTTGTCTATAGCTGTTTCAATAACATTCTGCGCACCGATAACATTGGTTTTTATCGCTTCAAAAGGATTGTATTCGCAGGCCGGAACCTGCTTGAGAGCTGCCGCATGGATTACGATATCAATCCGCTCCATTGCGCGGCTTAATCTGTCTTTATCGCGAACGTCTCCGATAAAAAAGCGTAGTTGCGGGAATCTGTTTATTGGGAATTGCTGCTGCATCTCATACTGCTTCAGCTCATCGCGTGAAAAAACTACAATTCGTTCAATTTCCGGATATGTCAGCAAAATAGTTTCCACGAACTTTTTGCCGAACGATCCCGTACCACCTGTCACAAGAATTGATTTACCTTTTAACATTGCTTATCCAATCGCTTATAAATTGAACAAAAATAGCCGTTCCAACCGCTCCAGCGGTTTCCTTGTAAGTCCAGCATATGCATGAAATATGAAAGTGGGGATTGCCTGATCCTCGAAACGCTTGTCCATGCCGTCAAGGCGTGTCTCGATAACGGTTATTCTGGTCTTGATCGCTTCAAGCTCCGGAATAACCAGACTTCTCAGAGCCTCAACGATTATTTCCTTAATTTCCATATCGCCCACCCATGATTCAGACAATTTCGAATTTCGTTAATATTACCATCAAAACCGGTATTACTTCATACAATTCCAGCACCATTCCGGAAAACAGACGCTTACCCGCACTCGTCCAGCACCGACGATGAACGTATTTCCCGCCCAAAATCACTGAACACATCCAGAGCCTTGAGGAAATTCACATGCTCCTCATTCATGTCTATTCCACGGTATCCAGTTCGGCAAGCCTTGAGGTTATGGAATCAGGCCGCAATACCAACCCGGAAATTCTCCCTGAGCCGTATCAACCGCCTGCTGTTGAGCGGACGCGAATCCTGATATTTTTTGATTACGTTCATTTCGAATGCGTTTTCAACATCCGCGCCGCAACTGTGAATGAGCCTGCCGGTGCTTATGACCTCAAAGGCTATGCGAACAGGCGCGCTGCCAAGATTAACGAGGTCAAGACGCCAGGTTCCCAGAAAATCCTGAAGATCGAGACTGAGTCCCGACAGGTTGTTGCCGTCCATCAAAACGGCAATATCCACGTCGTTGCCGAAGCCGGATGACGCCAGCGAACCGAACAGATACGCAAGACGGACTTTGTGTTCCGCGAACAATGGCGTCAACTCACCGATACGCAAAATAGTATCATCGCAAAGAGGCGCGCAACCTTTCCACCGTTCCTTTATACCCATCACGAACCCATGCCGATGCCTGCCGAAACCGCTCTCACTCACGCCGCCTTCTTTCGCCTTGTCACTTCCGTAAGCAGTTCGATATACCTGTTTTCCAGAATCCTGAACTGATCAACATCTACTTTCTTGTTGCTCAAGCAGCGCAACTCCCGCATTTCGGCCAGAATATTGTTGATCTGCATTTCGATGGAATCGAACCGTTTCATGTTGAAATTATACTGGTCATCGAAGCGCTTGTTCATGTCGAAGCGCAGCTCCTCGAAGCGCTTGTTCATGTCGTCAAAACGCCGGTTCATATCCTCGAAGCGCTTGTTCATGTCCTCAAAGCGCTTGTCTATGCCGTCAAGACGCGTCTCGATAACAGTTATTCTGGTCTTGATCGCTTCGAGCTCAGGAATAACAAGGCTTCTCAGCGCCTCAACGATTATTTCCTTTATTTCCATATCACCCACCCACAACCCGGACAATGTTAAATTTCGCTAATAATACCACAAAACTTTCATAACGCCACATCACGCCGTCCGCTTGGCGGCTTTTCGACAGAACCGGCTCCGCATCCGACCTCACGACAGATCGATCCTGTTCATCCCAAATAGTCCATGATAATGACGGTAAAGTCCACGAGTTCCTCAAGATGATTTTCGATAACATCTGCCATAACGCTCATATCCACATCCTGATATTGATGCACAAGCGTATTGCGAAATCCGACCATTGCTATCAGATGTTGAGCCATCACTTCAGGAATAATCCTTTCCCTGCGCAAAATCGCAAAGCTTTCCCTGCTCTCCCTGGGAATCCCAAGCTTGCCCTTCCTGACGGCCATATTGGCAAAATCGATGCATAATTCGCACAGACGCTGGAGGTTGGCCGCAATGGCATCCTGCTTCAGGTAGTCCTCGTCGAACGGAATTTCCGATTTCATGGCGTAATAGGCGCGAATCCGCTTCACGCACCGCTCGATGCTCTCCTTCTTGCCGAGCGCCGGATCGTTCACGCTGCCAGCACCCGTCCGCTCTTGCGGATGTCTTCAAGAATATGCCTTCGCTCCTCGTTCAGCTTCTGATACATGGAAAGCGTCAGCATCTCGAATTCGGCCACCGCATACGCGTCCGCCATATGAATGATCCGTCCGGAATTGACGATCTCGTGCTGAAACACTGTTGGAACAAGCCTCAGGTTGACCAGATCCACGGTTCCTCCGACAGCTTCTTCAAGCGCGAACCGGCAACGGCTCATGGCAAGATTTCCGGACACCTTGGCGGTTTCATGCGGTAGAAGAATCGCAATATCAATGTCGCTGCCCGGAATCTCATCAATGGTTCCATGCGATCCGAAAAAGTAAATGGCCTGAACGTCCGGATACATCACCGATACAATCTCAATCACAGACGATCCCGACATATTCATCCACCTGTTCCGACGTAATCGTCTTCATGTTCATGTGAAGCATTTCATGTCACTCAACCGACTTGGGCTTCAGAAAGGTTTCTTCCAATATCCGTGTTCCCTAGCCACCGGCCAGAATAACTGCTTTCATTATGCGGATAACCCGCCCGCCAGCGTCAGGCCGCCTTCTTGAGTTTGACTACTTCCGTGAGCAACTCGATGTATCTGTTTTCCAGTATCCTGAACTGATCAACGTCCACTTTTTTATCGTTAAGTCCGCGCAGCTCCCGCATTTCAGCCAGGATATTGTTGATCTGTTGTTCGATGGAGTCGAACCGCTTCATGTTGAAATTGAACTGATCCTCGAAACGCTTGTTCATATCGAAGCGCAGTTCCTCAAAACGCTTGTTCATGTCCTCGAAGCGCTTGTTCATGTCGGCGCGCATGTCCTCGAATCTTGCGTTCATGTCGAATCGCATCTCGTCGAAACGCTTGTCGATACCGTCAAGACGTTTATCGATACCGTCAAGCCGCGTCTCTATGACCGCAATCCTGACCTTCAGCGACTCCAGTTCAGGAATAATGACCGCTTTCAGAGCATCGATAATGATTTCACGTATTTCCATTCCCATGCCTTCCCCCACATTCTACATCACATCTGCATCTGTTTAACGCGCTAAACAGCCGCCTTCACCGCCTCGATCACCCGCTGCGTCGTCTCGTCATCCTGCAACGGCTCTATGGGCAGGCTTACAACCTGAGTGGCCGCAAGCTCGGCATTGGAAAGATCGTGCGCAACGCACCTGCCGTCGAAAACCTTCATCTTGTGAAGCGGGAACGGATAATAGACCATCGTCGAAACGCCATGTTCCTTCAGGCTTGCCTGAAAAGCGTCGCGGTTTGCCGTCCGAATCGTGTACTGGTGGAACACATGATGAGCGTCGGGAATCACGGTCGGAACTGTTATGCCCTCAACTCCGGCAAGCGCCGCGTTGTACTTTTCTGCAATCACACGCCGCCTGTTATTGAACTCCTCGATGTACTCGAACTTGGCAAGCAGCACCGCAGCCTGAAGCGTGTCGAGCCGCGCGTTGTATCCGATATGGTCAACGTTATACTTGTCGCGTCCGCCATGCTTCAGCAGCATCCGGATCATCTCCGCAAGCGCGTCGTCGTTGGTCGATACCATACCGCCGTCGCCGAAGCCTCCGAGGTTTTTTGACGGGAAAAAGCTGAAACAGCCGGTTGTGCCGATCGATCCAAGTTTTCGCCCCTTCCATCCGCCGCCGAACGCCTGCGCAATGTCTTCCACAACGAACAGGTTTTTAGCCTCCGCCATGGCCATGATCCTGTCCATGTCGCACGACTGGCCGTAGAGATGAACCGGGATTATGCCGACAGTGTTCTTCGTTATCGCCTTTTCGATATTCGCAGGATCGATGTTGTACGTCACCGGATCGATGTCCACGAAGACCGGCCTTGCGCCGGAGCGCAGAATCGCGTCGCCGGTGGCAGTGAACGTAAACGGCGTTGTGATTATCTCGTCGGTCTTGTCGAAGTACTCCTGCCCCTTCGTTTTCAGCGCAAGCGCGCGAAGCGAAAGCACGAGCGCCTCGGTTCCAGACGAACATCCGATGCCGTGTTTAGCGCCAAGATAAGCGGCGATTTTCGCCTCCAGCGCCTTCACTTCCGGGCCAAGTATCCATGCCTGATGGCCAAGGCAGGTCGCAATGGCCGCGTCGATCTTTTCCTTCATGTATTCGTACTCGCCTCTAAGGTCGAGCATCGGTATCTGTTTCATAATCTCATCCCTCCTTGATAACCTTCAGCGCGCCCGGCGCCGACTCATACTCGTTGCCGCATGTTCCGCATATCGCCGCATTCTGGTCGTCGAAGCGAAGCGGCGCTCCGCACCGGCAGGCCCAGCCCACGCGTCTGGCCGGAACTCCGGCCATGACAGCATAATCCGGCACGTCTTTTTTCACGACAGCGCCCGCGCCTATAAGCGCGTAGCGCCCAACCGTCACGCCGCATACTATCGTGGCGTTCGCGCCGATAGTCGCGCCTTTTCTGATAATCGTGGGCCGAAACTCGTGCTTGCGCTCGATGAAAGCGCGAGGATTATATACGTTCGTAAACACGCACGACGGGCCGCAGAAAACGTCGTCCTCAAGAACCACGCCCTTGTAAACAGACACGTTGTTCTGGATCTTGCACCGGTTGCCGACAGTCACGTCCGGGCCAACCGTGACGTTCTGGGCGATCACGCAGTTGCGGCCTATGCTCGTGCCTTTAAGAATATGCGAGAAATGCCATATCTTCGTGCCGTCGCCAATCTCAACCTCGTCGTCAACATACGAGCTTTCATGCGCCGAATAGTGTATTCCCTTGCGTTCAGGGTGGCGCACCTTGTGATGAACCATCGACGCCTCGGCGCGTTCGAGGATTTTCAGCACCCGCAGGCCCTCACGCCCGTCGGTCAGCGGCTGCTTGCGCTCGTTCACGCATTCGGCAAAATGCGAAAGCTCCTCGCGAAGCGGCTCCCACGGCTCGAACGGAACAACGCGGCATTCGGCCTTCTGGGCAACCGGAATCTTTCCTTCGTGCCACTCGATCTTGTGCGGATAGAGAAACAGTTTTTCGGAGCTGACATCGTCGAAAACCACCATGGCCTGCGAGCCGACTACGACAAGCTTCTGCTCCTTGAACGGATGCAGCCAGCTCACGAAGATATGACCCTTCACGCCGTTTGCGAAGTCCAGCGCGGTAAGAGTTGTATCGTACACGCCGCGGCTCAGATAATCCTCGCCGAAAGCGCTCACCTGCAAAGGCTCCTCGCCAAGAAGCATCAGTATCACCGAAATATCGTGCGGCGCAAAGCTCCAGAGGATGTTTTCCTCCGTGCGCAGCTTGCCGATGTTCAGCCGGTTAGAATATACATACTGAACCTTGCCAAGCTCGCCGGAGTTGATCATCTCCTTAAGCTTCCGCACGGCCGGATGATACTGCAGAATGTGCCCGACCATAAGAATCCGGCCTTCGCGCTCGGCTATTGCCACAAGCTCCTCGCCGTCTTTCACAGTAAGCGCAAGCGGCTTTTCCACGTAAACATCTTTCCCGGCAAGAAGCGAACGCTTCACCATGTCGTAGTGCATGACGGCGGGCGCGGCTATGGCGATGCCTTCGATCTCGCCGTTTTCCAGCAGATCTTCGAAAGACATCGTGTAGTTCACATCCGGATACTTCTGCCGAAATGCCTCAATCGTCTTTTTGCTTGCGTCGCATGCGGTATGGAGAACGCCGATTTCATGCAAGTTGCGAAGCACGTTCTTACCCCAGTAGCCAAGCCCGGCAAGACCGATATTTTTCTTTATCTCATCCATTTACTCATTCCCCTAAAGTGTATTTGCAAGCACGTCAACAATCCTGTCGGCAGCCATGCCGTCGCCGTAAGCGTGGCCGCTGTTCGATGCCGGTGCGTGAGTTCCCGTGAAATCGGCGTAAAGCACGTTCCACCCTTCCGCCACCGTCTCAACCCATTCCGTCTGTTCACGAAGCGTCACGCACGGCGTTTTCAGCCAGTATGCCTCTTTCTGCATTCCGCCGGAATCGGTAAGGGCAAGCGAGGCGTTCTGCAGCACCATCAAAACATCGAAATAGCCCAGTGGCTCGATTATCCTTACGTTGTCGGCAAAACGAGATTCCGATGTCGAATACATCTTCACCGTGCGCGGATGCATCGGGAAAATAACCGTTCGCCCGCCCGACACCTCGTTCACGAACTTCACGATTTTCGCAAACTGTTTCGGATCGTCCGTATTCTCGGCTCTATGCACTGTGAGCAGGCAATAGTTCTTGGCCGAAAGACCGAGTTCCTCAATCTTTTTCGATCGTTGCCCGGCAATTGCAACAGCGTGCAGAAGAACGTCGTACATGATGTCGCCAACGTTGACAACCATCGGACTGTTCTTGTCAGGGCGATTCACCGCCGCGTTGCCGAACCAGCCTTGCGGCACGATATTGCCGCCGTTTGCGGCATTCCCGGCGATTCCCTCGGCAGCCAGGTTCTTGATCGCCGTTGCGCTTGGGCAGACCAGCACCGTGGAGACATGGTCGGTCAGAATGCGGTTGATTTCCTCCGGCATGTACTTGTTGAAGCTGCGAAGTCCGGCCTCCACATGCACCACCGGAACATGCAACTTCGACGCCGCAATCGCGCCCGCAAGCGTTGAGTTGGTGTCGCCATAAACCAGAACGGCATCGGGATGTTCCTTTTCGATCACCTCCTCGATGCGCTGGAGGGCGGTTCCGGTCTGAGCGCCGTGGCTGCCGGAAGCCACGCCAAGGTGATATTCCGGCGACTTTATGCCGAACTCGTCGAAGAAGACCTTCGACATGGCGTAGTCGTAGTGCTGGCCGGTATGAATAAGTATGTCCGCGATGCCGTTTGATGAAGCCGCGTTATGACGCGCAATAGCAAGCGACAGCGGATAATACTTGATGAACTGCGGTCTCGCGCCGACGATCTGGATTAACTTCATACGGAATCCCCCGCCTTCCTCGATCTGTCAATGGCTGATCTAATGAACACGGCAAACAGGCCAAGGAATGCGCCGCCAATGAATCCGAGCATGACAATCATCGAGCGTTTGGGTTTTATCTTCTTTTCAGGCGGTACGGCAGGATCGATCACCTTAAAAGCAAACTCGTCCCTCACATTGGCGATCATGGCGGATTTTGTCTGGGCCTCGATAAGACGGTATATGGCTTGCTGCATGTCCACAACGCTTGTCTTCTCAAGCTCCTGCTTGAGAAAAGCTATATTTTTGTCAGCTTCCATTATGGCTGCCTCCCGTTGAAACCGGTTGAGCCGCATTACAAGCGTATTGGCCCACTTCGCGGCAAGCTCCGGATCCTTCCATTCCATCGACATTGTAATCAGACCGCTTTTTTTGTCCTCGGAAACAGAGCGAACGCTTTTATCGAAAAGCTCGAACGCCTTCCACAAGGTTGGTGCATCCTTGCTGTCGGCAAACAGAACCGGCAGCAGTTTTTCCTCGGAGATAAAATCCGTGGTGAAATTCCTGGATTTGAGCACGGCAAGCGCGGTGGCAGATTTGCCGCCGCCACCGCCGAGGCTGACTCCGGCCATCGACGCAAGCCCGCCGAACTGTGCCGCTATGGAAGCCATCTTGTCCTGCTCTCCCTGCTCAACCGGAGTCATAACCACCTGCGCCCGGTAAACCGGAGCGGCAAGCATGGCGTAAGTCAACGCCAGGGCGGTGCAGACTGCTACCGCAAGCATCAGCGTTGTCTTGTATTGAAGAATTGTTTTCCAGTAGTCCAGCAGATTAACCTCATCCTCCACATATTGAGGAGTTGAAGAATAGCAGGGTGGCTGCCAGATATTGCCGCCGTTCATCGTTGGGCCGCCGTTCATCGTTGGGCCGCCATTCTCGGACTTCATTCCCGGGGTCTCGCTCATTCCGGCTACAACGCCCCAACAGCGTTCCATGCCGCCGCGGCAAGCCCAAGCTGGTACAAAATCTGCGCAACATTCGTTACCATCGTAAGCGGCTTGATTCGTTCAGAATCCAGAGGAACAACAATTGTATCTCCCGCCTTTACATCGGTCTGCCGCCAAAACCATCCTTTCCCTGCTATAACGGTTCCATTTGCCTGAACGACGTATATCCGTCCGGTGTCCGCCTTGTAGGTTGCGCCGCCGCTCATGTTTATATAGTCGTCGCGGGACAGTTCCTGTTTATAAAGATGCGACGTCGCAAAATGAACCTCGCCAATAACGGTAACCTCCTGCGGCTTGACCGGTATATGCAGCTTGTCGCCGGCCTTGAGTACGATGTCGCTGCCGTTTCCCGATTCGATTGCCGGCAGATCGATAACCATCCGCCCAACCGCCTTGACCTTGCGCAATTGCGTTACAAGAGACTGCATCAGCGAATTCGACTCATGCTGGCGCTGTTGCTCGGCCAGATTCTGCTGTTTTTCCAGAGCGTTGGCCGCCATGTCGGACTCTATTCGCGATGCCAGGATGTCGATCTGTTCCTGTTCCTTCATGCGGAGTTCCTCCCTCATGAAGACAGCGCCATCCGGATACGCGAACTCTGTAAGTCCGCCGGCACGCTTAATGAGCGAACTCAACGTTTCGCCACGGGAAATCGGATAAACGCCGGGAAAACGCACCTCGCCGCCTATTTCAACCTCCTGCTGACCATACCAGAGCGGCGTGCTTTTTATATGCAGGACATCGTGCGGCATAAGCGGCATATCCGCCTCGGAATTCCCTGACAGGACATCCTTGAGGTTGACTGTTATATGCTGCGTTTCCCTGTATTCGCCATTAATGATCGATTGGCGAGTAAGCTCGGCGTGGAGGCTATAGGCTCCTTCAATCAGCCCGCCGCCCGCGTGAATCAGCCTGCTTATCCGCATTCCGTCCTCAAGCGGATAATCTCCCGGAGAACGGACAAAACCGCTTATGGTCACCGATCTGACCGGCTCGGTCTGTTTCGCCTGCGCCTGAAGCCGTTCCATAACCGGCACGATCAGTTCCTGACGATCCATGCCCATGCCAAAAACATACACCCTGTCGCGAGGATCAAGCGCAATGTCGGCTGAACCGCCTCCAAGCACATCCCTTAAGGAAATGGAAAATGGCACTATCCGCTCGCCGTTGTCATGTTCGCGGACAACCAGCGCGTAATCCATATCGGTTTCCGGCAGGATGTCCATGGCGGCGCGTACCAGTCCGCTCAGCTTCATGCCGTCCTCCCTCGGATATTCGCCAGGATGCCGAACATTTCCCTCAATAGACACAACCGGCTCCGGCTGCCCGAAACCGGCCTGCCGCTGCAGACGCTCAATAAACGGTCTCACCAGTTCCTGCCTGTCGTCCGAAAGGCCGAACACCATGACCTCGTCACGCGGCATTAGAGACAGATTCTCACGCGAAGACGGATCACGAAGCGCCTCGCCGATCATGCTGGAGAGCGCCACCACTTTCCGATCCGGCATGAGTTCCCGCTTTATCAGGACATATTTCATGTCGGTTTCCGGCAGCAGATCGTCCACGGTGCGTATCAGATCGGTCAGCCGCATCCCCTCATGCCATTGATAGCCTCCAGGACGATGAACGCGCCCGGCAAGCAGCACTACATTATCCATCTTTTCCAGAACCGAATAGACGCGAATCGTGTCTCCGTTTCGAAGTGTCGTGTCCCGTCCGGACTCTCCGGTTATATCAATATCGACAAGCTCGCGCTCCCTGCGTTCGTTAATGCGTTCAAGCTGCGTAACCTGCGGATACGACGTGGGCAAGAGCCCGCCTGCTATCTTGAGCGCCTCGCCAACTGTTTTTTCGCCGTTCAGCTCATAGATTGCCGGTCTTCGAACCTCACCCGCAACGCCAACGGTTTCGCCGATGGGCGGAACAAAGATGACGTCGCCAGGATGAAGACGCGAATCCTTCCGCGTATCGCCTTCAAGAAGCAGGTCGTAGAGGTCGAGCCTCGTAACAACCCTGCCGCCCCGTTTAAGCTCAATACTCCGAAGCGAGCCGATCGGCTTTATGCCGCCGCTTTCAAAAAGCGCGTTTGTCATGGTTGACAGGGCGCTCACAGTGTACGAGCCCGGCTTCGTAACATCGCCAAGCACGAAAACCCTGATAGAGCGAAGCGAGCCCATCGTGATGCTGGACTTGACACCTATCATCTGGCGCGCAATGCGTTCGTTCAGGTTGTTCGACATGGCCTCGAACTTCTGCCCGGAGACGGAAACAGGCCCAATACCGGGCAGGCTCAGATTTCCGTCGCGCGAAACAGACAGGTCATACTCGAAATTTTCCTTGCCAAAAAGCTGAATGTGAACCACATCCCCCGGCCCGATGACATAATCGTATGGAACCGGGATGTCCGAAGCCGGTGCGAATGTCGCGCTTGCATCAGTGAACAGGTCATAGCCGAACTGCTCCAGCTTATGCTCGACGGTCTTTTCCTCACGGCTATCCTGCGTCTTTTCAAGATCGAGCGCTTCGCCGGAATTGTCATCCAGTGCTTCGTCAATCCCGCTTTTCAGGTTTGACGCTTTCTTTCCCTTTCGGCCATCCCTTGCCTGTTTATATTTCTTATCCTTTTTGTCATCAGTGCCGCCCTTGCTGTCGAACTCATCCGTTTTTGACAATTTAGCGGCATCGGCGGTTTTTATCCGCCGGCCCTGCCTGTCCGGCCTCCCACCTCGATCGGGGGGGCCACCATCATCTCGCTGCAGATTGGTTTCCGCCGCGGCCTTGCCCGCTGCTCCGCTAACGCCCATTTCCTTTAACGCGTCGGCGCGCTGGGACGGCGACATCTTCTGGAGCGCGCTAATCTGTTCGGGAGAAAGTTGCCGCAACAGCTTCATCTGCTCCGGAGTAAGCTGCTGAAGAAGCTGCGCCTGGTTCTGCTGTGACATGGCATCGAGCGCAACCGCATTACGCAGGAAGGTGGATGTTGACAGCCAGCACAGAAGAACCATGGCAATAATAGCCAAACGACGATACTCATTTTTAATCATTTGTCAGTGTTCACCTGGAATTCTCTCTCCAGGCCCAAGGACATCTGGGCCGAGATTTTTTTATCGCCGGACTGAACCGGCTCCAACTCACGGATTCCCGCCTTTAAGGAAATCGTCCCCCAACCAAAACGCGTTATATTACCAAATTCGATAGCGGTCATGCGCCTTGCAACATCGGAAACACCGTTGGGGCCGCCACCGTCCCTGTTTAATTTAGCGTAACGCACAAGCAGGCTCCATGCGCGTCCTTCAGTGCCAGCCATGAGAAAACCCATCGACATCATGGTTCCATCATTGTCCATCGGATGTCCAAGGCTGCGATTATAGTGCCGGTAGCCGCTCGTGTAAATTCCATTTTCATACGCATCGTTGTATTTAGGCGACTTGTAGAAGTCCACGGCAGTGTCCGCATACTCCATATGCGCGCGCCACGATCCGCCGGATGGCATTGCTCCCCAGAACTCGACACCTCCAAGCCCTGTATAACCGCATGGAAGGTGATCGCATTCGTCTTCGCCTATGGCCTGGGCATAAACAGCATACGGCAAATTGCCGACAGGCGAAGCCCATCTTGCATCAATACCCGCAAGCTGGTTTCCTGGCTCGTTTGCCCGTGTAATTCCGTCGCTGCCCCGGTTGTCCCTGCCCATCAACATCTTGCCGAATGTTTCCATATCCGACGGCCTTCCCTCGCCGCCCCACTGCATGGCGCGCGAAAACCCGATTTCAAGCGATTGCGCCGGGCGGAAATCGAACCGCATTCCGGCAAGCATCGCATCGGAGTAATCACGGGTATGCTCCAGCCGTCCGTTAAAGAACAGAAAGCGCCACGGCCCGATCCAGCTCAGCCATTTGGTTTCAAACGGCGCGGAATTGTATCTTTGAAGCACCAGAGCCGGAACCGGTCTTGCGTTGTTCGAAAGTATCAGGCTGCCCTCCCAGCCCGGCCCCCACCATCGGTCAAGCGATTCGGCGGAAACAGCCCAACCGTCGGCAAAAGGCAGTTCGACGTAAGAGCCGTCGATCCGCGCCTGTGTATCGGCCAATTTCCCGTCGTCGCCGTTTATCCATGAGGCGCGAAGCCTGTATGGAATGGCCGATACCTGTTCAAGCGCGACACCCGCCTCAACTCCCTCGCGAGGCGCGGCAGCGAACGAGTTCAGAAATCGCGGGCCAGCCGATACGGACGCAAAACCGCGCGTTTTAATCGTCTGCGGCGCGGTTTCCCTTTCGGCGCGCTCAAGAATTCCGGTGGCAACAATTGCAAGCGGCCCGTCGGCAGCGCCTTTATGAGCAGAAAGATCTCGCCTGATGTCTGCCCACGATATCGGCCAGGTGGCAACCGGGCCGGAAATTATTCCGGCGTCGGCAAGACGCTGAATGTCGTGGCGGAGCTGAACATCGCCCGCATCCGCCCAGAAACCGGCATTTGAATCGGACGGGAAAGACATGTTGAGCGCAAGCAAAAACGCCGCAAGCGGAACACAACGCCGCCACGCGGTCGCCGAATCAGTCAATCCGGCTCCTCGATGATACCTTAACAATCGTCTTGACATTGCCGCGCGGGTTGAAATCGCCCGTAACCTCAAGAAAACGCGGCTTCAACGCTGCTTCGAGCTCGGCGAAAATCAGGTTCGTGCTCTCCTCGTGCGAGATGCCGCGGCCCCTGAACGAGTTGAGGAATAGCTTGAGCGCCTTGAGTTCAACGATGCTCTTGTCGGGGACGTATCTGATGGCTATTGTAGCGAAATCCGGATAGCCGGAACGCGGGCAGAGGCATGTGAATTCGGGAAACGAGATGTCGATTTCATAATCGCGTTCCGGGGATGGATTCGGCCAGATTTCCAGCCGCGCAGTCTGTGCTTCCGCGATTGCTTCCTCGCCGTATTTAAGTGTCATGGGGGCAATTATAGCGGTTAGTTCATCGACGCGGCAAGGGTTTGGCGCTAACCGGCAATCCGCTATTCCCCGCCCAATGCCTTGCGGCACTCGGCTTCAAGCCGGTCTTTGGGCGTGCCGATGTCTATGAACTCCCATGGAAGCGGGGCGTCGAAAGACCGCGCCTGATGTATATAACTCTCCGGATCGCATCCGGCGCCACGTGCGGCCTTGCGCCAGTCGCCGCCGGCGGCAATGGCCTCGATGGCGTAAGACACGCGGCGGTCGCCGCGCGCAAGAAACGCCTCCTGGCAGACGCGTTTCAGGGAATCGTTGACAACACTGACGCTCGGCACACCCTTCAGCAGTTTCTTGATGTTGTCGAGCTTCTTTTTCAGTTCATTTTCGCTGTCCATTGCAAGCCATTGAAACGGCGTGAACGGCTTCGGCACAAGCGGATTTACCGATACAACGATTGAGCCGCTTTTGTTGAGCTCCCTTATTTTCTTCACAAGCGCAGGTATGGCTTCGATGTCTTCGACTGTTTCGGTGGGCAAGCCGATCATGAAGTAGAGCCGAAGCTGGGCTATCCCCTCGTCAAGAATCAATCCGGCGGTTTCAAGTATGTCGGCCTCGGTTATGCGCTTTCGGATCACCCCGCGCAGGCGTTCGGTTCCGGCCTCGATCGCAATCGAAAGGCTCTTCTGGCCGCGTTCCGCCAACGCCTTGATAAGAGGAACGCTCCGGCCCCATGCGCGAAGCGATGATACCGAGAATTTCACGCCCTCGCGCTTGATGATCTCCTCGATCCATCTGTAGTCGGAAACCGACGGCCCCACCAGCCCCACTTTCGGGAAGCGTCCGGCAGACTCGGTTATCATGCCTTCCAGCACCTCGCGACTTCTGTAACGCACCGGCCTGTAGACATACGACACAACGCAGAACCGGCACGACCACGGACAGCCGCGCATCGCTTCAATCAGGCACATGCGCGAAAATTCGGTATTTCCGGTTGACACAACGGTTGAAAGGCGGGTTTCATCCAGATCGGCTGCATGTCCGCGCTTCACGATTGCGGGCGCGCCGCCTGCCGGTATTTTCGACAGGAACGCGCCGTCGCTGCCGTATGCCTCACGGTAAAGCGACGGGATGTAGACGCCCTCTATCCGGGCAAGACGGGCAAGCAGCGCCGCCCTGCCCTCATCGTCGTGCTTTTCCAGCATTTCGATGAAAAGGTGAATGCTTTCCTCGGCTTCCCCCACGAATACCACATCGAAAAAATTCGCAAGCGGCTCCGGATTATACGCAGCGCATATGCCGCCCAGAATCACCAGCGGGTGGCTCTCGTTCCGGTCGGAAGCGCGCCTGGGTATTCCGGCAAGATCGAGCATTGCAGGGATGGCCGGGTAATCGTTTTCGTAAGACACTGAAAATGCCACGGCATGGAATTCCGCAAGCGGTCGTTTCGACTCCATGCTCATCAGCCGGGAGCCGGATCGTCCGTATTCCCTCATGTCATCGCTGTCCGGCAGGAATACGCGCTCGCAGACCACGCCGTTCATGGCGTTGAGCATTCCGTAAACACCCTGAAAACCGAGATTCGACATTCCCAGCGAATAATAGTTCGGGTAGCAGAGCGCAACATTTATTCTTCCGCCCGGATCCTTGTAAACAGTTCCGGTTTCGGCAGCCAGTTTTTCGTCAATCCGTTCCCTGATGCGGCGGCTCATTCATCATCCTCCCGCCATGCCTTGCGCCTGTCCAGAACCCTGCTGAGCACGGATGCGATTGCGCTGAATGTCAGCGGTTTATGCAGGAGCACGGCAGCGGCTCCCAAATGGTTTCCGACAGGCATCGCGCTCTCGATGTAGCCGGTCATATAAACAACGGATGTGAGCGGGTAGAGCTTTCCAAGCATCTCGCCAAGCTCGCCGCCGCTCATTCCCGGCATTACGATGTCGGTAATCAACAGGTCAACGCCGGCGGTTGTTTTCAACTTCTCAATCGCCTCGCTTCCCGATCCGGCTGTGATGACGCGGTATCCGAGCGGAGCAAGGGCATCAAGGAAAAGCTCCCTTATCGAAGGCTCGTCGTCAACCACCATGATGGTTTCCGTTCCGCGTCGAATCGATTCAAGCTCGCTATCCACAACTTCTTCCGGGCCCACGGAGGCAACAGGCAGATAGATGTCGAAAGTCGCGCCCATGCCGGGCTCGCTGTCAACGGTTATGCAGCCGTTATGCTGCTTGACGATTCCGTACACCATGGCAAGACCGAGTCCGGTTCCCTTGCCCACGTCCTTGGTGGTGAAGAAAGGCTCGAAGATGCTTTCACGAACCTCCGGGGTCATGCCCTCGCCCGTATCCGAAATCGAAATCCGCACATACGGATTCGTTGCAAATCCATCTTCCGCATCCGAAACGCATTCCGACGATGAGACGTCCGATGTTTCTATCGTGAGGCTTCCGCCGCCGGGCATCGCGTCGCGCGCGTTCACGGCCAGATTCATCAGCACCTGCTCGATCTGCGCCGGATCGGCAAATATGTTCCTTACGGGCGTATCCGTTTTCAGAACCAGCTCGATGTCCTCGCCTATGAGCCTGCCCAGCATCTTGCCCATGTTGTCCACCACAACATTCGGATTGACAACCTTCATCTCCATCACCTGCTTCCGGCTGAAGGCCAGAAGCTGGCGCGTAAGCGACGCGGCCCTGTCTCCGGCCTGCCGAACCATGCGGAGATTGTCGGCAATAGGATGGTTTTCGGGCAGCCTGATGAGCGCGATCTCGCAATAACCGAGAATCGCGGAAAGCAGGTTGTTGAAGTCATGCGCGATTCCTCCGGCAAGACGCCCGATCGATTCGAGTTTCTGGGACTGAAGCAGTTGCGATTCCAGACGCCGGCGGGCTGCCTCCTCCTGTCTTTTCTGCGCGCGATAACGCTCGTTGGCCTCGCGCGCGGAATCAACAAGCAGGCGAAGCCGCGCATCGGCGGCTTCGAACTCCCTGCTCATGGCTTCAAGCGAATCCTCAGCCGCCTCCTTGCCTGCCCGCAGGCTCAATGCATCAAATGCCTGCCGTGTGACGGCCAGCAATTCATCATTCCTTGCCGGAGTGCGGAGCACCGAATACGCCCCCTTCCCGATAAGGGCAAAGGCATCGTCCAGCCTGTCTTGCGGCGACAGGATAACGCAGATCATCTCCGGACTGTTTCGCCTGATGTCGGGAACCAGAATGGAAGCTGGAATATCCGGAAGATTCATGGAGATGAAAATCACTCCGGCTCCGACGGATTCCCCGGATGATTCCATTAAGCACAAGGCCTCCCGGCCGGAACGGACAGTCATGGGGCTGAATCCGGACGATGACAGCAAGGAAGCGGCATTCATGCAGGCAGACTCGTCCGGGTCGGCAATGACAACGCCGCGCGGCTTTGGACAATGCACCGAATGACTGTTTCCTGTGTTCTGCGACGGACTTCGCTGCCTCTGCTTGAATGACATAGCAAAAACATACCATTCGGACGGACGCCTGTAAAGCCGTGAAGTTTTGGCTTTACCCGCCGATAAGATGAGGGAAAACCATGTTTATGGAAATACAGGACGTTTATGGTTGAGAAAGGATGGCCGGATGACAACAAGAATACCTATTCGCGGAGGGAGGCAGGCAGCGGCTCCAGGGCACGATCAAGACGGCGCAGATAATGTCTATCGCCTGCATTCGCTGGTCAGCGATGCCAGAAAGCTTTTCAGGAGCAACCGGCACGACGAGGCCATGGCGGTTTTTCACGATGCGCTACGGATCGACGAGCACAATGTCTATGCGCTGGTGGGACTCGGCGACTGCTGCCGCCGCCTGAACCGTTTCACGGAAGCGGTGGAGCACTACCTGCACGCCCTGTCGCGCGATTCAGTCAACACATATGCGCTGCTCGGACTTGGCGACTCGTATCGCGGCATGAAGATGACCGACGAATCCATCGATGCGTGGGAGCGTTTCCTTGCCGTGCAGCCCGACAACATAATGGTTCTGACCAGAATCGGCGACGCACACCGCAAGGCAAAGCGCTTCGAGGCGTCGATACGGATTTACGACAGGGCGCTTGCCATTGACCCGTCGAATCCTTACGCGCTTCGCGGACGGGCCGACGGTTACCGCGGCCTGCGCGACTACGGCAAGGCGGTCGAGTCGTGGGAGGCATATCTCCGGTGGCATCCCGACAATCCCCAGATTCTTGCCCGACTGGGCAACGCGTGGAAAACGATGGGCGAGCTCGACATGGCGCGGGACGCGTATATAACCGCGACGCGCGTGGACAAGGACTATATCTTCGGGCAACTGGGTCTTGTGGACATCGAACTTCTGAAGGGCAGGAGAACCGAGGCCGAGAACCTGCTTCGGCAGGCCATGAAATGCCATCCCCACGAGCCGGCCCCGATATGCAGGCTTGCCGACAATTACCGCAGGCACGGCGATCCGGATTCGGCGGAAATAATTTATCGAACCGCGATGGAGTGGCATTCCGACAACAAATACCTGATGACAGGCCTTGCGACACTGCTGCTGGAACGCAGGGATTTCGACAGGGCAGTATCGGCATTCAACGAATTGAACGATCTGCATCCTGGAGACGAGATAATTCTTACCGGGCTTGGAGACGCCTACAAGGGGCGCGGCGATGTGGGGCAGGCCGCATCCGCATGGCGCGCAGCGTTGAACATATCGCCGGACAACAGGTTCCTGCTCACACGATGCGGGGACGCATGCAGGCGGCTTGGCAGGCCGGATGAGGCGGTTGCATACTACGCAAAAGCGCTAGCCGCCGACAGCCACGATTTCCACGTGCTGCAAGGGCTGTCGATGGTGCTTCGCGAGTATCCCAACGTTGCGGTGGATGAAAAACTGCGGCAGGCGGCGGTTCAGCACGGCTTGCATCAGGCGGAGGAGTAGGGGCGAACCTTTTTTTAGTTCGCCCTGACGAGGGCGTTAGTGCTCGCCCTGACGAGGGCGCGGCATGCAGCGCCCCTACGGTGTTTTCGTGTTGTCCGGCGTGTTGGCCGGAGCCTTCGCCGGAGCCTGATGCTTGTGGCACCTGTAACAATTCCCGGACGGGCTGAATACATTCGTGCCGTTATGGCAGGCGAAACAGGCATTCTTCCCTGAGCCGTGATCGGCGTATCTTATTTTCGTCGCGCCCTTGTGCATCATGAAAAGCCTGGGGTGACAACTGCTGCATTTGTTTCCCTTCTCCGCATGCAGCCGTCCGTCAAAGATCACCTGCCCCATCTGTCCGCCGTCGAACACAAGCTGCCTGTCCACGGGCGCCGCGTTTGCGGGCATTACCGGCAACAGGCCAAAAGCGATACAGGCAAGGAGCGTGAAAGAACTTCGCACTGACGAAACCTCCGTAGAAAAGTTGCATCACATTAATATAAACGCGCGATCATGGCAAGTGACAGGGCCAATGCCCCGGCATTTTCCGCCATGCCAACTGCTCATTGTGGTATCATATCGCTTCATCATTACGTGGAGGATGTTGCGTAACCAGCGCAATCGAACAGATGATTCAGGATTCGATAATAGAAGACTCGCAGAAGTATCTGATGCATACATATGCGCGATTCCCCATTGCCCTGCATAAGGGCAGGGGAGCGCGCGTATGGACAGTAGACGGAAAACGCTATCTCGACTTCCTTGCCGGAATCGCGGTCAACTGCCTTGGCCACTGCCATCCGAGGGTGGTTGTGGCCATCCAGAAACAGGCGCAGCGGCTTCTGCATGTCTCCAACCTTTACCATATTGAGCCGCAGGCCCGGCTCGCGAAACTCCTCGTGGAGAATTCATTCGCGAACAAGGCGTTTTTCTGCAACTCCGGAGCCGAGGCGAACGAGGCGGCGATCAAGCTCGCGCGCAAGCACTCGAAGGAGAATTTCGGACAGGAACGGTTCGAGATAGTGGCTGCGCACGGATCGTTTCACGGTAGAACCATGGCCGCGCTTTCCGCAACCGGACAGGAGCAGTACCGCAAGGGCTTCGGCCCGATGCTTCAGGGATTCCGGTTCGTTCCGTTCAACGATATTGACGCATTGAAAGATGCGGTTGGCCCGCATACCTGCGCGGTGATTCTTGAACCGGTGCAGGCCGAGGGCGGCGTGAAGGTTCCGGGCGGCGATTATTTCCGGCATGTCCGCGAGCTTTGCAACAAGAAAAACGTTCTTTTGATCCTGGATGAGGTACAGACCGGAATCGGGCGCACAGGCAGGCTTTTCGCGCATGAGCATTACGGCATCGCGCCGGACATCATGACGCTTGCCAAGGGCTTGGGCGGCGGAGTGGCGATAGGCGCCATGCTTGCAACCGATACGGTTGCGGCGGCCTTCACGCCGGGAACGCACGCATCCACCTTCGGCGGCAATCCGCTTGCCTGCGCGGCGGCAATCGCAACGCTGGAGACCGTGCTTGAGGACGGCCTGATTCTAAGCAACGCCGAGAGGATGTCGGCATATCTAATGGACAGCCTGAAAGGCATCGCCGATAAATTTCCGCGCATTGTCAAGGACGTGCGAGGTCTTGGGCTGCTTGCCGGAATAGAGATCGAGGGCGTCGAGCCGCCGAGGATTGTGCGCGCGGCCATGGACGCCGGATTGCTTATAGGCCGGGCGGGGGAGAATGTCATACGTTTCACACCGCCGCTGATCGTGACAGAGGAGGAGATCGACGAGATGGCCGGGATAATGGATGGCGTGCTGTCGGCGTTGGACATGGCCTGATGAAGAAACGGGATTTTCTGACCACATTCGATCTCTCCTCAAACGAGATCTCCGAAATACTTCATCGCGCGTCAGCCGTCAAGCTGAATCCGTCTTCCGCTCCGGCGGTGCTTGCTGGCGGCACTGTCGGAATGCTTTTCGACAAGTCTTCCACGCGCACTCGCGTATCGTTCGAGGTCGGCATAAACCGCCTCGGCGGAAACGCTGTTTTCCTCACATCGTCGGACATGCAGCTTGGACGCGGCGAGACCGTGGCCGACACCGCGCGCGTTCTGTCTCGGTATCTGTCGGCCATGGTGATTCGCACATACGCGCACCGGAGCGTTGAGGAATTCGCAAGCCATGCGAAAATTCCGGTAATCAACGCGCTCACCGATCTGCATCATCCGTGTCAGGCGCTTGCGGACATGCTCACCATTCAGGAGCACAAGGGCGGCTTCGGTGTGAAAATAGCCTACATCGGCGACGGCAACAATGTTGTTCACTCGCTTGTGCAGGCTGCGGCGCGGCTTGGCTCATCCATTTATATCGCGTGTCCGGAGGGGCATGAGCCGGACGGCGGCATAATAGCCCATGCCCGCGCTTCGTCCACCGCAGAAATTGTCGTCATGCGCGATCCGGTCGAGGCGGCGCGTAACGCCGATGTGCTTTATACCGACACATGGGTCAGCATGGGCCAGGAAAGCGAAACCGCAGAGCGCGAGCGCATCTTCCACGACTACCAGATAAACGACATGCTTCTTTCCGTTGCCCGGCCCGACTGCATCGTCATGCACTGCCTCCCGGCGCACAGGGGGCAGGAGATCACCGATTCGGTGATGGACGGCCCGCGCAGCGTTGTCTTCGATCAGGCCGAAAACCGCCTTCACGCCCAGATGGCGCTAATGGAATTTCTTCTATCTTCCTTATAATCCGCCACTTTTCTGTTTCCGGCGTTCAATTGAGGTGATATGATCTGCATCATTGCCGCCTCGGCTCGGCGGTTGTAAGCTCATAATTATCCGCAACGGCGGCATTCAAGGAGGAATCGGTTATGGACAGGGCGGTTGTCTGGTTTATTCGAATGAGTCTGTTCTATTTTCTTCTGGCATCGGTTCTGGGCATGGGCATGGTTTCGAGCAGTTCATGGGTGGCCTATTACAGGCCGCTTCATGTGCATTTCAACCTTCTGGGCTGGATGTCGATGATGATCTTCGGCGTGGGCTATCACATTCTGCCCAAGTTCAGCGGCAAGTACATCTACAGCACGAAGATCATGAACGCGCAGTTCTGGGTGTCGAACGCGGGACTGGCCGGCATGGGGCTTGGATGGGCCATGATCGGCCGCGGGTTTTCGCCCGACGCCGGGCGCAGCCTGCTTCTGGCGGCAAGTCTGGCGTCGCTGGCCGGAGCCGGACTGTTTGTGTTCAACATGGCAATGACGATTCAGGAAGTGAAAAAGCCGGGTTGATTCACGGTTTGAAACGGAGGTTTTGATATGGCGACAGTTGCAAGCGTTACAAAGGACAGCATAATCGGCGACGTCATCCGCGACGTGCCGGGGGCGGTTGACGTCATCCGGAAGTATTTCGGCGACGGCTGCTTCACATGCCCAGGCATAAACGTTGAACAGCTTTCGTTCGGGGCAATGATGCATAACGTGGATCCCGACAGGCTGGTGGCCGAAATCAACGCGCTTAGCGCGAAAGGAGAGTAGCGTCATGAAGAATAAATGCATGAACTGCGGCGCGACAAGCGATGAAAAGGTGCTTCTTCCGTGCGAGGACAAGGGCGAACAGAAACATGTCTGCGTGCGATGCCTGCCGGTGCTCATCCACGGGGCAAGATGATCGGGTGGAAGGTAAACACGGGCGATCGTTGGTGAACGCCCATTACCGCAGCTCCCCAATCCTGCACGACAGATCGTAAGGACACCACGCGCACTCCCGCCTGTCCTCGGCATGGCGAAATTCCACTGAAGGGTCAAATATCTCGGCCAGCACTCCGTCGATGAACGCCGTGAAGCCGCGCAGATATGCGCGGCGGCCATCGCAGAAATCCTCGTGCAGGTTAACCAGACCGAAATCCTTCTTCAGATCGTAGAAATAGAGCCCGTCAACCAACTCCGGATCGGTTCCAGCCTCCAGCGCAAGCAGAAGCAGGTAGAACGGAAGCTGTATCCGCCGGAAACCGCCGCGCCCCCCTTCAAGCAGGCATTCCTTTTTTGGCGGCAGGCTGCCGGTCTTGTAATCGATTATCCGTATCGCATCGCCTAGCCGGTCTATCCGGTCTATCGTGCCCTTGAGCTTGCATCCAGCCGGATTCGCAACCTCGATCTTCTTCTCCCGCTCTACATTCCGCCATCCGGCGCGGTACAGTTCAACTTCACCTGCCGAAAACGCCGCAAGCCGCCCCTTCCAGTTTTCGAGCGCGAAACGGTTCGACGGCACAATCCTGGCCTGATCGAACTTCTCGGCCTCCCGGCTTATCTCGTCGCTGAGCATGGCATGATGCGTTTTTTCATCGCGGAAAAGCTCGTCATGCGAAACGCGGTCGTAGAGCGCCTTCACCGCCTTGTGAAAAATGTCGCCGCGCATCGACGGCTCAAGCTCCTCGCCTATCGAAACAGGCTCCGCCAACCGGCTGACGTATTGAAGATAGAACCTGTACGGACACGAAAGATACGCGCCGATTGACGACGCAGAATAGTTCAGTTCGTGAAGCCGGGCGAGCACCGCCTCGTCCTTGCGCGCGGCAACCGGCGGCGGCGAAACGCGGAAGCGTCCCGGAACCACCCATGTTTTTTCCACGGCTGAGCCGACAGCAACCTCAATTTCCGGATTGTCGATAAGTATTTTCTCGATGAACCTGCTTCGCGCCGGACGGTCGCTGCTGTTGACGTATGAAAGAAACGCCGTTTTCGCGCCGCATAGCAGATTGTTCAGATACATGCCGTACAGGGCCTCGCGGTCGTCGGGCGTCGGAAGGCCAACCGCCCGCCTGATTGCGGTGTTCAGGAACATGTCCTTCCGGCTTGCGGCAGGCATAATTGCCTCGTTCATGTCGGGCATGATTACCGCGTCAAAGCTCAATCCGCGCGTTTCCAACACTCCGATCACGCTTATCCCGCCGCCCCTGTTTACAGCCGGATATGTCGCGGCTTCCAGCGTTGACAGCAGGATGGAAAATGCCTCGCCGCTTCGTCGGCCCTCGATTCCGGCGGCAAGCGTTGAAGTTGCGCATTCTGCAAGAAGATTGAGAACCGTCTTGCGCGCGCTGCGGGCGTCGCGGTTTTCGTGGAGCGTTTTCCTGAATTCCGGCGAAAGCCGCTCCTCGACATCGGTCAGGTAACTAAACGCTGCGCTTGCGGCATCGCGCAGATTATTCGCGTCGCAAGGCTTCCGGGCTTTTTCAACCTCGTCGCGGATGTTCGGATAATTCTCAAGCATTTCCCGCGGCACGCGAAGAAGCATCCGGGCGTTAATTTCCTTTTGCAGATCCCGCATCCGAGCGGCAGACAGCGGTTGCGCAAAAAACGCGGCCAGTGCTTGCGCGTCGTATCCGTTGTCGTCGAGCGAGGCAAGCAGCTCCGCCGCGGCGTAAAGAAGGCCGAACCACGGCGATTCGCGAAGCGGAAATCCCATCGCAATATTAAACGGATCGCGCCCAAGCACGGCGATCAGCGTTCCGGCGAAATCCTCATCGGGCAGCACGACAGCCATGCGCTCATCCGGAATGCCGAGCCACCTGCATGTCTCGATAGATTCCGCGATGAAACCGGCCTGGGTAACAGCATCGCCGAATTCGTGAACCGAAAGCTCCGGCAGCGGGCTTTTTCCCTGCGGCGCGTCGATTTCAACGCCAAGAGCTACTGCCATTTCCTTCTGGCCGCGCAGAAGAGGCCCCTCGTGGCTCATGACTATCGCAACCTCGACGCGCTCCGAAATGTCGCGGATAATCCGGAGCTCCGATCTGGTCGGCAAGCCGCTTATCGCCACAACGATGCGCCGGAACCGTCCAATGAACGCGTTGTCAACCTGTCCGCGCGCCTTGAAACCGGGCAGGTCAATAAAACCGTTTGCTTCAAGTTCCCGATTATATTGCAAGAAAACCGCTTCGAGCACCGCCACATGCTTTTCAAAATCGGTGTAGAGGGAATTCCGGCGCAGGTCGTCGAAACCAACGCCCTCAAGCGTTATCTCGTCGTAGAAGCGAAGCAGACGGTCGCCGATGGCTGAAAACGCAAGGAAATCGTCGAGGAAAGACCTGTCAGCGCCCCTGAAGAGCGGCGACAAGTCGTGCCTGCAATTCCGGATGGCGCGGTTCAGAAGCGTTCGGCGTTCTATCTCGCCGGGGAACGCGTGATTTCCATTCGGCGCAAGCGAACGTTGGATAAAATCGTCGAGCGTGTATGTGTACGGCCCGGCGATGGCGTCTGCGTCTTTTCCCGTCTTTACGGCAATGGCGCCCCTGAAATGCGAGATGGCGCGCGATGAGGCGAAGACCACGGCGGTTTCATCGAGCGCCGCGCCGGGAGACGCGGCGGCATCGGCAACATGGCCAATGAGCGGCTCGCGGTACGGAATGCATCGGATGGAAATGGGCATGGCGGTATTATAGCCGTTGCCGAAATTGTCATGCCCTTGTTTGTGAGATATGATCGATCCACGTACAGGAGGAGGATGATCCATGCCGGTGCTTCGGGTAAATCAGGCAGGAGTTGAGCGCAGCATATCCCTTACACCGGGCCTCAGTCTGCGCGAAACACTTCATCGCGCGAATGTTCACCTGCGTTCAACATGCGGCGGCGCGGGCGTCTGCGGACGCTGTCGCGTTCTGATTACCTACGGCAGGACAAACGCGCCAACCGCAAGGGAAACCGCCCGCATCTCTCCGGATGATCTTGCCCGCGGCGTCCGGCTGGCCTGTCAGGTTCGGCCAGAACATGACATCGGCATAAACACTCAGGTTCGGCCAGAACATGACATCGGCATAAACACTCAGGTTCGGCCAGAACATGACATCGGCATAAACACTCAGGTTCGGCCAGAACATGACATCGGCATAACAGTTCAGGCTGACGTCTACCCCAGCCTTTCAGGCCCGGCAGGTCACTGGCGCAGCCTTGCTGACGATGAATACGCTCCAGTGGACATCAGTCCCATGCCGGATGCGCCGCCATACGGAGCCGCCGTCGATATCGGAAGCACGCAGATTCGCGTCTCCATATGGGACATGCGCAGCGGGCGGCGCATCGCCGGACGCATCGGCCTTAATCCTCAGTCGTACTTCGGCGCAGATATTCTCACGCGGCTGGCGGCTGCCGCCGAATCGCCGGATAACGCGCGCTTGATCCGCATGGCGGCGCGGGAGGCTGTCGGCGAGGCGCTTCAAGACATGGCCCAAGCGCACGGCTTGAATCTCCGGGAGGTCGGGCAGGTGGTTATCGTAGGCAACACCGCAATGCTGGCCCTTCTGTCCGGACGGAATCACGGGCTTTTGCTGAACCCGGACAACTGGGAGCGCACCATCGATTGCAGTCCGGACGACACTCCGGCGCTGCGCGAGCTTTGGGGCGTTGCGGAAAGCGCCATTATCGATATTGTCCAACCGGTTGCCGGTTTCGTCGGTTCCGATCTTCTTGCCGACATTATTGCGACAAAACTTGCTGAAGGCCCGGACAGTGCGCTGTTGATCGATTTCGGCACGAATTCCGAGATTGCGCTCTGGGACGGCAGGGAAATACTGGTTGCATCTACCGCCGGCGGCCCCGCCTTTGAAGGCGGCGGAATCGGCTGCGGGATGCCTGCCGAACCTGGCGCGATCTTTCGCGTGGAACAGGATGAGGCGTCAGGCGCATTTCACCATGAAACAATCGGCGGCGGAGAGCCGGAAGGCATTTGCGGATCGGGGCTGGTGGATATTCTCGCCTGCCTGATCAGGTCGGGCGAGCTGCGGGAAAACGGAAAGTTTTTGCATCATCACGCAGGCGGAAGGCTTCAGATCGTCATAGGGAGAACCGATATGGTTCTTACGACGCAGGACATCGATGCATTACAGCGCGCGAAGGCGGCTATCGCCGCTGCAACAACGCGCCTTATGAAACTGGCCGGGATGCATCCTGAAAAACTGCGCCGGGTCTGCGTTTGCGGGGCGTTTGGACGTTATCTGGATGTCCGGAACGCGCAGTTTATCGGCCTGCTTCCCGGCATTGCTGATGATACGAGGGTGGAACATGGAGGCAATTCCGCGCTTGCCGGTTGCGAAGCATTGCTGTTCGCTTCGGACAGAGCCGCCGTCCTGCGTTCGGTTGCCGGCAAGGCAAATCATTACAACATGTCCACGGATACGGATTTCGAGGAACTCTTTATCGACAGCCTTTTCCTGAGGCCGATGCGATGGCCAATGTGATTGGATGACACCTGAAGGAGGTTATATGCTGGAAGATGTAATCACCGCCTACAACGAGGCTGTTTTCGACACCGACCGTGAAAGGGCGCTCAAGGTGATCCATGACGCTGTTGACCGGGGCGTTTCTCCGGAAGATGTCGTATTCAAGGTTGTCATTCCGGCCATCGAGCAGATGATCAAGTCCATCAGCGAGAGCTTCGACGCCAATCTCGCCCAGCACTTCATGACCTCGCAGATAGCGGCGGAAGTGACCGAGGAGATGCTTGCCAGGTTCAGGAAGGCCCCGGAAGTCGTCGGGCATATAGTCATAGGCACGGCGCAGGGCGATCTGCACTCGCTTGGAAAGAGAATCGTCATCGGCTGCCTGAAGTCGCTGATGATAGACGTTACCGACCTCGGCGTAAATGTGCCGCCGGAGAAATTCGTGGATGAAGCCGTGGCCCGCAACGCCCAGGTCATCGGCATATCGGCCATGATGGTTCATACGGCCAGGGGTGAAAACGGCTGCATCATGGTGCGGGAGCTCCTCCGGAAGCGCGGCCTTGAGGACAGGATAAAGATAATCGTGGGCGGCGCGCCCTACCGCTACGATCTTGAGCTGTACAAAACAGTCGGGGCCGATGCCAGCGCCGATGACGGCATCACGGCGGGCAGGGTGATTGCCGGCCTCATCAAGGAGGTGCGGAGATGATCACTGGAATGGACAGGCTTGCCGCCGCGATACAGGGGAAAAAGTCCGACCGGATTCCGGTATTCTGCAACCTCATCGATCAGGGAGCCAAAGAGCTTGGGATGCCGCTGAAGGAGTACTATTCAAACGGCGAGAATGTGGCCGAGGCCCAGCTCAAGATGCGTGAAAGGTTCGGCTACGACAACGTATGGAGTCTTTTCTACGTCGGCAAGGAAGCCGAACTGCTTGGCTGCAAGGAGCTTATCTACGCCAAGGACGGCCCGCCGAACGTGGCCGATTTCGTCATCAAAACCCACGACGACATTCACAGGCTTGAGGTTCCGGACGACATATCCGCGCATCCGGCCTTTCAGGAAACGCTTAAATGCCTGCGCATCCTGAAAAGCGAGGTCGGCGGAAAGCAGGCGATCTGCGCGTATGTGACCGCCTCCATGACGCTTCCGGCCCTGCTCATGGGCATGGACAGGTGGATGGAGCTCTTCATGCTGGGGCCGGCCTCGGTTCGTGACGAACTGCTTGAAAAATGCTCGGATTTTTTCAGGAAGGAGATCACGGCCTACCGCAATGCCGGGGCCGATGTCTGCGTCTATGCCAATGCCTTCGGCTCCACCGACTTTGTTCCGATGAGGCTGTTCCGGGAGCTGTCGCTTCCGCAGATGGAGAAGGATCTGAAGCCGGTCGGGATCGACGGCGTTGTCTACTACTGCGGCGGCGCGCGGATGAACGCCGTGCTCGAACAGGTGATAGACCGGCTTGGAATAGGCGCTTATTACCTGAGCCCGCTTGACAATATTTCCGAAGGCAAGAAAATCATTGGAAACCGCGCCCTGACCTGCGGGGTGATAAACGACATCATGCTGATCGGCTGGACAATGCAGGAGGTAAGAGACGAGGTTCGGCGGATGCTTGACGCCGGAATGCCGGGCGGAAAGTTCCTCTTCGGAACCCTTGTGATGCCGTACAACATACCGGAAGAGAACATCAGGGCAATGCTTGAAACCGCCTATGAATACGGCGCGTGCGTAGAGGAGGCCACATCATGACCGGAAACCATATGCTTCTTGTTGGATGCGGCATCCTGAAAAACGAGATCAGGCATCTCATAGAGGAAAACCACTGGCCTCTCGACACGTATTTTCTGGATTCCGCCCTTCACATAGACTTCGAGGCGCTGTCGCTGAGCCTGAAATCGGCACTTGCCGCCCACGAAGACCGGAACATTATTGTGTTTTACGGCTGCTGCCATCCGCTCATGGAGAAGATGCTGGAAGACGCCGGAACCATCAGAACCGTGGGGCAGAACTGCGTTGACATGCTTCTTGGCAATGAGATATTCACGGAAGAGCTGTCGAAGGGCGCGTTCTTCCTTCTTGAAGACTGGGCGCGGCGCTGGGAGCAGATAAGCGAAAAAACCTTCGGGAAACACAGGGCGGTGATGCGGGAGATTTTCCGGGGCGACCGGAAGTACATGCTCGCCCTTACCACGCCGTGTTCCGGCGACTTCAGGGCCGAGGCCGAGGCGGCGGCCTCGGCTGCGGGGCTGCCGTTAAGATGGATGGAGGTTTCGCTCGACCATTTAAAGGCGGTTATCGAAACGGCGTTGGCGCGGAAAAACGAGGCGCTTTAATTCCGTGCCAGGGGTGGATCATGAAAAAAGAGAAAATTCTTCTGGTTGACGACGACGAGCACAACCTCTGCATGTACGAGGCGGTGTTGAAGAACAACGGTTACGAGGTTGTTTGCGCCGGAAACGGGCTTGAGGCCATTGAAAGGTTGCGGGCAAATCATATCGACATGATTGTTTCCGATATCCTGATGCCGAAGATGGACGGTTTCAGTCTCTGCAGGGAGTGCAAAAAAGACGACAGGTTCAAGAAATTGCCTTTTATATTCATCTCTTCCGCATATCTCGAAGAGAAGGACGAAAATTTCGCCATGAGCCTTGGCGTTGAACGTTTCATCAGAAGACCGATAGGGCTTGCCGAGTTCATCCGTGTGATCGAGGACGTTATCAAAAAGCACCGCGCAGGCGCTCCTGAAGGAAAGGAAGCCCCAACAATGGAGGAAATGTCCTGGCTGGCAGAATACAATGAGCGTCTGCGGATCATGCTTGAGCAGAAGGTGGAGTTGCTGGAGCGGGAGATTGGCGACCGCAAGCTGGCGGAGGAGGCGCTCAGGGAGTCGGAACTGACATTCAGATCCATTTTCGACGGCGCGAACGACGGAATACTGCTGGCGGACAGGGAGACGAAGAAATTCCATGTCGGCAATAGAGCGGTTTGCAGGCTGCTTGGTTATGAGCCGGAGGAAATAGTGAATCTGGGCGTTGCCGATATACATCCGGCGGAACATCTCCACTACGTCATCGAGCAGTTCGAAAAGCAGGCAAGGGGGGAAATCACGCTGGCCAAGGATATTCCCGTGAAAAGCAAGGATGGGAGTATTTCGTATGCCGACATCAGTTCCGGCCCGATAACGCTTGGCGGAAGGGTGTACCTTATGGGGGTATTCAGGGACATCACCGAACGCAAGCGGGCCGAGGAAGAGCGGGCGCGCCTGCAGGAGCAACTTCGCCAGTCCCAGAAGCTGGAGGGGATAGGCCAGCTCGCAGGCGGCATCGCCCACGATTTCAACAATATCCTCAATACAATCATAGGCTTTGCTTCCCTCGTGCAGATGACACTGCCCGATGACAGTCCGCTCATGGAGAACATTAACGAGGTGATTGCCGCCGGTAATCGCGGCTCGGCGCTAACCCGGCAGATACTCGCCTTCAGCAGGAAACAGGCGCTGGATGTGAAGGCGGTGAATCTGAACGAGATCATACAAAGCATCGATAAGATGCTCCGACGGCTGATACGCGAGGACATTCAGATAGAATTTGTTCTGTCCGACACGCCGTTAACGGTAATCGCCGATGCCAGCCAGATAGACCAGATACTTGTCAATCTGGCCGCAAACGCGCGGGATGGCATGACGGAAGGCGGCGAGTTAACCATCAGCACCTCGTTGGAAGACATTGGCAGCGATTTCATAAGCGTCCACGGTTTTGGAACTGCCGGCAGGTACGCGCTCATAACAGTGTCGGACACCGGAACCGGCATGGATGAAACGACGAAAGAGAGAATATTCGAGCCTTTTTTTACCACCAAGGAGTCGGGCAAGGGAACGGGGCTTGGCCTTTCAGTGGTGTACGGCATTGTTAAGCAGCATAACGGATTTATCGTGGTTTACAGCGAACCGGAAAAAGGCACGACATTCAAAATATATTTGCCTTTCATCGCCGGAGAGGCAGAGAAGGAGTTGACGTCCGCGGCAGTCCATATTCAGGGCGGCCCGGAAACGATACTTCTGGCCGATGACAGCGAGAGCATAATAAATTATCTGACCGAAATGCTTGAGCGGTTCGGCTATGCGGTTATCACTGCAAAAGACGGCAATGAAGCGGTCGGCAAATTCAGGGAACACGCAAGCGAAATCAAGCTTCTGGTCATGGATGTTCTCATGCCTTACAAGGGCGGCAAGGAGGCGTATGACGAGATAAAAAGGATCAGGCCGGACATGAAGGCGGTATTCATGAGCGGCCATTCCTCGGACGATATCGCGGGCAAGCGAATCGTCGAGGAGGGCCATGAGCTCATATCGAAGCCGTTCAAGCCCGACGAATTGCTCAGGAAGGTAAGGGACGTCCTGAACGGGAGTTTGTAATGCCGGAAATTACGGCGGCATCCGGCGGCGAAACAGCCCGGCTTGAGGCGCGAGCCAGAAAACTGGCAAGGGAGAAGTCGTTTCTCCAGTTGTCGCTCACCCTGATGAACAGGCTGAGCGCCGTGCCGGGCCTGGAAAACACCGTTGGAACCATGCTGGAGATAGTGCTCGACAGCATCGGCGGCGCGAATGTCATCGTTTACTACTTCATCGATGACGATATTCACTGCGCCGACGTTTTCGGCGGGAAAAAGCAGCTCGACCGTATCGACGACGATCTGGTGAACAGGGCGCTCGAAACGCGGGAGTTCGTCGAGATTGCACACGCCTTCAGCGACACGAAAATGCTCACACCCGAATTCACCAGCGCGTCATCCTGCGCTATACCCCTTCTGGTTGGCCCGGACATCATCGGCATTCTGAAGCTGGAAGGCATGTTCATGGCCGTCAGCGAGGTTCGCGCGCATTTCCAGCCTTTTTTCAACTATGCCGCCCTCGTCCTTAAAAATGAAATATCGGGCCATACAAAGCTCAAAAAGGCATATGACCAGTTGAGCGAAACAAACGCCGCCCTGACCGACGAGATCGTGAAACACCGTGAAACCGAGGCAAGACTGCGCGATTACTCCGACGCCCTTGCCGAAAGCCATGAAAAGCTGCAACGCGCCTACAACGACCTCAAGGATGCCCAGACGCGCCTTCTTCAGCAGGACAAGATGGCGTCAATAGGCCAGCTTGCCGCCGGAGTGGCCCACGAGATCAACAACCCCATGGCCTTCATCATCAGCAACCTATCAAGCCTCGGAAAGTATGTGGAAAAACTTGCCGCGTACATGGACGAAGCCGAGAAGCTTCTGGCCGAACAGACGCCAGCGCTCCTGGAAACACTGGAGAGGGAGCGAAAACGGTACAAGATTGACCGCATTCGGGGCGATCTGCCGGAACTGCTTGCCGAGTCTTTGGACGGTGCTGCCAGGGTTCGCCGGATCGTGCAGGATCTTAAGAGCTTTTCGAGGGTGGACAGGGCGGAATGCTCCAGCGAGGACATGAATCAGGCGATGGAAAGCACGCTCTCAATCGCCTGGAACGAGATAAAGTACAAGGCGACAGTCATAAAGGAATACGGTCAGTTGCCGCCTGTCTTGTGCAACCCCGGACAGATAAACCAGGTTTTCCTCAATATCCTGATAAACGCGGCTCATGCCATCGAAACCAGGGGCGAGATACGCATAAGAACATGGGCTGACGGGGAATCCGTGCATGTGGAAATTGGCGACACCGGGCGCGGCATTCCGCAGGAGAGCATGAAACGGATATTCGATCCGTTCTTCACAACCAAGGAGGTCGGCAAGGGAACCGGGCTGGGCCTTGCCATCGCCTACGACATCATCGTGAACAAGCATGGCGGACGGATCGACGTGAAAAGCGAGGAAGGCACGGGGACAACCTTCATGGTTACCCTGCCGCTTGTGAAGCCGGGATGCGTCAAGACGAACGGCTGAGGAATTCCGGAGAGGTTCAACATGTCCGAAGAACGAATCACAAAACTCGAAGAACGCGTGAGAAAGCTGGCGATGGACAAGTCTTATCTCCAGCTTGTAATCCATATGATGCAGAAGCTCAGCGCCGCTCCGGGCCTTGAGAACACCATCGAAGTCATGCTTCGGCACGTTATGGATGTCATCGGCGGCTCGAACATAATCGTCTATTATTTCATCGACAGCGCCATCCATTACGCGGATGCCTTCGGCATGCGAAAAACGCTGGATGCCGTTGATGACGTCCATGTGAAAAAGGTGCTTCAAACCCGCGAGTTCATCGCATACGAGCACGACTTCAGCGATACCATGATGAAGACGCCGGAGTTTTCGAAGGCATGGACGTGGATTGTTCCGCTCAAGGTGGGCGACGAAATGGTTGGCGTCTTCAAGATGGAGAGCCTTTCCATCGGCACGCGGGAGATGGAGCCTTACCTTCCGGCTTTCTTCAGTTACGCCGCCCTGCTGCTGAAAAACGAAATACTTGGGCATACCAGGCTAAAACAGGCATACGACAGGCTGAACGAGACAAATGCCGAACTTACGAGCGAAATTATCGAGAAGAAGCGGGTTGAAAACGAACTTCTTTCTGCCCGCGATGAGCTGGAAAAACGGGTGATCGAGCGGACGACAGAACTGCGGAGCGCGAACGAACGTCTGCATGATGAACTTGCCGAACGCAAGCGGGCCGAGGATGCTCTGAACAAGACCATGAGGGAAGTCCACGACCTGTATAACCATGCGCCATGCGGATACCATTCCCTGAATGCTGACGGCATATTTGTACGGATCAACGACACCGAGCTTGAATGGCTCGGATACAAGCGCGAAGAAGTCCTCGGCAAGCTTGCATTCCCGGATGTAATAACTCCATCGAGCCTGGATCTGTTCCGCCGGAGTTTTCCGGTCTTCGTTGAACGCGGATGGATAAATGATCTGGAGTTTGAGCTAAAACGTAAAGACGGCTCGGTCATGAACGTTCTTCTCAGCGCCACGGCGATAAAAGACGCCGACGGAAAGTTTGTAATGAGCAGGTCAACAGTGTACGACATCACGCCGCGAAAACAGGCGGAAATCGCGCTCCGCCGCAGCGAGGAGTTTGTAAAGAACATCCTTGAAACGGTTGACAACGGCTTCATCGTCGTTGACCGGTCGTTCCGGATAATATCCGCCAACAGGGCGTATCTGGAAACGGTCGGCAAATCGCTGGAAGATGTCATCGGAAAACGTTGCCATGAAATATCGCACCGCAGCGACACGCCATGCAGCGAGACCGGTTGCGACTGCCCTGTAATGAAGACATTCGCGACCGGTGAGCCACATTCGTCGTTGCATGTCCATCTGGACAGCGAAGGCACGCAACTGTTTGTGGAAACAAAGTCGTTCCCGGTGAAGGACGAGACGGGAGCGGTTGTTTCCGCGATAGAAGTCATTGCCGACATCACGGAGAAAAAGCGGCTTGAAGACCAGCTCCTCCATGCGCAGAAGATGGAGGCCGTCGGCAGGCTTGCGGGCGGAATTGCCCACGATTTCAACAACATCCTTAACGTGGTTATAGGCTACGGCAACCTCATGGAGATGACCATTCCCGAAGGCGACCCATCGCTGCCGTATCTGAGGGAAATAATTTCAGCCGCCGAAAAGGCCGCGAACCTTACGCAGGGGCTTCTGATCTTCAGCAGGAAACAGGTTACCGACCTCAAACCCATAAGCGTCAACGATCTGGTAAGCGGCATGAGGAAGATGCTTTTTAGAATCATCGGCGAGGACATCGAGACCGTTATCAATACGGCGGACAATCCCCTCACCGTCATGGCCGATTTCGGCCAGATGGAACAGGTGCTCATGAACTTCGCAACCAATGCGCGAGACGCCATGCCAAGCGGCGGCGCCTTGACAATCGAAACCTCGTCCGTGGAAATGGACTCCGAATTCATTCACAGCCACGGCTATGGAAAACCTGGGCAGTACGCGCTCATATCGGTCTCCGACACCGGAACCGGCATGGACGAAAAAACGACATGCAGAATCTTCGAACCGTTCTTCACCACAAAGGACATCGGGAAGGGAACCGGCCTTGGGCTTTCGATAGTCTATGGAATAGTTAAACAGCACAGGGGATATATCAACTGTTACAGCGAACCGGGCATCGGCACGACGTTCAAGGTCTATCTCCCGTTGATTGACGAAAAGTATCGGGATGAGCGGCATGTGGAAAAAAGCCCGATAACCGGCGGAAACGAGACCATTTTACTTGCGGAAGACAACGCCGCACTCAGAACGCTTACAAAAGAGTTGCTCGAAAGATACGGCTATACGGTGATTGAGGCGCAGGACGGAGTGGAGGCGGTGGCCAGGTTCATGGAGCATGGAGACAGGATACGGCTTATGCTTCTTGACGTGATAATGCCGCGCAAAAGCGGCAAGGATGCCTATGACGAAATTCATGCAATCCGACCCGACATGAAATCGCTTTTCATAAGCGGCTACCCGGACAATATCGTTCAGAGGGAAGAAATCACCGGCGCGAATCTGGAGATCATCCAGAAGCCGGTTTCCAACAGGGATCTTCTGAGAAAAATCAGGGAGCAACTGGACAGGGGCAGGCAAATGTGACATGGCACGGCTGCCCGGCAATTATTGACACGCGGACTCATCCTGATATAGTGAAAAAATCGGCAAGGGGGCCGAATCATTCGCATTTTGGAGGAACACCATGGCACGCAAACCTGTTGTTGACCAGTTTGCATGTACCGGCTGCGGAACATGCGCGGAAATCGCCGGAAACACCTTCGCACTTAACGTGGACGAGCTTGCCCAGGTCATCGATCCGGCAGGCAATCCGGAGAGCGAGATTCAGGAGGCGATAGACACATGCCCGGTCGAGGCGATTTCGTGGGAGGAGTAATGCTAGAATACGATTCAAGGAAACCATATGCCTGTTGTCCTGCGCGTCAAGGGTTACAAACTCTGGTTTTACGAAGCTGATCTCGATGAGCCTCCTCATGTTCATGTTGGAAAGGATGGCAGGGAAGCCAAGTTTTGGCTAATGCCGCTATCCGTGGCGCGCACGGGAAGGTTCAAGCCGTTGGAATTGCAGGAAATCAAGCGAATCGCTGCCGATAACATTGATTTCCTGCTTGGTGCATGGCGAAAGGAGCAAGGCAAGCGTGTTAACCGTTAAGGCCAAGATTCCACAACTTCCGGGCTATGCTCCGGTTCTTCCCGTGATTATCCCCGATCTGGCCGAAGTCAAGGCGTTTGCCCTCCATCTGCACGCCATGCGGAAACACTGGATCGGCGAGCTATACGGCTGGCCTGCTGAATATACGCCTGAAAGCCGTAAAAAGCCTTCAGAATCGGCGATGCTGTTCACTCCGGCAGATTTCTGGATCGGCGAGAGCGGCATATGGTTTTTCTCACTCATGTGGGAGCACGGCAGGGATCATGAGCCTGTCGAGTTCCTCGATGACCGCGGCATTGTCGAGCCGGTTGGCAAGCACCAAACACCGGAGCTATCGGCAACACCGGCCTGCCGGTAAGCGTTTTCCTGAAACGGCTTGTCTCAGTTATCTATCGTATAGTTCCCGTTCGCGCCCACGTTCAGCGAGGCGGCAAGATAATGAACGTTATATCCCTTGCGGCGCAGGATGTGATAGGCGATCTCGCCGGATCGTCCGTCCGACGAAAATGCGACGATTTCCCTGTTGCGCGGCAGGCTGCCCAGCCTTTCGGGAAGCTTGGAAAGCGGAACGGTGAGCGCGCTGTCGAATCTTGCTCCGGCAGACTCGCGCTCCGGCCTCAGGTCGAGCAGAACCGCGCCGTTTTTCACGCTTGATTCGGCCAGATCCATGAAATCCGACGGGCTCATCTCGCCCTGCCGCGGAGCCGGTCTGAAAGTGATCAGCATGTTGGCCCTGCCGGTGGATATTTCATAACCTCCGTTTTCCCACGCCGCGTAGCCGCCTTCAAGAATCGACACGTTTCCGTAACCCCAGTCCACCATTGTCCGAAGCGCCTTCAGCGCATCGTTGTCGATGCCTCTTGCGCCGCAAATCACGATGGGAGCGCCGAAGTCGCGCGGAAACTGGCTTCTGGCTTCTTCCATGTCGTCGGGATCGAGCGCAACGGAGCCTGGAATGAAGCCGGAACTGACTTCGCCGCGCGGGCGCACGTCGATTATAATGGGAGACGCATCATCGCGAATCGCGGCGGAAAGATTCTCGGCGGGTCTTATCGCGGGCTGTTTGCCGGCGCGTATCCAGTCTTCAATCCCCCCGACATACACCTTCACGTTTCGATACCCCATCGCCCTGGCCTTGCGCGCCGCCGACTGCGCCGTTGGCCACCGGTTGTTCCGGCAGTAGAAGATGAGCAGCGTTCCCTTGTCGCGCGGCAGGCGGTGCGGCTGCTTCTCCATGCCGGCCTCATCGATCGAGATTGCCGTGGGGATGTGTCCTGAATTGAACATGGCTTCCGGCCTGGAATCCACAAGGGCGTAGTTTTCGGCTGCAGGCCCCCTTTTCACAAGGCCGAGCATATCCTTGCCTTTTATTCGCTCATCGTCGGGCAGTTCGATCTTCGGCTTGACGGTAATTTCCGCGGCCCACGGAATGCTCTGGTCGTCGTTATAGCGCACGCTGACCGGATTGCCCAGATTCTGCAGAAGATTGGCCGGGGAGTTGGCGTTTTCGAGCCGCGTGTTTTCATCCGCCTTGAATATATGAATCGTTTCGCCGGCCCGCACCTGAATGTATCCGGCCTGCCTTGAGATATTCTCGATAACGCCGTACAGCTTGCGCCTTTCCGGCCTGTGACATGCCGCGCATCTGGGATCAAGTTGAACAACCGGAAGTTCAGCCGCCTCCGATGCGATACTCCACAGCGCAACGGCAAGCAGCATCATGGCCGCCCCAGCGTAAGGGCGGATGATTGAAGACAATCCTGGTCTTTGCGGTCTGAACGCAGACATTTTTACTTTTCGATCAAAGCGTGGAGAAACTTTATTTTTCCTTGATACGGCCCGGCAGCCGCGCACGTTGGAGGCCAATTGTGTAAAATTATCAAGGAACTGGAAAACCCGTACAACGAATGAAAGCCGGACTCAGGCACAAAATATTCTTTCTTTTCGCAACGCTGGTCGCCATGGTGCTTCTCATAGGCCTTGGCATCGGCAGTTCCGTGAAGCACATATCCGAAAGCGTGGAGACGATAGGCCAGCTTGCCGTTGAAGTCCGCACGGCCATGGAGGTTGCCAACGGAGTCAACGAGGAAGAGCTTCTCCTGCTCGTGGCCGCGTCGGGCCGCAACAACACGGATACCCTCGAACGCTTCGGCAAGGTGCATTTCTACCTGATGTCGCTTCTGGACTCTCAGGAAATGCGGCATCAGTTCCCTGAGCTGAGGGGAATATACGACGAATACTGGAACGCGGTTCAGGAGGGGCTTGCCGCAAGCGGAGGCCCGGACGGCGTCTTCCCTGAATCTCACCGCAGGGCAGTGGATGCCATGACAAGCGAAATATCCGCAAGGTTGAAACGTCTCATCGACGAAAAACTGTCGATGATGGGAAAGATGCAACAACGGCATGGCGGTCTGGCCGGCCTGTTTCACAGTCTTGTTCCCACGGCATCCTACGGACGATCGACCGAGGAATTCGTCATGGTTTTCAGGCACATCCTTGAATACGACGAGATGTGGGCATCCGTCATCGATGTTCAGATAGACGCTTTCCGACTCGGCAAGCACGGCGAACGCGACAGGCGTGCCAATCTGGAGGATGGCCTTGAAAATCTTGTGCAGTGGATAAACAGCAGGTTCGATCCGGTTTCCGGCGCCGGAGATCTGGTTTTCTTTCGCGAGGACGAGCTTTCCATATTGGGAGAGCTGGGCAACTGGGCCGAAGGTTACATTCCGAGAATTGACGGCTGTCTGGCCCGGAACTCCGACGACTACCGCGCCTGCTACATGGCGCAGTACAAGAATTCGGTTGATATTTACAGGCATCTGGTAAGGCACGGAGCCATGGAGACGAAGCATGTCACATCAAACATCATGCGCGCCCGCGAGAGCGTGCTCTCCCTGACCCGGACATTCACGACTGTCGTCATGATTTTCTCGATCATGGCTTTCTTCATCGCGCTTTACATATGGCGCACAATCGTTAAGCCGGTTGAACTCCTGCGATCCGGTTTCGAGGGGATAGGCTCCGGCGACTTCAGCATCCGCCTGCCTGTTCTGCGTAACGACGAGCTTGGCCAGCTTCAGGAAGGCTTCAACAAGATGGCCGGGGCGGTTGAAAAACGCGACGCCGACATCAAGAGCGCCACGATGGAGATCGAGAACCTCGCCTTCCGCATTCAGAACTACAACGAGGATCTTGAGCAAGAGGTCGCGAAACGCACGCGCGAACTCAACAAGGCATATGAAAACATCAAGGAAAACGACAGGCTGAAGTCGGAGTTCATCGCAAACATGAGCCACGAGCTTCGCACGCCGTTGAACTCGATCATCGGGTTTTCGAAGGTCATACTGAAAGGCATCGACGGGCCTGTCACGGAAAAGCAGCGCGAGGATCTCACGCTGATTCACCAAAGCGGAACCCACCTGCTCAACCTTATCAGCCAGATTCTGGATTTTTCGAAGATCGAGGCCGGCGGCATTGAACTCCGGAAGGAGCGGGTTCACATCGAGTCCATCGTCGGCGAAGCCATCGCATCCGTCAATTCGCTTATCAAGGACAAGACCGTGGCGGTCGAGACGGAGCTTGCCGGGGAGATCAAATGGATATGGGCCGACAGGATGCGGCTGCTTCAGATAATAATCAACCTGTTGAGCAACTCGGCCAAGTTCACCGAACGCGGTTTCATTCGTCTTGAAACAATGGCGTGGACTCCTGAGCATTCCGCCAGGCCCGCCAAGATGCCCGGATTTTCCAAAGGCGTTCTTTTCGTGGTAAGCGACACCGGAATCGGCATTCCAGAGAAGGCAAAGCACCGCGTCTTCGACAGGTTCCAGCAGGTTGACGGATCGAGCACCCGCGCCTACGGCGGAACCGGCCTGGGGCTTGCGATAACGAAGGAACTGGTGCTGCTTCACGGCGGACTGATATGGTTTGAAAGCACAATGGGCAAGGGATCGACGTTTTATGTACTGCTGCCGTCCGGCGGCAATGAGTCTGGGGGACATGCTGTTCATGCGTCCCGATCAAACCGGAGATCGAAATGAATGGAATATCGGCACGGCAATTCGTAATTTTTGCGGCAGCGCTGTTCATGCTTGCGCTTTTTGGCGGATCAGCGCTCGCGGCAGAACTGGCGCTTGAAAAGAAGGTTGACGGCATCACCATAAGCGCAACGCTCGACCACGATCCTCCCGCGGCAGGCAAAAACAACGCGGTGGTGAAGCTGACGGATTCGGCTGGAAAACCGCTCGGCGACGCCAAGGTTATTGTCGAGTACGGCATGGAAGCGCACGGCATGAGCTCGAAGGTTGCCGCGAAATTCACCGACGGCGCGTACAAGGCGCTGCTCGACCTGTCGATGGGCGGCGACTGGTATATTGAAGTGAAGGTGCAGCAGACAGGCGGCAAGAAGGTTTCCAAAGCCCGATTCGACGTGAAGGTGAAGTAACGCCGCGTTGACACTGCCTGATATATTGGCGGCCTCGGCTGTTCTGGCCGCCGGATCTGCGCTTCAGGGCGCGGCGGGTTTCGGCGTGGCGATAATCGCCGCGCCCGTGCTTGCGCTCATCGATCCGGCGCTGGTTCCGGGGCCGCTTCTTCTCTGCTCCACCGTGCTCACGCTGCTTGTCTTTACGCGGGAGAAACGCCCCCTCAACCTGCGCGGCCGGCATGAGCTTCGCTGGGCGGTGACAGGTAGAATTTTCGGCGCGGCAGCAGCCGGAGTCGTAATCGGAGCGATGACGCCGCAGGCCATCTCCATCGGCGTGGGAGCTGTCGTTCTTCTCGGCGTTGCGATAAGTCTGGTGCGCGTCAGAATCGAGCCCGCGCCAGGAAGCCTGCTTGCAGCCGGAATGCTTTCGGGCTTCATGGGAACCACAACGTCTGTGGGCGGGCCGCCGATGGCGCTCATCTACCAGCACGAAAGCGGCGCGAAGCTCCGTGGAACGCTCTCGGCGTATTTCCTTATAGGCTCGCCCATTTCCATAGCCGCGCTCATTCTTGCCGGAAAGCTTGGCACAGTTGACGCGCTGACCGCGCTTCGCATACTTCCCGGCGTAATTCTGGGCTTCGCCATCTCCGGCAGACTGACCGGACTGATCGATCGGGGCGCAGTTCGCCCGGCGGTGCTTTCAGTGTCGGCCATAGCAGGAATTGCGGTTATTTTTCAGGGGTTGCGATGACGAAAATAGCGCATTACAGGCTTTACAACCAGCTTATAGCCTCGTCGCGCTTTAAGAAACCGGGCGAAGTTGTGGCCTCTCTCGGCGCGATGCAGGCGCAGGATTATCCCGGCACGCTTTGGGCCATAGGACTGCGCCTGCCGGATGCCGTTTTGTCCGATGTCGAAAAGGCGGTCTGTGACGGAAGCATTGTCCGCACCTGGCCCATGCGAGGCACGCTGCATTTCGTGGCTGCCGGAGACATACGCTGGATGCTGGAACTCCTTTCGCCACGAATTATTTCCGGAAGCGCATCCCGATACAAACAGCTTGAACTGGACGAAGCGACTTTTACCCGCTGCCATAAAGTGTTCGAAAAGGCCATGGCAGAAGGAAGACGGCTTACGCGGGATGAGACGTTCAAGGCCCTGCAACATGCCGGAATTCCAGTGGACAAACAGCGCGGCTATCATATCCTGCGACGGGCAGGGCAGGAAAAGATCATCTGTTTCGGCCCTCCCCGCGGAAAGCAGGACACCTTCACACTGCTTGACGAATGGGTTCCCGCATCGAGAAAATTATCCGGCGACGCTGCATTGGCCGAACTTGCAAAACGTTATTTTACCGGACACGGCCCGGCCACGCTGGACGATTTCGTATGGTGGTCTGGGCTTAAGGTGTCGGATGCGCGGGCGGGTCTTGAAACGGTCAAGGAGGAGCTTGAGCATGAGAAGATATACGGCAGGATCTACTGGCTGCCAAAGGATATGCCCGCACTCAATCTCGACGCAAAGTCTGTTTACCTCCTGCCCGGTTTTGACGAATACCTGCTTGGCTACAGAGACCGCGGCGCGGCGCTCGATCCGAAGCATGCACAAAAAATATGTCCGGGCAACAACGGCATGTTCGCCCCGACGATTGTCATTGACGGTCGGGTTGTCGGCACATGGAAGCGGACTATAGGCAAACGCAAGGTTCAAATCGCGACAGATACCTTTGAAGCGGGATGCCGGCTTGCCGAATCTTTTAAAGAGGCCGCGGAGCGATATGGCCGGTTTGTCAATTTGCCGGTTTACATGAATGCAAGGAGCGTTGACGGGCAAGACCCATGAATTCCCCCGCGCATGGATACTATAATAGAGATAATGCCACTTAACATTGAACAGGCAATGTGGAATATATGTTATTGGAAGTAAAGGAGGTACTGATCGTGCCGATGTCACTTGAAGAAATATTCTCAGCGGCCAAAATACTACCCAACGATTCCAGGGCGATTCTTGCCGAAAAGCTTGTTGCCAGCATTGAGGATGATATCGATCCCCAGGTAATTACAAGCCATTTAACTGAAGTTAAAAAAAGGCGAGATGCGATTCGCTCCGGAAAAACAGTGCTGATAAATGGCGCGGAAGGGTTAGCGAAAGTCAGGGCCATGACTGGAAGATGAACTATCATTTTCATCCGGAGGCTCTTCATGAATATGCTGAAGCGACTCGATACTATGCCGATATTTCCACTTCCCTCGCAAAAGGCTTTGTCACACAAGTTGAAAACGGCATAAACCTGATTTGTCTATATCCTCAAACTTGGCAGCCAATCGAGGAAGATATTCGGCGATGCCTTGTAAAGCGTTTTCCATTCGGAATCTACTATACGATCGAAGAGAGCGAATCCATCGTGATTCAAGCCGTCATGCATTTGAGCCGAAAGCCCGACTATTGGAAAGCTCGATTGATCAAATGAAATCGCACATTCATTAAGTCAAACCGCCCAGTATGACCTCGTGACACAAAAAGCATTGGCGTTTGACACGCATACCGCGTGTGATATGCTTTTTCAGTGATGCGTTCAAACGCAAAAAGAGGGCGGTTAATCGCCTGTATCGCAACCGCCATCGTAACATTATCAGCTAATCAGGCCCTTGCCCTTCAGTCTCATGAAGGACTGGAGGGGATGATCACCCATGAGGTTGGGCATCTCTTTTTCATAGTCGGCGTTGTCTATCTGCTTGTACGAAGCAGAAGCAGGCGCTGGATCGGCCCCGGCTGGAAGGAGTTCAAGCTGTTTCTCTGGTTCGTTCTTGCCTGGAACGCCGTGGCCTTCGCGGGCCACTGGATTGAGCTTTACATACCGCCGGAGCAGTTCATAAAGTCAGGCGGGAATACCACGGACTTCGTCGTCACCGGTTTTGCCGACATTGTATATTACGTCTCGGTGCTCGACCACCTGGTTCTACTGCCCGCAAGCATCTTTCTGCTACTTGCGCTTCGCCGCTGGAGAAGCCCGGAGGGGGCTTCGACATGACGATACCGTGGTGGCCGGTTGTTTTCGTGGACATCGCCGGTTCAATGGCCGTGCTGTTCATAACAGCCGCCAGCATTGCTGTTGCGCGCGGCCTGAGCGCCGAAAAGCCGGGCGACGCGTTCAGACACTATGTTTTCATGCTCACACTGGCCATCGGCGTCTTCGCCAGCTCCCGCTCGCTGGGCCATCTCCTGCACTACGCCCTCGATTACTCCGGAATGAAAAGCGTATGGAAGATGCTTTCGCCATTCACCGGTGCGGTGAATACCGCATCGTTCATTGCCGTGTTCGCGTTCAGCATGTACTTCGACAGGCTGCTGCGGGTGAAACTGGCCGCCGACAAGACCGAGGTGGAGCTTGCCACAACCAGATCCACAGCCGTGGCGGCGCGCCAGAACGAAATGCGCCTTCATGCCATTCTTGACGGCATGGAGGACGCCATCTATGTAATCGACGACCAGTTCCGGATAAAATTCTTCAACCGCAAGATGAAAACCCTCCTACCGGACATTGAGGTGGGCGCTTACTGCTTCAGGGCTCTCAAGAATCTCGATGCACGCTGCGATGCTTGCAGACACACGGATATTCTCGAAAACGACAAGCCGGTCTCGCGTGAGTTTTTCATTTCCTCGCTGTCGCGCAGCTTCAACGTGCTTGAAATGCCGATGGAATGGGTTGACGGCGGCAAGGTGCGCCTGAACGTGGCACGCGACATAACAGATCAGAAAAAGCTGGAGGATCAACTGCGTCAGGCGCAGAAAATGGAGTCAATTGGCCGTCTGGCGGGCGGCGTGGCGCACGATTTCAACAACGTTCTGTCGGGCATCATGGGATACGGCGAGCTTGCGCTGATGCGGCTTGCGGACGACCATCCGGCGCGCAGGGACATCCAGATGGTCATCGAGGCAGGCGAAAAGGCAGCCGTGCTGACACAGCAGCTTCTTGCCTTCAGCCGCAAGCAGGTGCTTGAGATGAAGGTCATCGACATAAACGCCGTGGTGGACAGAATGAGCAAGATGCTTTCGCGCATGATCGGCGAGGACATCAGTCTCGAAGTGGCAATCGGCAGCGCCGAATCACGAATCCGTGCCGATGCCGGACAGGTTGAGCAGGTTGTGATGAATCTTGCCGTAAACGCGCGCGACGCCATGCCAAGTGGCGGACGGCTACGCATCGAGACCGCCGACGCCGAAATAGACGAGTTCTATGCCGACAGGCAAGAGGGCATTAAACCGGGGCGCTATGTTGTGCTGACCATCTCCGACAGCGGCGAAGGCATGACAAAAGACGTCAGGGAGAAAATATTCGAGCCCTTCTTCACCACCAAGGAAATAGGCAAGGGAACCGGCCTTGGACTTGCCACGGTTTACGGAATCATCAAGCAGCACCATGGGCATATACATGTTTACAGCGAACCGGGGCATGGAACCACATTCAAGATTTACTTCCCTGCGGAGCTTGAAGCGTCCATCAACGCATCCAGCCCAAGGGAAGCCGCCGTTCTTCGAATGGGAACCGAAACCGTGCTGGTCGTCGATGATTCGCAGCCCATACGCCGCCTCATCGTGGAAACGCTTGCCCCGCTCGGATACAACGTAATCGATGCATCGAGCGGAGCCGAGGCATTGAGAGTCGCAACCGGGCTGAAAGACCGGATCGACCTTCTGATCACCGACATGATAATGCCCGGAATGAACGGCAAACAGCTTTCGGAACAGATCGGCTCATCGCATCCGGAAACCAGAACAATCTTCATGTCCGGCTACGCCGACGCGTCGATCATTCCCGAAAACGCTGTTGAAACGGGGAACTTCATTCAGAAGCCTGTTATGCCAAGCACGTTGCTGGCGAAAATCAGCCATGTGCTGGAGAAGGGGTGAGCGGTGCGACTATGATCCCAAATGTTCATGGCAGGGAAACGATACTTTCGATCCGAAGGCTTATAAGCGGGAGTTCGAACGCCGGTATGGCGTTGCTGTGTATGTCTGATACCGATCTTGCTGTCGATATTGACCCGGAATTGGTATCTGCCGAGGCGATATTCCGGCATTAGCTGACACAGTTCGGCGGATAATCGAAGACATTCGGATAAATTGAATCGGCGAGGTTGGAGAAACAGGCACTACTACCGGCCCTCACCTACATTTCGAAATCCGTCCAGTCGCCGATCCCGGTCATCCTACGCCTTGGAAGTTAACCCCAGCGGTTGATCCCGAAACATTCCCCGGCTTTCTCCCGGCTGGCGATCCGGACGGCCAGAACCCCGCAATTCCAGATCCCAATGTCGTTTATATGCCCGGCCTTATCCCCTCCCACTCCATCAACCCCGACATGAACACGAACCTCAACCGTTTTCGGGATCCGATGGACAACGGCTTGGTGCGTATCCCGCAGTTCGTTGACCCGCTGACGCTCGACCTCGACGGAGATGGCGTGGAGACAACGCCTCTGGCCGGCTCAAGCGCGATGTTCGACCTTGACGGCGACGATTTCGCAGAGAGAACCGGCTGGATCGGCAAGGACGACGGCCTGCTGGCGATGGACACAAACAACAACGGCAAGATAGATGACATATCCGAACTCTTTGGAAATAAAACAGAAAACGGCTTCGATGCCCTCAAGAAGCTGGACAGCAACCACGACGGCAAAATCGACTCGAACGACGCACAGTTTGGCGATCTCAGGGTTTGGCAGGACGCAAACGGGAACGGCATAACCGATGCGGGCGAACTGAAAACGCTCGGCGAGCATAATATCCAGTCGCTGAATCTTGCCTACGCGAACACGAATACCGCAAACAACGGCAACGTCATAAGCCACGTGTCCACATACACGAGGACTGATGGAACTTGGCCGCTGGCACGCAATCTGCAATATACAAGTAAAAAAATAGAGCAATGCCCATGCCTTCTCGCATGGTAAAAAGCTATTGACATCAACGGGTTAGCCATGTTTCCATATGCCACAAACAAGTGGCAGGACGCCGTCACTCTGAATCTCTTTCAAGCACAGCAGCAAGGCAGCACAGGCCTTTCATAAGGGTCTGTAACCGGTTTCATCTTCGGAGGGAATGATGAAGGCTGTTATCTTCAAGCTCATCTCGGCACTCGCACTGGTTGCGTGCGCTTCGGCTTTCGCCGGAGAACTGCCCATTCCCATCAATTCAAGGAGCATCTGAACAAATGATTTCACGAACTATCAGCAAATTTATTCAAGCCTGCATCGTTTTTGTGGCCGTTATCGGCGCAACGGCTTCATGCCATTCCGCCGACAGCCCATCCGGGGGAAAAGAAACCCTCACCACCGAATGGCGCGAGGTGATGACTTTCTCGCCTGTTGCCCTTGGCCCGCCTGCCTGGTGCGGGAAGGATGCCTTGGTTGTGAAGGAGTATACATTTACTCAAGAAACAAACGATTATTCCGGCGGCATAGTCCACATCGATCTGGCAAGCAGGAAGAAAACATGGATCGAGCGGGATCCTATGAACAAGACACCTAGTTGCAGCCACGACGGCTCAATTGTTTTTTACAGCAAAATCCATCCGAAACCTCAAGTTGCTTCAGACGGAACATTCGAGATAACCGGCGATGATGACGATGCTTCCCGTCCAAGCTCACAGGAAGTGCGATCATACAATCTAAAATCGGGCATGAACGAGAAGGTGGCGCAAATGTCAATTGATTTTCTCAAGCATCCTGCCTCACCAACAGCCAACATATTTGCTTTAGTAACGCCCAGAAAGGAGAACCTTAAACAGATTAAAGTCAACCTCCCGGGCTGGAAGCTTGTGACGTTTCCGACAACGGATGAGGAAAGAAATTGCGGAGGCGACTCGCAATGGTCAACCAGCGGCAAGTTTCTGGTATTCGATACTGAATCACCCCAAGACGGCAGACACTACGCGTTTTATGACGCAAACGGAGTTTTGATAAGGAGACTTGCAGATACACGCATGAATTCGAAAGGCAATGTCAAGGCCCTTGATGACGGCATGTATTTTTTCAGAAAAGACGGGCAGCTCATGCGGTTCGATCCGTGGGCGGACAAGCTGGAAGAGCTGCCGCTCAAGATTGAAATCCGTCCGAAGAAATATTTCAGGTTTGATATTTCGCCCAAAAAGGAAATCGCTTACATTCGACACGATAAAAACGGCGAATTATGGAGTTATTCGCTGACTTCAAAGCAGGACAGAATAATATCCGTTAACGGAGGTTCACAATCATTTTCGCCAGATGGTCGTTATTTGGGAATTATCATTGAGGACTCATCCGGCAACGGCACTATTGCAATAATGCAGCGTTTTGAACGCTGAACAATTCAATCGATATTGGAGGGGTAGACTATGAGTAACAACGTTATTGGCGGAGATTATAAGGTGCGCAGCAAATTCGGCCCAAGAGTACCTCCAACCGGAGGCGCTTCTAAAGATCATAAAGGGATTGATTACGGTGCTAAACAAGGCACAGGAATTCTTGCTTATGATGACGGCACGGTAAATAGTAGGAGCCACACGTTCCGGATAATGGGCATTATTAGCATTGCAGTGTTATTGGTTACTCTTGAACTAGCTACAGCATTTAGTTATGCGCAGTCCTCTGATAATACGAAGGTAATTAATACGGTATCGAAATATGATGCTACGCTTGAAATTGATGAATTCGTTTACAAATTCGAGACATTACCAGATCACAGTCATCTCGATCGTGACTTTATTGGCAAAATAACCGTGTCAAGCAAGGGGAATGTTGTATACCAAGAAATTGATGGTTTACGGCCGGGGTGCGAGTTCCAGACAATTTCTTCTGTCTCAACGCAAACAAATGGACGCAAGAAACAGCTTATTGTTTTTTGCGGATCATACGGCGGTGGTTCTCAGACCATAAAAGTGCTACATCATGAAGAACCTCATACACCTGCATTCCTTGCATTTGGCAGAACAATCCCAAATTTGGCTGACCTTAACAACGATGGACAACTTGAAGCCATGGTATATGTCCGGGAATATGATCCGGAATTCCTATCAACATATAACTATCTTATTGTCTACAAATTGCTTAATACCAAGGGTCTATTCGGATTCGCTCCGTATTTTGGACACGATATAGCCTCAGTGTACTTGCAGTACTACAGTGATATTACCAAAGAAAATATTGCCAAGGATGATTACAAGGTAATCGCGCCATCAGTAGCAGCATTAATAGCTACACATGATAAAGGAACTATATGTCGGGAAGTAAACAACTTAATCAAAAAAGGGGTATCCCTAGATAATATTACTGCATCAACACGTAAAGCCGTGCTTCACGGCTATCCTGATTTCGACATCACTGTTTGCAAGGAGGCGTTTTAAATGAGTGCTATTTTACCTGGGAATCCAACACTTTCAGAAGTGCAAAGGGAGAATGCACAAAAGATTATTGATTATGGATATAAGAATGGATTCAGCAAAGAAGAGATTCAGATTGCCATCCAAGTCGCTTGGGCTGAATCCGACTTGAATAACGACACTCACAACAGTGAATCCACAGCATCAGGTTTATATCAATACACTGATTTGAAATGGGGTGACTATAATGGAAAGCATAACGATAAGGATGATGTAGACAATCAGATTGCTGCCTTTTACGGTGATTTAGCAAGATACAGGAACAGGTACAACGATCCATCACGTGACATACCACGGGATTTCATCGATTTCGGAGAATATGTCTATCTCAAGCATCATGATGGGAACAGCGGTACTGACTGGACAAATTCTGAGGGCTTGGCGTATTGGCATAAGCGCTTTCCCGATACAAATCCGCCTCCAAGTATCAAGCCTGATAATGGGAATCATGGAGCACTTGTTCCGGATGAAATGGGGATCGAACGGCCCGGCCTTCTCCCCAACCACTCCATCAACCCCGACATGAACACGAACCTCGACAAGTTCAAGGATCCGATGGGCAACGGAACAGTGCGCATACCGGTATTCGTTGACCCGCTGACGCTCGACCTCGACGGAGACGGCGTGGAGACAACGCCTCTGGCCGGCTCAAGCGCGATGTTCGATCTGGACGGCGACGATTTTGCCGAGAGAACCGGCTGGATAGGCAAAGACGACGGCCTGCTGGCGATGGACATAAACAACAACGGCAAGATAGATGACATAACAGAACTCTTTGGAAATAAAACAGAAAACGGCTTCGATGCCCTCAAGAAGCTGGACGGCAACGTCATAAGCCATGCGTCCACATACGCGAGGACTGATGGAACTTGGCCGCTGGCACGCAATCTGCAATATACAAGTAAAAAATAGAGCAATGCCCATGCCTTCTCGCATGGTAAAAAGCTATTGACATCAACGGGTTAGCCATGTTTCCATATGCCACAAACAAGTGGCAGGACGCCGTCACTATTAACTTCTTTCAAGCACAGCAGCATGGCAGCACAGCCCTTTCATAAGGGTCTGTAACCGGTTTCATCTTCGGAGGGAATGATGAAGGCTGTTATCTTCAAGCTCATCTCGTTAATCGTTCTGGTTGCGTGCGCTTCGGCCAACGCAGCAGAAACGGCACCCGTGGCTCCGCCCATGCCACATGCCGCGCTCATGCGCGCGCATGATGCGGCGGTTAAGGCGTTCAAGGCGGATAGAGACGCTGGACAAGCGGTGAAGTTGCTTGAAGATGCCTCCGTCAAGGCCATTCTCGACACAAGACCCGAAGACATTCCCGATCAAAAATACGTGAACATCTTGAACGATTACGCTTTTTTCCTTTCCGAAACCGCCGAGCGCTTAGAGGAAGCCGAACCGGTGCTGAACCGGGTCATCGGCATGTCGCCAGACCGCACACCCGCCTACCTAAACCGTGGCGATCTGCTCATGAAGATTTTCGGCAAGCGCGGAGATATTGGAAGCAAAAAGAAAGCGAAGGCCGATTATCTGATGTACCGCGAGTTGGTTCAGGCGAAAAAGCCGGATGCCAGGCTGCCGGATCGTGTGCGTGAACTGGCGGAGTGGAAAACGCCGGAGCAGGCTGCGGAAGAGGAGGAGATGTTCAGAATCTCAGGGAGAATCCACTTTCGTGCGGCGAAGTGCGATGGCTGTGAGAATTTGTACGACAAGAAATTCTGCAATGAGTTTTTAAATGACTTCCAGAGCCGCAAGGGAATTGAGTTCATCTACCCGTTCCTGAACACCGATGACTGGAACGATCCGCGTCTGCGGACGTTCACCGGCAGGTGTCCGGATTTGGAGTTGAACAAAGTGCTTACTTGGGAGCCAAGAATTTCTGAGTTTACACGGAATCTTCCACCAAAAGAGCGTGAGGAATACGCCCAAAAATACTATGCCAGCTACGGTTTCAGGCTTTATCGCGCCGATTTCGATAACAATGTCGGCAATGGAATAGAGCTGAGCTTCCCCCGGTTTTTCGTCTTCCAAGGTCTTTCGATCATGCTACCATTCTTTCCTGATTTTGCGTCATGAGCCAGTTTTCCATGAACCGGGCTGGCGACTTGTAGCCAAGTGTGGAATGGAGTCGTTTGCGGTTGTA
>JACRHH010000011.1 GCA_016212095.1 Nitrospirota bacterium
CCGTGAACCGGTAGTTCGACACCGCCGATCCCCATGTGTTTCGCGCCAGTCCGTAAGGCTCGTAATCGGACGACCAGACCACCGCGCCGGTTTTGTCGGTAATCGCAAGCGTGCTGCCCAAGTGATCCTTGTGGTAGTAATGGCGTATCGACGCGGTTCCCGCGCCGGTTACGCGGGCTATTCTCATGCCGTTTGCGAAGATGTAGCGCGTCTTCACGCCGGAGATTATTTCCAAAACGCCGCTAACATACACGGTTGACGCGCCGGACGCCGCAGTCTTTTTCACACGCATGCCGCTTCCGTCGTAAGCGAACAGGGTTGTGGATGCAACGTTGTTGATGCCGTTTGTGTACTTGATGCTCACCGGCATATTGTCGGCGTTCCATGTGATGTCGCGGCGGGAGGCCGGAGCGTTCGGATTGGCAAAATCCCACCCCTGCGTCATGTTGCCGTTTGCGTCATAGAGGAACTGTTTGTATTGCCCCATGGAATTAGTAATGCTTGAAACCGCGTGAGCCTTGTCGGGGAAGTACGTCCAGGCCGGTAGAATCGGCGTCGAAACTTCCGGAAGCCGGACAGGATTATTCGGGCCAGCGGATTCGAACGAAAGCCAGTTCAGGTTGTTGTACAAGTAATCGTAGCTCAGGCTCCACTTCCAGTCCTTCACGGTTTTGATATTGCCCGCGCCGGAGAAGTCGAACCAGCGCGTGGCAATGTCGTTCTGGTAATTGCCGTCGTCGGGTGTGGTGGATGTAACGATGCTTTTCAGGTTCAAAGTATTGGATGAGAACGAATACCGCGTCTTCACGCCGTTTCCGTATGCCACCAGCCCGGCTGCTCCGGATGGCTGGTACGCGCTGAATGATGCATACGTCACGCCGTCGGAGCCTATCACTTGCCACAGAAGCGCCGTCCCCTCGTAATGCACCTGATACACGCTGAAGTTCTCGTTGCCGGGGTAGCCAATCCTGTACAGCCTGCTTGCGTAATCGTAGCCGTAGGTGGTTGTGTAGCTTGCGGCGTCGCCCGCGATTGTGCGCGTCACGCTGACTGTACGCCCAAGCCCGTCGAACTCGTTGTATTTCGTAGCTGCGTTGGCGTTCGAAACCGAGGTCAAACGGCCAACGCTATTCGGAACGGTTGTATCGTCATAAGTCCATGTCACCGGATACTCGCCCGAAAGCGTGTTGAGCGTTACGCGGCAAAGATGCGTTATGTCGGAAGCGGCATCCACTGTAACCGATGCGGGGTTCGGCGTTGTGTAGTATTTCTTGTTGGTTATGCGGTTAAGCGCATCGTAGGTGAACTCGATGATCTGATTTTTTGAATCCATCTGGCGCTTCAGGTTGCCGTTGTCGTCGTAGCAGTACATCCACTTGCCCATGTCCGGATCGGTCATCGAAATCTTGCGGCCAAGGGTGTCGTACTTGATGTCGGTATTGAATACCTTCCTGTCCGTCACCCGCTCTTTCGATGTCTTTGTCATGTCTCCGGCGGCGTTGTACTGGTAGGTTGTCGTGTAGAACTCGCTGGTTGACACATATTCCGTCACCTTGATGATCCGGCCAAGAAAGTCGCGCTGGCTGCTCTTTTTCCTGCCGTCCGGGTCTATTACGGTTTCCGTCAGCCCACTGTAATAGAAAGATGCCGTGCTTCTGTTGTTGTCGTCGTGAGTCGCTTCGATTGTTTTGACATTGCCGAAGCTGTCATAGCTGGTCTTACTCCACGGCTTGGGTAAAGCATTGGTGTCTCTGTCAACATAGTAGAATGCGGCGCTGTTGTTGTAATAAGGCCCGCGAACCATTTCCACCCGGCCCATGTTGTCATATAGCGTGCTTGAAAGCACATAATTCGAACCGACACCCTTCGAGACAGTCTGAATGCTTCTGCCGAAGCCGTCGAAATACTGCCGGCTATCGATATATTCATCGCCCACGCATGGATTTTCCAGCGCAAGCGTCTGCGACAACACCCCTGCGGGCGTGGTAATCCGGCTGGTTGCCGCGTCGATTTTGGCGTTGTAGTAAGAGAAAAACGTTGCTGCCATGCGGACAGGGCCGTTCTGCCTGTACGATGCCGTGTATGTCACGCGCCCGAATGCATCGAAGATGTTTTCGGTTTTGTTGCCATTTTCATCCCATGTGTAACGCGCCGTGCCGAAACGAGGGTCGATTTCGGAGCGAATCCGGTGGGTGTAGATGGCGCATCGACTGTTACTGGAAAGGTGCTTGTTGCGTCGTAGTAGTAATACGTCATGCGTTGCATCGCGTCGGTCTGAGTGTAAAGATTGCCTTCCGTGTAGTACGTGTAGTAAACCGTTGGATTGACCGATCCTCCGGCAAACCAGGCGGATTGACTCCTGAGATTGCCGGTTGTGCTGAAGTAGTCGGACGTAGACTCCCGAACCTTGCCGGAAACGCTTCCGGTTACCGTTGTCTTTTTCAACCGCCATACACCTCTGTAAACGGCTGATTCTCCGTAATTCTGGTATTCGTTTGCGGTGGTAACGCTTTCGGCATCCGAACCGGATACGGACACCGACTTCACCATGCCGCTTGCGTTGTCATAAGCATATGCCTCACCAGACCAGACCGAAACGCCGCCCATGGTTGTTGTTGTGTTTTTTGACTTGATGCGCGAAAACACAGGATATGGGCTGCCAAGCGTTACGTATTCCCACTGAAGGTCGGTACGGGAAAGCTGGGTGCCGTAATTATCCTTGACTATCGTCAGAAACGGCTTGCCTTTGTGAGCGGACGTCATGTCAGCGCCGCTGCAATCGTTGTTCTCGCCGTCCACCTGATGAAACCACGTCTAAAGCGTTGTGCCGTCCGGGTTCGTCTGCTTAACCCAACCGAAGCCGCGAAACTCCTTCTCATCGCGCAGGTAGAGGCCATCGGCGTATTCGTATGTCCGCTCCAATATGTTCCCAAAGCCGTCATCGAAGCTGATCGAGGAGACAACCGGAATGGCGTAAGGCAGATCGGTGTTCTTGAAGTCGCTGGAAGGACGGTAGACTATTGATGTCGTGCCGCCCATGCCATTGCTGACTGTGGAAAGAAAGTCGGGAACAGGGCTTTTGTTCAAGTGATATTTGAGAGAATTTGCGTTGTTGGCGGTTTCATCCACCCATATCCGGTCACCCTTGCCATCGCCATTGAAATCACCCGGCGCAGCCGCCATATGGATTTTGTCGTCAATATAGCCGCCATCTTTGAAGCCGGTTCCGGTGAAGTAGTAAACGTGTTTGCGGGTGGCCGGTGATCCAATGGAAGTCTCAACCGGAATCACGTCCGGCTTTCCGTCGCCGTTGACATCCCGTATCGAGTCGATATTGCTAACCGGCATGGCCAGCGGCATGGATACAAATGATTTGCCGGTCGAAATGTAAAGGCTATACGTTGGGTAATAGCTATCAGCATCTTGATATGTCACAAGAATATCCGTCTTGCCGTCGCCGTTGAAATCACTCGCTGTTGCCGCGCCGGGTACTCCGCAAACGGTGGAATTGAACATGCCGGTTTTTGTTATCCAGCAACCGGTATCGGTAAATCCATTGTCTGTTGACAGCATTATTTTCCCGTCAACAAGTCATTTCATATTCAAACGCCGCAAAAATGGCGGCAAGTTATCGTTGGTGCTGATTTATGCTGACTTCGCCGAGTGTGTCACCCCATGACGGCAACCGGCGGGTGTTACTTGATGCCGTTAAGAAAACATAAGCGAAATGGAAGTGTCAAGGTATTATTATTCAACACAACCCGCGCATTCATCATTCCTGATAAATCGCCTACAAGGTCTATTGGAAACCAGAATTAGAAGTTGACTCCATTTGTCATCTATCGTTATATAAAGCATCACGGCGGCTTTGTACGGCATTCAAAGCAAAAGAGAAAGACAAACAGGGGAGGCATAGCAGGGGAGAATGAGCCTGGCAAAAGCCAAGGATTACATCCGGGAACTACACAAACGCCAGGATAATCCGTACTTATGGCCGGATTTTCTTACCGGCCTGCCGGACAAAGCCGCCATCACGCACCGCCTGAACGAGATTTACGGCAGCCTTGGAGATTATTCGATAGCGTGCGTGAGAATCGCCAGAATCGAGCCGTTCCTGCTCAAATACGGATCGAACCACCACGCCGAGATCATTCAGTGGGCGGCAGCTATTTTAAAGACGGTTTCGGAGGATCACGGGCGCCAGAACTTCGTCGGAGCCATGAAGATACACGATTTCGTTATTATAGCCAGAAGTGATCAGATCGAACCGATCCTGAAGGAATCAACAACGCTGTTCAGGAAGCAGACACGCAAGCTCTACACCGAGGAAGACCTGAGCAATGGTTATATAATCTCGTTCAAGCGTCAGAAGGCCGAGGTTCGCATCGGGCTGATGAAGTTCGTGCATGTTTTGGCTAAAGGTAATTACGGACTGCCGCAAGGCCAGTTTCTGCCCACATTGGGCGATCTCTGCGGCGAGATAGAATTGTCGGGCGAGGATTCGCTGGTACTCGGCCCGGAGCATCTTACGGCAAGCATCCTTTCGAATTAGGTCTCAAGATATTCCCGGTATTTGCCGCATTCAAGGGGTGTGGAGGCGGCAAGCCAAAGGCGGCGCAATTCAGGGAGGGGGTTGCGCGGCCAGGCAATAACTCCAATTACAAGCAGTGGCGGTTCGCGAACCGCCCCTACGTCGTTGTTCTACCAACATTAATCTTATGCGCCAGACAGGCCGCGCCGAAACCGTTGTCGATATTCATCACCGCAATTCCCGGCACGCATGAATTCAGCATCGCGAAAAGGGCGGTCAGACCGCCGAGGCTTGTTCCATAACCGGTTGATGTGGGAACCGCGATAACCGGCCTGTCGGTCAGGCCGCCCACAACCGACGGAAGCGCACCCTCCATCCCGGCAACAACAATAATCACACGCGATCCCGAAATCATCTCTCGCTTGTCGAACAGCCTGTGAATTCCGGCCACGCCGACATCGAACGCCGTTGTCACGCGGCTGCCCAGAAACCGGGCCGTGACGGCAGCTTCCCCTGCAACCGGAATATCGGATGTTCCGGCGGTGAGGATGAGAATGTTACCCTTGGGTGCAGCGCGTTTCCCGCCGTTTGAAACAGCTATTGTTCCGGCGCGTTCATCGGAATATTCGACCTTTGCGCCGGGAATCGAAATCAATTCGGCGTGATGCGCCTTCGACGCCCGCGTGACAAGGCAGCGGCCAGAGCGTTCAAGCATGGCGCGGGCAATATGCGAGGTTTCCTCAGGGGTTTTGTCCTTGGCAAAAACAACCTCCGGCACGCCCTGACGCAGATGACGGTGATGATCCACGCTGGCGGCCTGGATATTCTCGAACGGCAGATGCTTCAGTGTTTCAATGGCTTTGTTTATTGTGGTCTTGCCTTCGCGAACGCCGGCAAGCAGGGACTTCAGGAACGCTTCATCCATTTATGACCGAACACTTTATGACCTCACCCTGCCCTCTCCTGAAGGAGAGGGTTAGGGATCTGCCATTTCCTTCAGGAGAGGGTTAGGGAGTGGTGTCTCAAACTCCAGCTTCTGGTCTCGCGACATCAACGCGTTCACGGCTGACGCCGGAGACCTGCCATCGTATATCACGCGGTAGACCTCTTCCACGATCGGCATCTCCACGCCGGTTTTCCTTGCAAGCTCATATGCCGAACGCGACGTTTCCACGCCTTCGGCCACCATCTTCATGTCGGCAAGTATTGCATCGATAGTCATGCCCTGCCCAAGCTTGAGCCCGACAGTCCGGTTGCGCGACAGATCGCCTGTGGCCGTAAGCACCAGATCGCCAAGACCGCTCAGCCCCGAAAACGTCTGCGCGTCCGCGCCAAGCGCCACGCCCAGCCTCACCATCTCGGCAAGCCCGCGCGTGATGAGCGCGGCGCGAGTTGAGTGGCCAAGGCAAAGGCCGTCTGAAATTCCGGCGGCAATCGCCATCACGTTTTTAAGAGCGCCGCCAAGCTCAACGCCAAGCAGATCGTCGTGCGCATACACCCTGAAATACGGAGAGCTGATGATTTTCTGCAACCTTCGCCCCTCGGCCTCGTTAGCGCATGAAAGCGTGACGGCAGTGGGTGCGCATTTGACAACCTCTTTGGCGAAACTGGGGCCGGAGAGCGCGGCGATGGTAATCCGCTTGCCGAAAACATCCTCCAGAATGCCGGTTGCGGTAAGAAGCGTATTTTTCTCTATGCCCTTCGACGCGCTAACAACAGCCGTGCCGTCAGCCAGAAACTTGCCGCCTTCGGCGAAAACCGAGCGGATAAACTGAGTGGGAACCACGCAAAGAACCGTGTCGGCTCCGGTCAGCGCGTCTTCAAGCGAACCGGTCGCGGTTACGGTTTCCGGAAGCTCGGTGTCAGGCAGATACGTCAGATTTCTGCGGGTTTCGGTTATCTGACGAACTATGCCGGTCTCGAAAGCCCATAGCCGCACTGCGTGGCCGCTGGTTCCAAGAAGATGTGCAAGCGCGGTTCCCCACGATCCTCCGCCGATTACTGTCACAGTTTTTCGCATGGCTCAATAATAGCAGAACGGCGGATTTGGTGGAAATGTTAGTGGAAATGCTGGAGGAAACGATCCGTTACGCCTCATGCCTGCCGGCTTCGTCCATCACCTTTCTGATAATGCCCGCAAGGCTGGTCAGAAGTATCGGCTTCATGACAAATTCGCGAATTCCGAGCGATTTTGCCGTCTTCTCATCCACCAGGTCGCTGAATCCGGTACAGAGGATTACCGGAATATCCGGCCTGATGCGCAGCATTTCCAACGCCAGATCCGTGCCCATGACATGAGGCATGGTCATGTCTGTAATAACCAGGTCGTATGAGCCCGGACATACGCGAAACGCCTCAAGCGCCTGCTCTGGCGTTGAACAGGCGGTTATCGTATAACCAAGTCCGGCAAGCATCTCCTTCTCCATAAGGACGATCTGCTCCTCATCGTCAACGATCAGCAGATGTTCGGTTCCGTGCTCAAGCGGCTTCAGCCCCAACTGACCGCCCTCTGAAGCCGCGCCTACAGACGGCAGATAGACATGAAACGACGTTCCAAGCCCCGGCTCGCTGTAAACCGAAATGTGGCCGTTACAGCTTTTGACTATGCCGTGAACCACGCTCAGCCCAAGGCCGGTTCCCTCGCCGGGCGGCTTGGTGGTGAAGTACGGCTCAAAGATCCTGTCGGCGGTTGCCTTGTCCATGCCGTGTCCGGTATCGCTGACCGTCAACCTGAGATAACTTCCTGGTTCAAGATTCAGCATCGCGCTGATGTCGTTGCCGGTAATCCTGGCCTCATCCAGCGATACGTCCAGCACGCCACCCTTTTCTCTCATGGCATGATACGCATTTGTGCAGAGATTCATCAGAATCTGGTGTATCTGCGTGGGATCGGCAAGCACGGATCCGCTTGAGGCGTTGATGTTCTGACGTATTTCAATGGAAACCGGAATGGAGGCCCTCAGCAGCTTGACCGCCTCTTTTATTATCATGCGGATATCCACCGGAGCTCTCTCCTGCCTTGCCTGACGGCTGAACGCCAGAATCTGCTTCACCATGTCCGCCGCGCGGTTGCTTGCCTTATGCACCTGTTCAATGTCCCTGAATGCGGGGGTGTCGGCGTCGATTTTCATCTGCGCCAGCGTGGCATATCCGATGATCGCGCTCAGGATGTTGTTGAAGTCGTGAGCGATGCCGCCTGCCAGCACGCCTATCGCCTCCATCTTCTGGGCCTGCTGAAGCTGGGCTTCCAGCTTCCGCCTCTCCGATTCGGCCTCGCGCCGCTCTGAAATATCTCTTGCAAGCCCCATGATGAAGCGTTGCCCGCCTATATCCATCAGCCCCACGCGCATTTCCACAGGGAAATCGGTGCCGTCCTTTCTCCTGTGAACTCCCTCGTTGGTAACGGCATTAAGCGGTTTCAGGCTCCCCCATGGCGCCTCAGCGGAATCGAAACCTGAAAGCGCAGGTGAAATTTCTCCAACCGTCATGCCAAGCAATTCCTCGCGTCTGTAGCCCAGAGTGTCGCAGGCGCGCTGATTGACGTCCACTATCAGGCCATCGGTATCGAACAGGAAGAATGAGTCAACAGCCTGATCGACAAGCGTGCGGAAACGTTTTTCGCTCGACTGAAGCTCAGCGTTCCGTTCCTCGATCTGCCCGATCATGGCATTGAACGAATCCACGAGGCGGCCAACCTCGTCGTCACCGGTTTTTTCCGCGCGAAGCGAGAAATCCCTCTCCTTCGCTATCCGCTCGGCGGATGACGAAAGCGCCAGAATGGGATCGGATATGAAACGTTGAAGCGGTGGCACCATCAGGAACGCGGCAATAATCGACACAAGCATCGCCAGCAGCATCATCGAGACCGCGGCAATCTGCGACTTCCTTATCACCCGCATGTCGTCAACCAGCGTGACGGAACCTATGGCATTGCCGCTGACCTCTATGCCCTGATGCACGCTTATATGGCCTGGCCAATGAACCTGGCCGGGTGAAGACGCCGAAAGCCCGGCGTTTTTCGGCTCCTTGCCATACGATGCAAAGGGTTTGCCGTTTCCATCCCTTACCACCGCATATACCACGGACGGACGCACCGACAGGGATGCGAGCACGCGCTCCGCCTCATCCGGAATCATGAATGCCAGCGACGCCTCGCAGTTGCGCCCGATTACACGGGCAAGACCGCCGAGATCCTCATCGTATGCTTCCCGGAAATTGTTCGTCGTCATTACGTAAAAAACAATGCAGGCCAGGAAGACCGCAATGACGCCAACGCTCATGAGGATAGCCGTGAGCTTGGTCTTTATCGTGCGGTCGCGAAAAGTCATGGGCGCGTCTCTCCGTTGCCGGTCATGGCTTGTCCACCACCTTGACGGCAATGCTCAGCAACTGGGCGCTCATGCGCAGGCCGGCGCTCTCCGCGGAATGGCGGTTAATCATCCAACGAATCCTGTCGCGGCTTCTGACCAGCGATATCATGCCGCCGGAATCGATGAAATCCTCCGTTTCCGATACTGTCAGGACAGGAGAACCCTTCAACCCGGCGATAATGCCGGTGTAATTCCTGCGCTCAGACGCGCTCACAAACAGAAGGTTGCAGTCATCCAGATTCATCCCTTCATGATAAGCGCCGTAATGAACGATTTTGATCGGGGTCATTCCGCCCTTGCGGACATTTTCCTCCAGTTCCTCCAGCGCGCCGCCAAAAGGAGATTCGCCCAGAACGCCGATCACCATTACGCCTGTCGGCGTTGAATCCGGCCACTGCACAAACTGGAGAAAGTTATAGAGATATACCGCCTTCAGCTCATACTCCCGAACAGGCTGCTGTCCGCCGTAGCTTGCCTGCGGCAGCGGAACCGCGCCCCAGACAAAAGAAAAAAGCAGGAACACGATAACGAAATGCACCGTAAGATTTCCGAAGCGCATCAATAAGCCTTGTTGATGACGGACAGGAATTGCACGGCTCGAACAGCGGTTACGCCATGACGCATCAGAAAAGCCAATACGGATGAGTCCTCAAAAATATCCTTGTCCCCGGTAATCAAATAACGGGCATTGCCACGGATGGCTGTCTCAATAACGATGTCGTCGTCCGGATCACGGCAGACACATACGGTTTTCTTCAATGAAACCCGTTGCGTCCGTTCGACCATTAGAGATACCATGTCCGCTATTTGCCGTTCCTTGATGCGGTATTTGAACAAAAATTTGGGACGGCTTAACACCTCCCGAAGTTCTGTAATTTGCTGCTCCGATGAAACAACGGCAAAACATCCGTTTCTCCATCTATCGACAAGCTCATTGACGGCAGCAGAGGAAGAAATAAGGGAGGAAATCAGGATGTTGGTATCAAGGACAACCCGAACGAGCACGCCTTGCATTCCTGACATCGGTGATCGCCTCATTAATATCGGCGTCAATCTCTTCCGGTGAGAAACGGGCGGTTTTATTTCTGACAGCCCGTACCACACGATCAAACCGTTCCTTCCAATCGTCGTCCGCAAGCACCTGAAGCTGAACCTTCTGATTGTCTTTCATGCGTATCTTTGTTGTCGGCCTGAAAACTCCGTTCTCATAAACGGCCTCTATCACCTTGGACATTTCGCCATGCCTCCCGATTTCGCAAAATCCAACACTACAATAATCATGTCAGAACGGGGAGGAAAATTCATCTTTTGCGCTCTCTCCGCCGACGCACCGTTAAAAAACATACTTCAACTCAGCCCAATAGCCTCGGCTTTCCATCGGAAAGTCGCCGGGTATGGCGGGCTGGCTCGGTTCCCTCACATTATTATTGAAAAGATTTCGCACCGCAAGCGCCATGTCCCAATGATTCGCGATGTTCTTGCGGCGTAGTGTCAGGTTTGCAAGGCTGTAGTCCTCGATGGCCGGGCGTGTGTCGCCGACGGCCCGGTGACGATCCATCACGCGCCAATACTGGCCGTCCAGCGACCACTGCGGCATGAACTTCCAGTGGGCGTTTGCGTAAAACCTAAGGCCCGGCGCATCAGGGACAACCTCGTGGGTTTTCTTGTTCTCTGAACGCTGATACGCCATGTTGCCGCGCAGGCGGATTGTGTCAGTTGCCAGCCAGTCGGCCTCTAGTTCAAAACCTTGACCTTTCTGACTTTTGGCATTTCTGGCGGTGGATGTAGACTGTCCGGCATCAGGAACAAACTCTATCAGCCCCTCGATATCGTACGTGAAGATATTGAACCCGATCCGTAGCGCAGGCCGTGGCTGGTAGTTGAACGCCAACTCGTAGGTATCAATGGTCTCTGGCTTTACTTTCAGGTTCCCAAGCGATGCTGGGTTATTTACATAGTAAAGTTCCATGGGTGCCGGAGGGCGAAAGGCCCGTCCATAAAGCAATTTCGCTGTCAGTTCCGATGTCGCCTCCCATACCAGCGCAACACGCGGGTTCGTGGTGCCTCCAACATCAGAGTAGTGATCGTACCGCACGCCGGCGGTCAACACCCATGCCTTCGCCAGCGTCCATTCATCTTGAAGCAATCCATACCATTTGTACTGTCTCAGGTCTTTGACATAGATATTCGGCGTGTTCGTGACATCGGTAAGCATGCCATTCTGCACTGCCTGCGTGCCATCCAGAACGCCTGGGCCAAAGTTTTTCTTTTCTGACGGGTCAAGAGTCGATTGTGCGTACCCAACCCCGATCCGCAGCACCTGCTGCGACCAGCCGCTGTAGACGAGAGAATGATCTATGCCCGTCGTCTTTTCCCGTACCGATGGGGCTCCGATGACACCATCAGGAAAAGCGGTAACACCGGCAGGTGTCGCAAAACTGATATTCCCATCCGAACCGATCGGCAGAACAGCGCCAGCCGGAAATAAGACCAGATAAGCATCGACTTTATTATCTGTGTAACTCACACGAACGGTCGCATCCAGGTCTGTGGCAACGTGTTTGTTATTGTAGGTCAGATCGGTCGTCAGAAAATTCTCGTTTTGCGTTCCGTCCGGGTCTAGAGCCTGTGCCACCCCTGCCCCCTCTCCAGCATCCTTCTGGTGCCAATTCCATATTCTGAAACTCCAATTGTCCTTCGCGATCTTCATCTGAGTGTCCAGAATATTGAACTGGGTTCGTAGAGAACCGGGGGCAAGAGATGCACTGGTAATCATGGAGGAATCCAGCACGGTTTGGAGGTCAGAATCAATGATCCTGCTTTTGTCGCCGGCGCTTTTCATATAATCAAGATTCAAAGCAACATCCCATCCGTCATAGGTATTGCCATGCTGCAAAACTGCCTCCTGCGTATCGAAGGAACCATACCGCACACTGGTCTTCGTACCGTCGATATCAGCCGAATTTTTGGTGATCACATTGATCGTGCCGGCAAATGCGTCAGCGCCATATAAGGCGGAACCAGGCCCGCGCACTACTTCTATGCGGGCGATATTCGCAATGGACATCTTGAAAGCATCCGGCCTGACACCCTGCGAAAAATATCTGACGGGCTGTCCATCGATCAATACCAGAACCTGCTGATTCATCTTGGTCAAAATTCCGCGGATCGAATACGATGAGTTCAGCCGGTTGAAATTGGAGGGCGTGACATGAAGCCCCGGCACTGTCTGCAACGCTTCATCCAGAGTCGCGGCGCCCATGTCCTCGATGTCCTGCGCGGTAATCACGGTTGCAACCGAAGGCGCAAGCTTCAATGGTTTGGGCGTGCCGGTTGCAAGCGATACTTCAAGCTCCACAAGCTCCGCAAGCCCCTTCTGCAGAAGCGAAGCCATCGCGACACTGTTGTTGGGAGTTTCCGCATGGCAGAAGCCAACAGGATAGACCAAGACGAGAAGAACCGCCTGCAGACAGAACATGCACAGCAATGCGGTAAAACCAAAGGGTGTCTTTAACTTGTTCACTCAGGTCAAAGTATAATTCATTATTATCAGAACATGTACTTCAACTCAGCCCAATAGCCTCGGCTTTCCATCGGAAAGTCGCCGGGTATGGCGGGCTGGCTCGGCTCCCTCACAGTGTTGTTGAAGAGATTTCTCACCGCAAGCGCCATGTCCCAATGATTTGCGATGTTCTTGCGGCGCAGTGTCAGGTTTGCAAGGCTGTAGTCCTCGATGGCCGGGCGCGTGTCGCCGACGGCCCGGTGACGATCCATCACACGCCAATACTGGCCATCCAGAGACCAGTCCGGTATAAACTTCCAGTGGGCGTTTGCGTAGAATTTTGAAGCCGGAACATACGGAACCACCGCGTCTGTCAGGCTGTCCTTGGCGCGCTGATACGAATAGTTCGCGCGAAGCCGCAGGGTTTCGGTTGCCATCCAGTCGGTTTCAAGCTCGAAGCCGCGCCCCTTTTGGTCACGGGCGTTCTGTGCCGTTCTGGTTGTGGCGGGAGCCGGGTCGTCAACATAATCGATCAGCCCGTCTATCCTGTATTCAAACAGGTTGAGCCCCAACCTCAGCGTCTTGAAAGGCCGGTAATCGAAGGCAACCTCGTAAGTGTCTGTTGTTTCTGCGTCAAGCTCCGGGTTCCCCCGCATCGACGGATTGTTCTGCGTGAACATCTCGCCAAATGACGGCGGCCTGAACGCTCTTCCATAGAGCAGTTTTGAAACCAGTTCAGGTGTTGTACGCCAGACAAGGGCCAGCCTTGGGCTTACGGCGGAGCCGAAGTCTGAATAGTCGTCGTACCTTATGCCCGCCGTCAGTTCCCAGTTCCTTGCGAACATCCATTCGTCCTGCACGCCCGCGTAAAGCAGTCTGCGGTGATGATCCGTCAAATAGACATACGGCGTGTCGGTAATATCCACCAGATCGCCAAACTGAACATCCACTCCTTTCCCGTAATTCTTGTGCTGAAAGGGGGCTGTATTATAGTTGTTCATCCCAAGCATCAGTCTGGCCCTGTGTTCGCTGAATCCGTGGTAATCGCCGGCAAACTCCATGCCGCCGTTCAATTCATGAACTCCGGGCTTGCCAATCTGCTTTTTATAGCTCTCCGGATAAAAATAGAACGTATTTTCGAGCCGCAGATACGCTCCGCTTGCCGTGGCCGTGAGATCGAAATCCTTGAGAAGATCCTTTTCGGCATAGCTGAGCGAAGCGTTCAGGAAGAACTCACTCGTATGACTCATGCCACCGTTCAGGGTATTCAATATGCCTGCGCCAAGCCCGTTGTCAATCATCCAGACGTTCTGAAGGCGTAATGCAAGTTTGTCCTTCCTTGCATACAGACCGGCATTGAATGTCTCGTAATGTGTATCAAGCGGCCCCGGCGCAAGGGACGGAGGCCCGCTGCCAAGCGCGTCACGTTCTATTGTACGGCTTTTGTCGCCGTCTCCCTTTGTGTACTCGGCGCCAACGGCCACATCCCAGCCATTGTACGAGCCGCCATGCTGCGCCCACAAATCTCGCGCTCCAAACGATCCGCCGCGCACCCCGATATTGGAGCCTGCGATGTCATTGCTGTCCTTCGTGATTATATTGATCGCGCCCGCGAATGCGTCCGCGCCAAGCATTGCGGAGCCGGGGCCGCGAATTATCTCCACCCTCGAAATCATGGAAACCGGCATTCTTATTACATACGGCTTTGATCCGTTTGAATTAATCCTGAGCGGCTGGCCGTCAACCAGAAGCAGAACCTGCGGATTGATCGCTGTGGATACTCCACGGAAAACCCAACTGTTAGAAAAGATGTTTTGTGAGCCTGGCAACACATAAAGCCCCGGCACTGTCTGCAACGCTTCATCCAGAGTCGCCGCGCCCATGTCCTCGATGTCCGCAGCCGTAATCACGGTTGCAACCGAAGGCGCGAGTTTCAATGGCCTGGGCGTGCCGGTTGCAAGCGAGACTTCAAGCTCCACAAGCTCGGCAAGCCCTTTTTGCAGGAGCGATGCCATGGCGATGTTTTCCTCCACAGATGCGCTTGCGGAGGCCGCGAAACAGACAAGACATAGAATTACCGAAATAATTTTCATTCCAAACTCCTGTCATAGAGCATCTTGCGTGACAGCCCGCTTTCGTCAGCAACCATGCGCGACGCCTCTTTCCTCGAAGCGCCACCGGCAATAAGCTCGCGCATCCGCTCCAGCGCCTCGTCCTCGGTCATCGCCTCGCCTTCCGGAGCGCCGTCCACCACAATAGCATACTCACCGGCAATGGTTTCGGTCTCCATCGCGTCCAGAATTTCTTCCAGCGTTCCGCGCAGAACCCGCTCATGCAGCTTTGTAAGCTCCTTCGCAAGGGCGGCGCGGCGTTCCGGGCCGAAGACCTCTTCCATATCGGCAAGTGTGTCGATAATCCTGTGCGGCGATTCGTAGAAAACCATCGTGCGCTGCTCATCCGCAAGCTCTTCCAGCGCCTTGCTCCGCTGAGACTGCTTGTTCGGCATGAATCCAATAAATACAAACTGTTCCGTGGGCAGGCCGGAAATCGTTACCGCCGCAGCCAGCGCCGACGGGCCGGGAATCGGAACGACGTCCACGCCGTCCTCAATCGCCCTCCGGATGAGCACCGCGCCTGGGTCGCTTATGCCTGGCGTTCCGGCGTCGGAGATGAGCGCAACGCTTTTGCCCTTGAGCAGATGCGCCATGACCTCCTCGGCCTTCAGCTTCTCCTTCTCGCCCCAGTAGCTCATCATCGGCGTGCCTATGCCGAAATGCGTAAGCAGCTTGCGCGAATGGCGAGTGTCCTCAGCGGCTATTATGTCGGCCTCCTTCAGCACGCGAATGGCGCGAAACGTCATGTCTTCGAGGTTGCCGATGGGGGTGGAGACGATGTAGAGGGTTCCGGGCATAGTGGCTATATTTTCATGCGATAAATAACTAAGCGATCTGTGTTTCAGCCCATTCGACAACAGCCTCGGCAAGCTTCAGGCTCTCATTGAACTCGTCCACTGACACAGGTTCGAACGGCCCCGGATACCGGGCCTCAACCGAATAATCCGTGAGAATCGCCGCCGACCTTATGTTGTCTGGAAGTGCTACGCCGTTTCGTTCGAGCAAGGTCAATAGTTCCGCAAGATCATGCACATAGCGGAACTTGATACCTTTCTCAAGCAATACGGCCTTCAAGGCTTTTTCCGCTGCCTGCTGTGTCTCGAAACATAGGTCTTCCAGATAAATCTCGTCGGTAGCCGGTTGACGCGCAATTGCCAGATTGCTCTTTGCCCGGTTCAGCCACTCCTGAGGCGTTCCCGACACTGTCGTCTTACGCTCCATAAATGAGTCGTCCCCCAGTGACCGCCGGATGAATTACCATGCCGTCAGTATTGATGAATCGCTCCACATCCTCTTCCGTGACAACAACAATATCGGTTGCGAAACCAACGCCGATCATGTTGCGGTATATGTTCTGGGCTGTCTTGCGGCGGTGAACGCCGGATGGTACTATCACCAACAGGTCTATGTCGCTGTTTACGCCCATGACGCCTCTGGCGGCGGAACCGAAAAGGAAAACCTTTTTCGGCGTTACCACAGACAGTATCCTGCCTATCGCAGCATTAAGAATATTTTCAAGCATTATCCCGGTCATTGCATCATGCGGACGCTCGATGCCGGCTCGGCTGTCCATGGCTTCGCTCATGTCGATAATCTACATCCGGTAATGAGGGAATGCAAATAGCACGCGCATGGCGCGAAGCGTCATGTATTCGAGGTTGCCGATGGGGGTGGAGACGATGTAGAGGGTTCCGGGCATTACTACCCCTCATCCCTGTATCTGTTGGTTATCGGATAGCGCCGGTCGCGCCCGAACGCACGCGCCGTTATCTTTACTCCCGGCGGGGCCTGCCTGCGCTTGTATTCGGACAGGTCGATCATCCGGATGACGCGAGAGGCGCATTCCGGGTGGCAGTGCTCGCTTATGATCTCGTCGAGGCTCTTGTCGTCCTCCACATACGCCTTCAGCACCGGATCGAGCGCATCATAAGGCGGCAGGGAATCGGTGTCTTTCTGGTTCGGGCGAAGCTCGGCGGTTGGCGGTTTTACAAGCACGTTTTCGGGAATCCACCGCTTGCGGGCTTTTTTGTTGCGCCATGAGCATAGATCGTAAACAAGCGTTTTCGGCACGTCCTTTATCACCGCGAATCCGCCGGCCATGTCGCCGTAGAGGGTTGCGTAGCCCACGCTCATTTCCGACTTGTTGCCGGTGGTAAGCACCAGCCGATTGAACTTGTTCGACATCGCCATCACGATATTTCCGCGTATTCGCGCCTGAATGTTCTCCTCGGTGATGTCCGGTTTTCGCCCATGAAAAAGCGGCGCGAGCGTTTCCAGATATTGGCGGAACAGCCCTTCGATGCTGATTTCGTCAATCGCTATTCCCAGATTTTTCGCAAGCGCGAAGGCGTCGTTTCGGCTTTCGTCCGACGTGTAGCCTGTCGGCAGAAATATGCCGTGAACGTTCTCCGCGCCGAGCGCGTCCACCGCCACGGATGCAACAATGGAGGAATCTATGCCGCCGGAGAGCGCCACCAGAACCTCGCGGAAACCGTTTTTGCGCGTGTAATCGCGCGTGCCAAGCACCAAAGCCTCGTACACTTCCGCCTCGCGAGACGGGGCTTTAGCCATCGGCGGCTTTACAATCTCGCGTTTGGCGGATCTCGGCGTCTGCGGAAGCGCAACCGGAACAGTCCAGTCGTCGTCGGAAACCACGTTTTCAGCGGCTGAGAGATTTAGGTCAACCGAATAAATTCCCTCATCAAACTGCGGCGCGTTCATAATGATCCTGCCGTTGGCGTCTGCAACCATGCTGCCGCCGTCGAAGACAAGCTCGTCCTGCCCGCCAACGGTGTTCAGGTAAGCAATTGCCACGTTGCAGTCACGCGCCAAGCCGGTCACCAGCTCGCGCCGCTCACTGATTTTGCCCATGTGATACGGCGACGCATTGATGTTCACGATCAGCCGCGCGCCAGCCTCTGCCTCGGCCCGCACCGGCCCTTCCGGAAACCAGATGTCTTCGCAGATCGTCACGCCGAATTTCATGCCGTGATGCTCGTAAACCGGGCATTGGTCGCCGGGCGTGAAGTAGCGAATCTCGTCGAAAACGCCGTAATTGGGCAGGTGAACCTTCCGGTAGATGTCCACAAGCCGCCCGCCCGCCATCACGGCAGCCGCGTTATAGAGCCGCCCGTCGTCGCCGCGAAGCGCGAACCCCACCACCGCCGCAATCTTTTTCGTGTGCGGAATGATGCTGTTCAGCGCATCCTCGTTTGCCTTGATGAAGCGCGGCTTAAGAAGCAGGTCTTCCGGCGGATAGCCGGTTATGGCAAGCTCCGGAAACGCTATCATGTCGGCCCCAAGCTTCACGGCGTCGCGCATGGAAGCGATGATTTTATCCGTGTTCCCGCGAATGTCGCCAACCGTGGGGTTTATCTGGGCAAGCGCAAGCCTGTATGGTGAAATTGATGGTGTTTTAGTCTTTTCCTGTTTCGTTTTCATGGCGTTCCCGTTATGTTGTCGGTGGATCAAAATTTCTATTCAGGAAATCAGACGTTTCATTCTCCCACTTTGCAATGATAGCATTACGTTCACCCGGCAGTAACTTGTCCTCGGCGACCAGTTTTTCAATGAGTTCATCCTGGAAGACACGCAGTGCCACGGTTTTGGTTGGATGAATGAGAAGCCCCTGTGGCGTAACATCAAGCGTTGTAGACGTCTTACTCTTTTCCTGTTTCGTTTTCATTTATCGTCCGTATCGCCTCTATTCTCACCTTTGCAATCCTCTTTCCGTCCATATCGACAATCGTGAGCTTCCAGCCCGGAACCTCGACAGTTTCGCCTCCGTGCGGGATGCGCTGAAGCTCGGCAAGCAGAAGCCCGCCGATTGTTTCATATCCCTCCGAATCCGGCAGATCGACATCGTAGTTGTCCTTCATGTCGCGTATCGTGATCCCGGCCTCGGCAATGAGCGCGCCTCCGCGCACCCGCTGAACCGGCGATTCGTCGTCGTACTCGTCCTTTATCTCGCCGACAAGCTCCTCGATCAGGTCTTCAATCGTCACCATTCCGGCCACTCCGCCATACTCGTTAAGCACTATGGCAAGATGCGTCCGTCCACGCTGCATCACCTTGAGCATGTGGCTGATCTTGATGCTCTCCGGCACGAAATATGCCTTGTGCAGAAGCTCGCGAATGTTCGGCGCGCGGTTATGCACCAGATGCGTAAGCAGATCTTTCTGGTAGAGAATGCCCCGGATGTTATTGATTTCCTTTTCATAAACCGGATAACGCGAGAAATGTTCGGTGGTTATCAGGCGCATTATCTCGTCCATCGGCGTGTCTATCTCGATGGCAACCATGCGGGTGACAGGCACAAGCACCTCGCGCGCCGAAATGTCGGCGAATTCTATGGCGCTGTGGATGAGCTTCTGTTCGGTCTCCTCGAAGATTCCCTGCTCCCGGCCTTCCTGAATGATCTGCTTCACCTCGTCTTCCGAGTAGTAGGCGTGGCTACCGACAGGCGTCACGCCGAAAGGCCGCAGAATCAGATCGGTGCAGAACGCAAGAAATCTCACCACATACGAGCCAGCCTTCGACAACAAATTCACAGGAATCGCCACGAACAGGGCCACGCGCTCCGGGCTTCGCAGGGCTATCGACTTGGGCGCAAGCTCGCCGATTATCACCGAGAGGAATGTAATCGCAACCACTACGCTGCCTATCGCTATCGGCCCGGCTGCGTGCTGAACGATCTCTATCGGCACTTCCAGAAGAATCGGCTTCAGCCTCTCAACCGCCGCCGCGCCGCCGACGGCGGAAGCAAGCGCGCCCAGAAGCGTCACGCCAACCTGCACGGTTGCAAGAAAGCGATCCGGATCCTTCTGAATGGCTTCCAGCACTACAGCGTTCTGCTTGCCATGTTTTGCAAGCTCATGAATGCGCGTCTTTCGGGCGGTTATGACGGCTATCTCACTGGCTGCGAAAAAGCCGTTCAGGATAATGAATACGAATATTAGAAAAAGTTCAAGCCACATCGTGTTCTATATCCGAGATATTACTATGATGACCAGATTACCGCAAATGATTACCATACTCACCTGCCCGCCTTCTCCGCCTCCCTTATCACCTCGCCGATCGGCGCATTGTGCCGCTCCGCGGCGGCGCGGCAGTCTTCATACTCAGGCGTGGCCGTAACAACGCGGCCTTCGAGCCGCCCGATCTTCACGCGTATATCGCCGTATTTCGTTTTTACGCTGATGAATTCGCGGTCAAGTATCCGGCGAGACGCGCCGTACACCCGGACACCGAAGGTTGTGGTCTCGGCCAGAATAATGCCGGATAGCGCTTTTACGTCACCCATGCGGCAGATTGCGGTCAGTTTCGTTGCCGGGCGCGATTTTTTCATGATTATCGGTGAGAGAAACACATCCAGCGCTCCGGCCTTGAAAAGCCTGTCCATCACATGCTCGTACAGGCGCGGATCCATGTCGTCGATGTTCGTCTCGATCACCGTAACATCGTCGTCGGGAAACGGCAGCGCGGGCCGCTTGCCGATGAACAGGCGAAGCGCGTTGGGCGAATCCGGCAGGTCGCGCCCTCCCGCGCCAATGCCCACGCGCTCAAGCGTCATCTCCGGCAGATTGCCGAAGCCGGAAGACAGGGAAGACAGAATAGCGGCTCCGGTCGGCGTCGTCCGCTCCATCTCCGCGCCCGACGCGAATACCGGCGCGCCGCGCAGCAGATAAGCCGTGGCCGGAGCAGGAACCGGCAGCGTTCCGTGCGCTGTTTTCACGAAACCGCTTCCGGTGTTGACCGGCGACGCGGTTACGCTGCTCACACCAAGATGTTGCAGTCCGATGACCGCGCCTGCAATATCGACAATGCAATCTACCGCGCCAAGCTCGTGGAGGTGCGTTTTGGCAACAGTGGTTCCATGAGCCGCCGCCTCGGCCTCGAACAGCCTTTTCATGATCGAAAGCGATTCCTTCTTAATTCCTGCATCAAGGCCGCTGCTTGCTATCACGCGACGGACATCGGCCCATTTCCGTAGGGGAGGGGCCTCCCCGCCCTCGATTATCACATCCAGCTTCGTTGCCGCAAGCCCGCAGCGCGTAACCTTCGAGGCACGCAGCGAGTAACCGGCCAGCCCAAGCTTCGCAAGCTCGCCGCGCAACACGTCAACCGGAACGCCTGCGTCAACCAGCGCGCCAAGCATCATGTCGCCGCTTGCGCCGCCGGAGCAGTCTATATGGCAGAGGAGTCTGTCTTTCACGCTATCCAATTATCGGCTGCCGTATGATGGTTTTCCATTTTTCGGGCGCGGCCTTGCGAACATCGCTCAGATAGATTTCGTGATGTTTTCCGGCAAGTTCGCAGTTCATGCCGTGAATATATTCGTGCAGCTTTGCAATGGTCGGCCCCTCCCCGGAAAACGGGCCGATGTGCATTATCTGGGCCGCGCGGCCTTCGGCAAATGGTTCGAAGCGGATTTTCGACAGCGCATCGGATGGCTTTTTCCTTTTCACCTGCTCAATCGCGCCGGCAGCCAATTCAGCCGAAATGAATTCCGGCTGCATGATCATCATCGTCCACTTCCATTCATCCTTGTTTCCGGCGGTGAAGCTCGACATGTCGTCGGCCCACCACAGTCCTTCAAGCGGCAAAACGCCGTAATCGATCCCCTGTTCGCCCTTTTTAATCATGAATTTCAGCGTGTACGAAACGCCGAACAGCGCTTCCACTGCTTCGTGAAACGCCGGCGTGGTGTTCGGATCGCCCTTGCCGTCTATCATCAGGCAGTTCATCGGCGGCACAGAAACAACCTCGGCGTTCTTGCTTGAAGCGTTGTAGAGATGTTTGAGTTCTTTCTTGTAGTCGATCTTTTTCATTGCGGCTCCTTTCAAAAGGTGCGGCCATCCGGACGTCCGGATTTCTGGAATGATACCACTGCGCCCATGTTAATATAATCCCCGATCCGATTGGAATCGGCTAAATTAACTTTCGGGAGAATACCGAATGCACAAGCTTGTTCTTCTTCGTCACGGCGAAAGCGCGTGGAATCTTGAAAACCGTTTCACCGGCTGGACGGACGTCGGCCTTTCAGAAAAAGGCACAAGCGAGGCGCACACAGCGGCAAAAGCTCTTGCGGACGGCGGCTTCACCTTCGACATCGCCTACACATCGTTGCTGAAGCGCGCGATCAAAACCCTCTGGATAGTGCTTGAAGACATGGACATGATGTGGATTCCGGTCGTTCGCTCGTGGCGCTTGAACGAGCGGCATTACGGCGCGCTTCAAGGGCTGAACAAGCGCGAGACTGTGGAGAAATACGGCGACGAACAGGTGCTCGTGTGGCGCAGAAGCTACGACACGCCGCCTCCGGCGCTCGAAAAGGCCGATCCGCGCTGGCCCGGCCACGATGCCCGTTTTTCCAGCGTTCCTGAAGGCGATCTGCCGCTCACGGAGTCGCTGAAGGAAACCGTTGGGCGGTTCCTGCCCTACTGGCACGAGACGATTGCCCCGTCAATACGCGAAGGCAAGAAGGTTGTCATCGCCGCGCACGGAAACAGCCTTCGCGCGCTTGTGATGTATCTGGACAGCATGAGCGAGGATGAGATAGTAAAGCTGAACATTCCCACCGGCATTCCGCTTGTTTACGAGCTGGACGACGACCTGAAGCCGATCCGCCATTATTATCTTGGCGATGAGGAAGCGATTCGCAAAGCTGTTGATGCCGTGGCCAAGCAGACGAGCAAGCAATAAAGTCGTCTTTGTAGGGGCGAACGGCCGTTCGCACTTCTTTCCGGGCGGTTCGCAAACCGCCCCTACGGTGAGTTAAAAGTGATTCCGGCGGCCTCGGCGGCATCAGCCGCGCGCTTGCTGAAATCCGCCGCCGCTTTCGAATCGCCCGTAGCCGCCGCGCATTCTCCAAGACAGACAAGATCGAGCGCGACATAGCGGCTTGCGCCAAGCTTCCGGTCTGCCTCCAGGGCGGCATTGCAATGCGCGGCGGCGGCAGACCAGTTGCGGGCAGATCTTTCGATGTCGCCAAGAATACGAAGCGAATTCGCCTCTTCCGAACGAATTTCTGTCTCGCGATTAAGCAATAGCGCGGCGTTCGCGGAAGTTCGCGCCAATGCTGTGTCGCCGGACGCGAAAAGAAGCAGCGCCTTCAGGTTCATTGCTCGCCCGCGCATCGCTTTGTCGTCGGCAGAAGCGTCAAGGAGCCTGTTCGCGGTTGCAAGCCCCAACGCGTATTCGCCGGATGATAGCGCAAGCCGCGCGCGTTCGAAGAGCGTTTCGCGATAAAGCGGCGTTCCAGGCGAAACTACGCTTTCCGCCTCGGCCAGAAGCGATGGGGTTTCAGCGCATTTAGGCGTTGCCCGGCATGTGCGGGTCATGTTCAGAAGCGCGTTTGCCATGCCGTCACGGTCGTCGATGGATCGGCTCAACCGAAGCGCCGCGCGAAAGCTGTTCATGGCGGCGTCGTACTTCCGGCGTTCCAGCAGCATCGCGCCGTCCCTGTTCTTCTCGATGGCCGCCTTGTGAACGGCGGACGGACGCTCCGGCGCGGGCCCGGATGCGCAAGACGCGCAGGCGGCGAGAATAACGGCGGATAGAAAAGGGAGTGCAGCGACGTTTGGCAATATCTGTTTTTTCATGTGAAATTCAGTTATACACGTCTTTTCTGTGACCAACGGCCACAACAAGGACTGAGAGTTCGGAATCGTTGATCTCGTAAATGATACGATATATCCCTATACGGATTCGCCATGCCGGACGCCCGGACATTTTCCTGCACCCCGGCGGCCTTGGATTGTCTGCAAGCGCGTATATTGATGTGATAATCCGAATCCGATCATGGACGTCAATCACGGCAAGCTGTTTCTGGGCCGGCCTTAGAATGCTGATCGAATAATTCACGCTTACCCGTAATTTTCCCGTATTTCGCGAACTGCCAGATCAAAAGGAATCGCTTCGTGCGAAGCCGACTTTGCTTCGTCATAACACCGCATATCTTCCAGTTCATCGAGTTCGTCAAGTATTTGTTCCCAATCGGCGACAGACAATAGCACCGCCTTGCGCTCCTGATTTTCATCGATCACATATTGCGGATGGATAGCAACCATATTTTCACCTCACAATCTAATAATACACGCCAGCTACCTTCCATCGCACCCGCCCGCCTTCGGCGTCACGCGCTCGTAGCCATCCCCCGGAACAAGCACAGGCGCGGGCTGCGGAACGTTCGAGCTGATCGGCCAGGTTTTTTTCACCGATTCGGCGATGTCGTTTCCGTTTTCGGTCAGTTTCACGGTGTTCGACAGAAGCCCCGGAACATCGCCGGAAGATTCATCCACCATCACGCGCACCTTTTCGAGCGTCGCCCTCACCTCCTTCAGCGATTTTTCCACCTCGTCCAGCATCGGCGGCATCCGCTTCTCGGCTGTCGATGCGATATTGGCCGCCGACTCCACAATCGGATTCACCTTTTTCACCCGCTCATCCACGGTTGCAAGCAGGTTGTCAACCGACGCCAGAATCTTCTCCACGCCGCCTCGAACAGTCGCAATCTCGTCCTTCACCGAAACGATAAGTCCGTCAACCTTTGCGCGCGTTTCGGGCAGTCCCGACGTCAGTTCGCGCACATTGGCGATGGTCTGCTTCACGTCGCCCTTCGGATCGTCCATGTAGGCAACCATGCCCTTCAACTGATCGAGCACCGGAAGCACCTGCGCCTTCACGTCGGCCACGAGGTCGTCGAGCGTGGGAGACGGCTCATACGCTATCGCCGCGCCATCCTTCAGTTCGGTTGAGGCCGGATTGCCCACCTTCATCTCGATGATGCTGTCTCCGATCATGCCTTCCTTCACCAGCTTCACCGATGAATCGCCGCGAATCCATTTCGAGTATTTCTTTTCTATTACAATTGTCACGTTGACGCGCGCCTGATCGGTGAGCGCAAGTTTTTCGAGCCGTCCGATATAGAAGCCCGACAGCTTCACCGGCATTCCCTCGGCGAAACCGGTTCCCTTGTCCACCGTGAAATGAAGCGAGTATTTTTTCGTGAAAACGCCGCGTTCGATGCCGATGAATGCAACCACCGCTACTATTCCGGCAAGCGTAAGCAGAACGAACGCGCCCACTTTCCGCTCCAGATGCGCGAACCTCCGGTCTTTTGGAATCATGAAAGCGCAGCCTCCAGATCGAACGCGATGCAGGATTTCTCGTCAGGCGATGACACAACCCAGACCACAGCCACGCCGGAATTACTTTCGCGCATTGTCCTGAAAACCCCGGCAATGCGTTCCGCCGCATCTGGCGGTAGCCCGGCAAGAAGCGAGTCGGCAACAACAATGTCGGGCTTCTGGGCCATGGCGCGTGCAAGGCCAAGCAGACGCCTCGTGAATGTGGGAAGCGTGCCGGGAAGCGCCGTGGTTGGGCCGTCATATCCGACAGCCTCAAGCGCCAATGTCACACGGCGGTCTATTTCATCCTCAGGAACAGATGAATTGTAGTAAAGCGGAAGCGATACATTTTCATACACGCTAAGATTGCTTATCAGGCCGCCGCTGTGAGAAACAACGCCGATTCGCGGTGAAATATTTTCCATTCCGAGGGCATCGGTCGTATCGCGGCCTAGAACCGTCACGCAGCCATTCGCCGGAGTTTCAAGCCCCATGAGCAGGCGAATGAACAGGTTCCGGTTCTGCGATTCGGCAATTATCACACGAGCAACCTTGCCGGGCGACAGAGCCAGATTCCATGCCCCGCCGCCCGGCGCGGTCACATTGTCGAATAATAGCGCGTCATTACCGCCCGGTTTCATCACACCAGGCACGAGCGTTCCTGAAGAGCTTGAGCCACGGCGACGCCTTCAGGTCGCGCTTCATCTCCTCCGGCATCCAGCCCCACTGCCACTTCAGAAACGCGCGTTCCGGATGCGGCATCATCGCCAGATGGCGGCCATCGGGCGAGCAGAGCGCGGCCATGCCGTCGGGCGAGCCGTTTGGGTTGAACGGATACGCGTTGGTGGGTCTGCCTTCGTCGTCGGCATAACGCACCGGCGAGAGTTTCTGTTCGATCACGGCGTCGCAGATAGCCCTGTCCGGGAAGTGAATGCGGCCCTCGCCGTGGTTCACCCACACGCCAAGCACCGCGCCTTCCATGCCGCGAAGCAGGATGGACGGGCTGTCGAAGATCCGGACTGTTGCGAAGCGGGACTCCAGCCGTCCGGACTCGTTCCAGAGAAGCCTCGGCTGCGATGCGTCAGGCGTTCCCATGAACGGAACCCAGCCAAGCTGGGCCATAAGCTGGCAGCCGTTGCAGACTCCGAGGCTGAAAGTGTCTGTCCGGTTATAGAACCTGTCGAACATCCGCCGCAGATTCTCGTTGAACCGGATGGCCCCGGCCCAGCCCTTCGCGGAATCCATAACATCGGCAAAGCTGAATCCGCCAACAAAGGCAACGCCCCTGAAGCCGTCCAGCGCAATCCGGCCCGACAGAAGATCGGTCATCGTCACGTCCCACGCCTCGAATCCGGCCATATGAAACGCGCCCGCCATTTCGCGGTCGCCGTTGCTGCCCTCCTCGCGCACGATGGCCACTTTCGGTTTTATGCCGCGGCGCATAAGCTCCGGCGGCGTCGGCTCAGGGGTGAACGGCAGAACGTAGATCGGCCCTGTGCGAGTTCTGATGTTCTTTCGCTCCTCAAGCGCCTTGGCCGGATCGGTCTGAAACGCCTCAAGCCGAAAACTGGTTTCCTCCCAGATGTCGTGAAGCTCGATCATGTCGTCGTTCAGCGCAACACTGCCGCCGCATCGAATAACAACGCGCTTTTCCCTCGTTGTGGTTCCAAGCCTCACGACGGGCAGATTGGCAGTTGCAAGCCGCTCGACGATCTCGCCCTCGCGCTCAAGTTCAACTTCGATGACAAGGCCGAGCTCTTCCGAGAACAGCGCGGCGATAGCCTCGCCGCCTGGTGGCAAGTCGATATCAAATCCGCAGTCGCCTGCAAATGCCATCTCCAGAAGCGTGGTGACAAGTCCGCCGTCCGAGCGGTCGTGACCGGCAAGAAGCAGTTGCTCCATGACCAGCCCCTGCATGGTACAGAACGCGCTTGCAAGAAACGCCGGATCATCCAGATCGGGCGATTCGTCGCCAACCTGCGAGAAAACCTGCGCCAGCGCCGAGCCGCCAAGCCGGTTTGCGCCATGCGCCAGATCGATGAAATAGAGCGCCGAAGCGCCGGGGCGCTTGATGTCGGGCGTGACGGTGAGCGTGATGTCGGGGCAAGTGACATAGGCCGATACTACGAGCGTTCCCGGAGATTTTACCACCTCGAAATTGGCCGAAAAATTGGCCGATCCGGCGTCTGAGTTGGCGCCGGAGTTGGCGCCGGAGTTGGCGGAATTGGCGACGCTCGACGCCGTCGGCACGACAGCCGCCATCGATAGCGAGTCTTTGCCGCCGTCAACCGCAACGCCAAGTTTTTTCATCACATCCGCCATCGCGACAACCGCGTCGTGAAGCGCCGCGCCCTCGCCCGGAAGCTTTGCCGCCCACATCCAGTTGGCCGAACAGCGGATGTCGTCAACGCCGGTTGTCGCAGCCCAGATGATGTTCGTAAGCGCCTCGCCCACGCTCATGCGGGCCATGGCAGCCGGGTTCACAAGCCCCTTTACCGGCTGCTCGCCAATGGCGATAGCCGCGCCCGTGACGCCGAAATATGACTGGGCTATCACGGCCACATCCGACACTGTTAACTGAAGCGGCCCGCAGTTCTGCTGGCGGGCCACAAGGCCTGTCACGGAACGATCCACCTTGCTTGCAAGAAACCGCTTCGAGCCAACCGAAAGCAGGCGAAGCACGCGCTCCAGAGCGCCGCGCACCGTCAAGCCATCGGGCAGTTCGAGCGGTTTCAGCACCGGCTTCGCGCGATCCATGATGAACGTCTTTTTTGGCATCTCGCCGAGCACCTTTTCGAGGTCGAGATTGACCGGCGTGGAGTCGTCCAGATCGTCGTGCAGCACGATCTTTCCGTCGCCGGTGATTCGGCCTATCAGGCTAAACGGCGTTTTCTCGCGAACGCAGATGGCGGCGAACAGATCGAGATGCTCATTCCGAACAAGCAGCGCGTTGTTCTCCTGATACTCCGCGCCCCAGATTTCGAGAACCGAAAGCGATGAATCGCCAACCGGAATGTCGCGAACCTCGATGCGTCCGCCCGCCGGATAGACAAGCTCCTTCACCACGTTGCAGTTTCCGCCCGCGCCCTGATCGTGAATGCTGACAATCGGGTTTCTCGCGCCAAGCTCCACGCAGGCGCGAATGACGCGGTTCACCTTCTGCTCCATCTCGGCGTCGCCGCGCTGAACGGCGTTGAAATCGAGTTCAGCCGCGTTTTCGCCCTGAATCATGCTGGAAGCCGCGCCGCCGCCCATGCCTATGCGATAGGCCGGGCCGCCGATCTTCACCACCCACATTCCGGGTTCAGGCTGGCTTTTTTCGGCATGTCGTGCATCCATCTGGCCAACGCCGCCGGTGAACATGATCGGTTTTATCCACTCGCGCCGCTCTCCGCCCGGCAGCCGCATTCCAAACGAGCGCGTCATGCCCTGAATTACAGGCTCGCCGAACTTGTTGCCATAGTCGGAAGCGCCGTTGCTTGCCTCGATCTCGATCTCAAGCGGAGACGCGAGGTTGCCCGGATAATTAAATGATGAGTTTTCCCACGGAAGCTCATATCCGGGAATACGCAGATTGCCCACGCAGTAAGCGGCAGTTCCGGCTGTCACCACGCCGCCTGTTCCGGTTGCCTGAACGTCGCGGATTCTGCCGCCCGTTCCGGTTTCAGCGCCCGGAAACGGAGCAACGCCGGTTGGGAAATTGTGCGTCTCGGCAGTAAATATGATGTGGTACGTGCTGTCCGATTCCGTGAATGCGGAAGGGCTTCCCGGCTCGGACGGCGCGAAAGCCTGAATGTCGAAACCGCGTATCGCGCTTGAATTGTCCTTGAAGGCGATTATCGAATTGTTCGGATTCGCGCGCCACGTATCCTTCACCATCTTCAGAAGCGAATCCGGCATCGCCACGCCGTCGATAACCAGATTGCCCTGAAAGAACCAGTGGCGCGAATGCTCAGAGTTCGACTGGCCCATGTCGAAGCACTCAACGTTGGTGGGATTGCGTCCGATGTCCTCGGCGAAAAGCCTTGTGTAGTAGTCCAGATCGCGCTCGTCGAATCCAAGCCCTATCTCGCGGTTGATGCGTTCAAGAGCCGATCGCCCTTCCTCGATCACCGGAACCGTGAATACCGGAGCCGGTTTCATGCCGATGTCGAATGTAAGCAGTCTGGCTCCGTAGCGTGTTTCGGTCATCCGGTCGTGAACAAGAGACAGGAAGCGGCTTACGGCGGCGTGATCGAGGCGGGTTTTTCCGTCATTGGCGTCATTGGTTATGATCCTGTAGCGACGCGAACGCTCGATTCGCGAGATTTTGGTGATGCCGCATGAATGGAATATCGAAACCGCGTTTGTTGACCACGCCGTCGAGAAATTGAGGCGCGGCCCGACCTCGATAACCTGATCCGTGTCGTCGAAAAAGCTCGTCTCGGAAAAGCCGCCCTGATCGGACACCTCCGAAAGAAGCCACGCAACGGTATTCACCTCGCCCACGGTGAGCGGAGTATCGGCCCATACGTAGAAGCACAACTCCGTCTCGATGTCGGCGATGGCGGACGACACATCGCGGTGCGCGCGCTCGATCAGGCGCGTTGTTTTCGAAATCGACAGGCCGGGAATTCTGTGAAAATAATACATGCTCATCTGTTGCGATATACCTCGTTGTAGCTGTGTAAAAACCCCTCCCTCACCCTCCCCGTGGCAAGGGGAGGGCATTGGTGGGGTAACGCGATTTTATTCGACGGATGATTTTACTTGAAAAGCTCGTTCAGTTCCATGGAGATGTCGCTTGCCACCTTGCGCACGGACTTCCTGGCCGCCTCTTTTGCGTCTACATGGGATGTGCGGACAAACTTCGTCACCGCCGCGACATCCTCGCCCGTGCCGACATCCTTCAATGTTGCCGTGGCCTCCGCGCGCGAAAACTTCCAGCCCGGATTGTTAATATCAAGCGGTCTGGCGGTAACGGTTGCAGTAACAAGGAGGTCTGCCGAGGCTCGTCCTTCGGCTATCCGGAATCCGGAAGCTGTAAGCTGCGAGGCAAGCGCGTCGCGCATGATGTCGGCCTCGTCACCGGTTGCCTCGATGAACAGCGTAACCTCCGATTTCACAGCCGCCCGGTCTTTAAGGATCTGCGCCATGTCGTAGGGAAGCGGCGGCGTCTGAGCGCCGATCACGCGAAGGCGGGAGGCGAAAACGGCGCGCTCAAGCCAGAAACCCTCGATCGCGGCCAAGGCGCGAAACCGGGCGAATCGGCTTTTCAGGTTGTCGATCGCGGCAAGCTCGGCTGATGCGCGGTCGTCGAGCTCCTTCACCTTGCCGCCCCACGAAGCGCGGGCGTCGGCCCGGTTCAGCACCGCAAGAGCATGAAACATGCGCTCGGAGTCATTGAACCAGACATCCTTCGCCTGCACGCCCTCGAACGCCATTTTCGATGTAACGCGAACCTTTTCGCGAACCTCCTGCGTGAAAGCCTCGGTTGCCTTCGACGCGCCTTTTCGCTGATACACGGAAGACATCGTGTCGGATGTTTCGCTCACAACCTTCGCCTCGAAGATTCTCCCAAGCTCGGCAAGCGCCCTGTCCTTGGCTTCGGCCTCCGACTGCCCGCTTCCCTCGGCTGTCATGTACTCGGCGTCGGGATAATGCGCGGCAGACCTTGCAGCCTGTTTCGTCTGCGCCTGCTGATCGGCCTTCTTATCCGCCGCCATATCCGCGCCGGTTGTCAGACAGCCGCCGAGAACTGCGAACAACACTATCGGCATGAATTTCATAAATCGCATAACCGGAAATCCTCCAATCGTCATCTATACATCGTGTCGAGAAACACAAACTTCGTCTCGCCGGCTCGCGCGTCCACCGCTCCAAGCGGGGTTGTCCAGCCGCGGGCCTCGCCGTAAAGAGTGTAATTTCCGGGCGGAACAAACGCCGACGAGAGATATATGCGCGCCGGAAGCGTGCGCCATGTGCGCGTGTCGGCCTTTTCAAGGAAGATGTTGCCGATGTTCATCATCTGTTTCACAAGAAGCTGCGTGTTCTGGTCGTTCGACGACGAACGCGCCGTCGCCTCGATAAGCGCCTGCTTGGCAATCGCCCGCGCTATAGTCTTGGCGATCACCCTGCCCTTGCGGTCATCGAGATTCTTCATCGCGATCTTCTCCACGTCGTCGGCCAGAAACGATGTCCCCTTGTGATCTGAAGCGCCATCCGATTTGGCAATCAGGGTTGCCGGGCCGCGCCCTGACGGAACAGCGGCGAAGCGAGGAAACGCAATGGTGAGCGGCCCTATCTGGCTCGAAACGATAAGCTTGTCCTCTTCCTTCCGTGGCGCGCGTCCGTCGAACTGGATAAGCACAAGCCGCGCCTTCTGCCTGACATCGGAATGCGGCGGCGCGTTAATGTTGCCGAAAGCGCCACGGTATTCGTTCAGATCGTCGTTATGCCCCAGCTTCGCAGCTAGCCGCATCAGGTCGGCTTTCAACGAATCGGGCAACGGCGTCTGGTAATTCTTGCCGTAGTCCTGATAAGCCTCGTAGGCCTTGCGATAGTCGATGTACGCGTCGCTCAGTTCCCCGCGCGATTCATACAGAATGCCGCCCAGATAGCGGCCAAAAGCGTCTTCCTTGTAGACATTCTTGTCCTTGTCGTACTTCTGGTTAAAAAGGCCAAGCTTTTCGTCGAGCCTGCGGCATTCCACCAGAGCCTCGTCGGTCTGGCCCATCAGGATGTAATCCACCGCGGCAACCATGTTTATCATGGCGCGCTCGTAATCCTCGCCGCTGTAATCCTGCATGTAGTCGCTGGTAACGTATGTGGAAAGCTCCTTGGTGACGCTGGTTGTCCAGAGCTTTTCCGAAAGCTCGTCTGCCTCCTGAAGAGTTTTGGCGCTTTCGCCGTACTTGCCGCAGAGCATGTTGACCATGCCCTTGTCGAGAAGATACACAAGTTTTGTGTTAACGCCGTAATCCCAGTTCAGCCCCTTGTCAGCGCCGTTTTTGGCGTAGTAATCGACGGCAGGGCCGCACTGGCCGGTGGCAAGCTGGGTTTCCAGCTTCGTGTAATGCTCGGCGCTTATGCCGCAACCGCCTGCAAAAAGCGCCAGAGCCAGTAATGCAAACGCGCGCAGCCGCTTCATCGCGAAGCCGCCGCTACAGCCCAAACCTGCTCTGCGAAACGAACTTTTTTATCTTCTTCTCGCCGATCCAGGCCTTGCGGTTGTTTTTAAGGTCGATAAGCTCCAGATTCACCTGATAGAACACAACGCTCTTGCCCTCAACCTGATCGGTTATCGAGCTTATCACGCCCTTCATCATGTAGTCGGCTCCGATCTCTTGTCCGGCCTCCTTGGCGGTCTCCTCAGCGGCATGTTTCGACATGTCCAGCCTTTCCTCGCGCACTTCCTCGCGCTCCGACTTGCTGGCCACGAAATCGACCTGTCCGGAGTTGATGAACGCTCGCTCAAGGTCTTTCGTGAACGTCTGGGTGCTGATGTGCTCGCGGCTCTGGTTTACAACCGTGCCAACGATCACAACCGGCGGCTTGCCGCTTTTCGACGAAGCTGATGCAAGCCACGGCCTGCTCAGGCAGTCCTTTATCATCTCCTCCGACACCATGCGCGAGTCTGTGTCGTTCCACTTGCCGCTCAGATCCACCGTCTCGGCCACATCCATCCGCTTGACGGACGTGGTGGCACAACCGGATGCAAACAGCACGGCAACGCAGACCAGCAACGAAAACAGCAATCCCTTACGCATAACAATCCTCCTTGAAGTAATTGTGAAAACCTTTTACGAAACGCTTCATTTATTCATGGAATTATACATCGGAACAGGTTAAAGACAATGCAGCGAAGCCTACCTCGCCCCGCCCGCATTCTCCGCAAACCGCGCGCGCCTGTCGTCGGCCTTCTTTTTCGCGCCCGGCGATTTTACCACGGTATTCAGCCGTTCCACACGAACCGCCTCGGACGGATGGCTTGCGTAGGCGGTTGTCGCGCCGCTTATGCGCTCAAGAAACTCAACCGACGCGCCCGGCGGATAGCCTGCCGACGCCGCAAGCGCCGCGCCCTGTTCATCCGCCTCGAATTCGTAAGCCTGAAGCCTTCCCTTCACCAGTCCGGCGTACATGTCGTCGATCATCGCCGAAAGCTCCGCCTGCACCTTCTCGTCGCCCTTGTCCCTGCCAAGCTTGTCCAGTTCAACATCGAGCGCATCCATCGCCTCCGACGTGTCTATTCGCTCCTTCTGAACCTTCATCTCCTTTAATCCATGTCGAAGTGCGATGTGCGATATTTCGTGCGCCAGCACAAACGCAAGCTCCGCCTCGTTCCTCATGGCCCGGATTGCGCCGGTTGAAACGATCACATACCCGCCCGGAAGCGCGAATGAAAGAACCGTGTCGGTTTTTGCCACTATGTAAGTGAACCTCTCATCGTAAAACCCGGTGTGGTTCTGGACGTGAAGGCCAACCAGAGCAACGTATTTTCGCAGGCTGGGGCTGCCGTCCGGCGGAAATTTGGCAAGCAGTTGAAGCGCAACACCGCGCCCGGTGTCGCGCTCGCCCGGCGCGAAGTAAAACGCGCCGCCCTTATGCTTGGCCACAGCCGAGCGCGGAAACGTTTTTTCGAACGCCTCGGCCTCCTTTGGTGTAAACGGCGGAAGTTCGAGCTGCTGAAGCGCGTCCACGTCGTAGCCGCGCTGGCTGGCCACGCGCATGAGCGACGGCTCAACCGGCACAAGCCCGCGAGTGGCTGCGGTTGAGGCGGTGGACGACACCTTGCCGCCGAACCCCTTCGACTCGCCCGCGCTGTAACGGGCCGAAGCGGACGCGCCCGACGGGTTTTCGAGCGCCTTCTTGCTTAAAAAGCCGCTCAACGCGCCTTCAACGCGCATCCACCTGCCGTCGTCCTCGGTAACCTTGAATCTGTCGCCCGCTTTTGTGAAGCCCACGGCGTCGTAAAAAGCGCCGGGGCCGGATCGGACAGGAACCCCGGCGTTGGAAACTTTAACCTCGCTTGCTGCAATTGCGGGTGAATGACCAAGAGCAACAAGCACAATCGCGCATAAGGCGGCAACAATCGATAACAGCTTATACTCGCTTGATTTCATGATACTTTACCCCGTTTCATCAGTTTGCGGGTTGGGCCGTCGTCCGGCGCGCGTTCAAAAATCATATCGGCAATCCTGTCGGCTTCCTCGAATTTGCGCGTTGCCAACGCCTCGCGCAGTCGCGCGAAGGATGCCGCAAGCCATTCCGCCCGCTCGTCGCCCGCAAGCCCAAGCAGGTCCCACGCAAGCACTCCGCGCGTTTTGCCTTTCAGCATTATCTCATCCAGCGGCCTCCAGACAAAGCCTTCGCCCGCCGCTGTTTTTGTGGCGTTGCTGGCGATTATTCGCGTGCCCCACTCTTTATTGATTCCTTCGAGGCGGGAGGCGATGTTCACGGTGTCGCCCATTGCCGTGTAGTCGAACCGCATATCGGAACCCATGTTGCCCACAACCGCCGATCCGGTGCTTATGCCCACGCCCGTTCTAAGCCGCCGCCCCCATTTCGCCGCCCATGTGGCGTTCATCTCATCGATTGCCGCCACCATCCGCAAGGCGGCGCGGCATATTCGCGCCGCGTCGTCGGGGCGCGGAGCGTCGGGCGCGCCGGTGAACGCCATTATGGCATCGCCCACATACTTGTCCAGCGTTCCGCCCTCGCCGATTATTATGCCGGTCATGCGGTTGAAATATTCGTTCAGGAACTGCACGAGCGATTCAGGCTCAAGCGATTCGGAAAGCGTGGTGAAATCGCGGATGTCCGAGAATAGCACGGTCAGAGTTCGCCTGTCGCCGCCAAGGCGGAGCAGCTCAGGCTGCCGGATCACGCGTTCCGCCACCGCCGGGCTCACATACTGGTTCAGGGCGCGTTTGGTCTTCAACTGCTCGCGGCCCTCGAATATGTAGTTGATGACAAGGCCGCCGATCACCGAGGCGGCAAGCGCGAATTCAGGCCCGACGATGTCAGGAATCAGGCCGCGCCGGAACAGCATCAGTGCAGCTCCCGCGTAGGATACATGCAGCGCAACCGCCGCAAGAAGAAAAGTTCTGGCATTTTTGATGAAGACCGCGCCCGCGAATCCGGCTGACGACATCGCAAAAATCATCGCAAGCGCAACGGCAGGCGGCATTCTGCGCGGCGTGTGGCCCTGCAACAGGTTGTCCGCAACCGTGGCCAGTATCTCCACACCCGGATAGGGGTGCGCTGACGTGGCCATCGGCGTCTGCTTGAGATCGAACAGCGCTCCGGCGTTGCTCCCTAGAAACACGATCTTGCCGGCGAACCGCTCGCATGAAACAAGCGGCGTTTTGGCATCCCGCGCCTGAAGTTCGGACAGGAACACCTCGGCAGCCGGATAGTACGGATACGCGCCGCCGGGGCCGCCCAGGCCATACCATTTGATCCAAACCCGGCCACTGTCCAACGGGAGCTGGCCGGGATGGTTTATCCAAACCCGGCCATTGTCAAGCGATAGTTGATCCGCATCGGAAACAAGCCTCAGCGGCAGGAACTGAAACGCGCTTTCGCCCGACTTGTGAAGCGGCGCAAACCGCCTGATAACGCCGTCGCGGTCGGCCTCGATGTTGGTGACGCCAATGGCCCGCGCCGTATGAAGCAGCGGCAAAATCGGCCACTCTATGATCTTCCCCTCTGGCGCTCCCCTTGGCGCGCCATCGGCCTTCAGCGCGAATCGTTCCCTCAACGCCGAATCGTCCATAAGCGGCTGAAACGCTATGGCATCGGTATGCAGGCGCATCGTCTGATAAACCTTTCCAAACGATTTGTACGATTTTGCCAAAGCCTCGTCGGTTTCGCCCTCGGAATACCCGGCAAGCGTGATATCAGGATCGGAAAACAGAAAATCGACCGCAACCGCCTCGGCCCCGCAGCGTTCCATATAGTTGATTATCAACGCGTAGATGTCGCGCGGCCATTTCCACTGGATGTTTCGATTGTAGCGAAGGTAGTTGATGCTGTTGTCGTCAACGCTGACGATTGCGATGCGTCCGGACGGCTTCAGGCTGCGGGAATCGAACCTGAGCCCCGCGTCGATTGCGATAAGCTCCGTCTTTTCCAGAACGCCGCCGATGCGAAGGGCGCAGAAAAACGCGAAAACCGCAATCGCTCCGGCAATGCACCAGAACGTCTTGCGGTCTTCGCCTGTCATCAGTTGACGGGGCTAACGGCGTGTCTTGCCGCGCATCTCCTCCATCATGTCGCCAAGCTCTTTCTCGACCTTGGTAAGCTCATCGTAATTGTAGGGGCGCTTCGGAGTTTCATACCGCTTCTCGGCCCTTTTCTCTTCAACGGGAGGTTTTGTATCGGTAACAGGCGGTTTGGTTTCGGCTACAGGCTGCTTGGTCTCTGATACGGTCGGCGTTGCCTCCGCAGCCACCGGCTGTTTTGCAGCATACGCAACCTTTGCGCCGCGTGAGTTCAGCCAGTCGCGAACAACCTGCGATTGCAGGGCGAAATTCACGCCCGTAATAGCCAGATTGTCGGCGGAGCTTCGGCGCGCGATGCTTGTGTTCACGCCAACCATGCAGCCCCTTGCGTCAAGAAGCGGGCCGCCGGAGTTGCCCCGGTTCATGCTGGTGTCGGTCTGGTACATGTTCTTGCCGGTAACGCCTTCGAAATCGGCGAATTCGGCGCTTATTCGCCCGTAGGTGAGAGACCAGAATCCGCCCTGTTCAGGATGTCCGATCGCCACAACCTCCTGGCCTATTCCCACGTCTTCGGGATCGGCAAGGCAGATCAGGTTTTTGAGCTTCGGCAGGCCATCGGCGCGAAGAACCGCGATGTCAATGTCTGCCGAAACCCCAAGCACAGCCGCCTTGAAGCAGTTGGTAAGATCACGCTTCGGGTCGCCGGTCAGCCTGTCGGGCTTAAGACAGACCGCGATTTCAGGATACAGGCCAGCCTCGCCCATGGTTATCACATGCGCGTTGGTGACAACAAGGCCGTCCTGCGAAATCACCGATCCGGCTCCGACTGAACCCTTCTGATCGGACGACGACGCCCAGATGAGCACAACCGACGGGCCGTAAGCCTTGTAGATCTTTTCCGCCGGGAAATCGGCTGCAACTGCCGGATTGGCAAACAGGGTTGCAAGCAAAACCGGGAGGGAAAAAACCGACAATATCGTTTTCATTAATTAATTGCCCCGCTTCGCTTCTTCCTTCTCAAGCTCATCGTGCATGCGGTCGGCGTTCTTGCGGATGTAATCGCGCACCTGCGAGCTGAGTTCCTTCTGCTTGGCAAGCGCATCCTTGAACGCGTTCAGGTCGAGCTGCGCAAGCGAAAAGAGTTCGCCGGTGGCCGGATCCTTCCAGTGATCGATGATCTCGACTCCGTTCAATGTGGCGCTGGTCACGGTCTTGATAGCCTGCTCGACATGCTGTTCCTCGGAAGATTCGCCAACTTTACCGGCAGTCGTGGATGCCATGTAGTCCTTCATGAGCGACGCGGTGTATGTCTCGAAGATCTTCGAAAGCTCGTTACGAGCGCGGTTGTCGGCGGTGCTGCGCAGAAGCGAATGGTTGGCGATGTTCGAAGCCGAGCCGACACCGTAGAAAATCTTGCCCTTCTCGGCGTCGAAAGCGCCGCTGCCTTTCGCCACCCACTTCGGCGCGCCCTTCATGTAGCCTTCCTCGATAACCGCCGACTTTCCGCCGCACGCCGCAAGAACAAACAACCCGACCACCGCAACAGCCATGGACTTAAACAATGCCTTCATACCCGTATCCTCCTTGATTTATTTTGCGATTTGCCATCCGGCTCGAACATCATCAACTGCCTCCGCGCGGATAAGGATCAATATAGCACATCGGGGGGAAAGCTCAAGCGGATTAAAAGCCGTCCATGAAACCTTTGCAAAAAGAAACGGCCTGAAGGATTGCATCCCGCAGGCCGCTTGATATTCAGGTTCGAGATTACCGAATCAGGCTGTTTCGGCCATCTTTTCGTATAGCAGAAGCGGCTTTTCCTTCTTGCGAATGACATCCTCGCTGATTATGACCTCGGTAATGCTCCTTTGCGACGGAACATCGAACATCAGGTCTAGCATCGTCTCTTCAAGAATGGTGCGAAGGCCGCGAGCGCCGGTTTTCTTCTCGTAAGCCTTTTCCGCTATCGCGGTGAGCGCGCCGTCGGTGAAGCGAAGCTTCACGTTCTCGTATGCCATTAGACGCTGATACTGTTTGATAAGCGCGTTCTTCGGAGTTTTCAGGATGCGGACAAGCGCGTCCTGATCGAGGTCGTCGAGCACCGCGATCACCGGAAGCCTTCCCACGAACTCAGGAATGAGGCCGTATCGCAGAAGATCCTGAGCCTCAACCTTGCTGACAACCTGATTGGCCTTGACGTCCTTGCGTGAAACAAGCTCGCTGCCAAAGCCGACTGTTTTCTTCCCAAGACGGCGCTCGATCACCTTGTTGATCCCGACAAACGCTCCGCCGCAGATGAACAGGATATTGCTTGTGTCGAGCTGAACATATTCCTGCTGCGGATGCTTGCGCCCGCCCTGCGGGGGAATATTGGCTATTGTTCCCTCTATCAGCTTTAAAAGAGCCTGTTGAACGCCTTCGCCGGAAACATCGCGAGTGATCGATACGTTTTCAGTCTTGCGGCTGATTTTGTCGATCTCGTCGATGTAAACGATGCCTCGCTGGGCGCGCTCAACGTCGTAGTCGGCCCGCTGAAGGAGCTTGGCCATGATATTCTCGACATCCTCGCCGACGTAACCGGCCTCGGTGAGGGTTGTTGCGTCCGCAATCGTGAACGGAACGTCAAGCAATTTAGCAAGCGTCTGCGCAAGAAGCGTCTTGCCTGTTCCGGTCGGGCCGATCAGGAGTATGTTGCTCTTTTGAATCTCGACGTCGCCCTTTTCGGTGTCGTGTATGCGCTTGTAATGATTGTAGACCGCAACCGAAAGCACCTTCTTGGCCGCGTCCTGCCCAACCACATGGTCATCTAGCATCTTCTTGATCTCGCGCGGGGTTGGAACCGGAGTCATCGCGCCTGTTCCGGAAGGCAGCTCGCGCTCCTCGGCGATGATCTCATTGCAGAGATCAACACATTCATCGCATATATAAACTGAAGGCCCGGCAATGAGCTTCTTTACATCTTCCTGACTCTTGCCGCAAAACGAGCATTTGAGCCCGTTGCCACCACCATTCTTCTTTGCCATCTTAATTGCTCCAATACCGCAGGCCCGGCATCTACTGCCCGGTCTTCTTTAACGTGCTCACAACCTCGTCAACCAAACCGTATTCCCTTGCCTCGTCGCCGCTCAGGAAGTAATCGCGCTCGGTGTCGCGCCTGATCACATCCATAGGCTGTCCGGTATGCTTCGTGAGAATACCCGCAAGCAGATCCTTCGTCTTCAGCATTTCGCGCGCATGTATCTCCACGTCGGTTGCCTGACCGTGAAATCCTCCAAGCGGCTGATGAATCATTATGCGCGAATTCGGTAACGAAAATCGCTTTCCCTTTGCCCCGGCTGCAAGCAGAAGCGCGCCCATGCTCGCTGCCTGTCCGATGCAGTATGTAGCGATGTCGGGCTTCACATACTGCATGGTGTCGTAGATAGCCAGCCCGGCGGTAACAAGCCCGCCGGGGCTGTTTATGTATATGTTGATGTCCTTGTCCGGATCCTCTGTCTGAAGGAACAGAAGCTGGGCAATGACGGTGTTTGCCACTATATCGTCTATCGCGGTTCCAAGGAATATGATCCTGTCCTTGAGAAGGCGCGAATAAATATCGTAGGCGCGCTCGCCCCGGCCCGTCTGTTCAACGACTACCGGAATAAGATTCATGCGTTCTCCTTCACGAATCTGGCCTTAGAAACCACATGTCGCATCACCTTTGTCTCGAACACGCTGCTTCGCAGTCCGTTGAGCGCATCCTCATTGTTCTGATAGTACTGCAGAAGCGCGTTCGGATGCATTCCGGAGGCCATCGCCATCTCGTTGAATCCTTCCTTCATGTCCTCGTCGGTAAGCGTGACACCTTCTTTTTCGCCGATGAGTTCAACCAGTATCCGCCCCTTGACAGTCTTGACCGCATCGGCATCGGCTGACGAGCGCATGGCCGCCTCATCGAGTTCCGCGCCGCCTCCGGCCATGGACTTCATGCGTTCAAAATAGTAGTCGCTTTCAACCTTGAGCAACGACTCAGGCACATCGAATTCATGGCCAGCAACAAGTTTTTCTGATATTGCACGCCTGTAAATCTCGAAAGCCCGCTTTTCCTTCATGCCCCTGATACGCTCGGTTACCGTATTGCGGAGTTCTTCCGCATCTTCATAACCCATATCCTTTGCAAGAGCGTCATCGAAATCCGGAAGCACCCTTTTCTTCACTTCCTTGACCACCGCCTTGAAGGTGATCGACTTACCGGCAACGTCCGATCCGGGATGATCTTCCGGGTAGCTCACGCTGAATTCATACTCGTCTCCGGCCTTCCTGCCGATTGTCTCCGATGTGAATTCAGGAGGCAGTTCGGACGAGCCGAGGTCAAACTCGAAATCGTCAGCCGAAACCGAATCGACCAGTGTCTCGCCGTCATACGCCTTATAATCGATGACAACGTGCCCGTCGGCCTCGGCGGTTTCCGCAGGTTCGAGCGATGCCCGGTCTTTCCTGATGGAGCCGATAGCCTTCTCCATGTCCTCCGGCGTAACTTCCGTGGGCATTTCAACAAGCTCAACGCCTTCGTATTCAAGCCTGTCCAGCTGCGGACGCACCTCCACGGTAAGCTGAACATCTATCGGTTGTCCGGCGATAACATCAACTTCCGATTCAATGTCGGGGGCCGCCATCGGCGTGAGCCCGGCGTCCTTCAATACCTTCAGATAGTAATCGGGAACAACTTTTTCGAGCACGCGCGTTTTCGCATCAGTCCCGAAACGCTTCTCAAGGAAACTGCGCGGTATCTTGCCGGTTCTGAAACCGGGAATGCGCGCCGTCCTGTTGATTTCACCATAGAATGAGTTCAGTTCGTTCAAAACGACATCGCCGGGCACCTGAAATGTCAGGCGTTTCCGTGTAGATGATATATCCTCAACTTGAGCATTCATTATTAAATTGAAAACCTCCGAATCCGAAATGTGGTCTGTAATTGTATGCCAACGCCTGAAACTTAGTCAATCCGTCCGCCTGACCGCAGCCATCGCGACAACACTCTTTACCGGTATCTCATCGTAGTATGTTTCAAGGCTGTTCACGCTGCAAATGGTTCAGTAATCGTCCAGTAAACATTCGTCATTGTTTTTTATATTGATGTTTTTCAAATCAACTGGTATAAATACCGTTAATTAGCTTCCATTGCATTTCAGACACGCATAAGGAAGCTCTGAAGCGATGGACTAGCACCAGTTACAGACTTGTATTGAGATCGCTTCAAGCTATTCATTACCATACGGAGGAGCATTATGACACAGAAAACAAGAAGCAGACGGTTCACCGAAAAAGATGTCGAATTCGTTCACACAAGCTACTCTGCAATGACAGCGGCGGAGATAGCAGCCGCACGCAAGCTGAGCCTCTTTCAGGTGAACAAGATTGTTGCCGATCTCAGGAAAAACGGCATAGACCTGCCCCGCAAGACCCCAAAGCGGATCAACCCGGTCAAGGCATACATCGAGAGCCTGAAAAGCGGCGCAGGCGTAAAACCCGCAGTCAGGAAAACGAGAAAGAAAGCAGCGGAAGCAGCGGGTTAGAAACTCATTTCCCAGGATTTTTCCGGGCGGCGGGCTTTACCCCGGCAGTAACATTCAACACCGACTGGCCGCCGTCCGGATCGCTTGCAATTACGGTAAAGGAAACATTGCCTGCCGAGTCAGGCAATTTCCATCGCACCACCCCGGTGGCCTGATCTATGGACATCCCTTCAGGCGCATCGGACAGCCTGAAACTGAGCGTGTCGCCGTCAGGATCGGCAGCGGCTATGCGGAACGCCTGGACACCGCCTGCAACCGTCACATCCACAGGCGATTGCTCCATAACCGGCGGCGAATTACCTATAACCAGCGAGCGCAAAACCGGCTCGCCCGACACTCCGCCCATGGACGGAATGATCCGGGCTTCCACGCGGTCGCCTTTTCGAAGCCCTCCCCTCAGTCGCGACGGACTTTCAACTGTCTGCTCGCGTCCGGCAGCGCGGCCATTCACGAACCATTCATAGCTGAGCATAACGGATTCGCCGCCCTCGGCTTCCGCTTCGATCTCGATCGCGCTGTCCCTGTTTGGAGCATTGGGAAGAATACGCGCGAATTTGATTACGGGCGTGGATGATACAGGAGGCGACGACACTGCCCCTGCGGCGGACGGGGCCGATGGCGATACCCTGTTCGGACGGCTTTGTCCGGCTCCGGCAGCAGGCGCACCGGTTTCGCGCTTCCGTAATTCCTGCACCGCAGTGTCCTTCGGCTCATTCGAGCAGGCGGGAAGACAGAGCAAAGCCGCCAGCATTGAAACCGATGCCATTCGTTTCATCGCGTCATCACCCACCTATGGCGCTCCTTCTCGTCCCACGCCTTGCCGTTGTCCTCGCATTCCTCGCGGTTTGAGTATTTGGGATCGGAACAGCCACTGAGCCATTTGCACATGCGAAACAGACCGGCAGGAGACACAGAAATTGCGTAAGAATGCGTGCCGCCTTCAGATTTTCCGTCCTGGAAAGTCGCGTTTGAGACGTAAATGGTTCCGGCCATCACATTGCTGAAGCCATTGGAATCGAAGGAAAGATACGGTGTTCTCGCATCCGCGAAGTATTTGGCGGCAGACTGGATATTAAGAGGCGATTGAACCGGCATCATGGCATTGTCGGCGGAACATGCCCTGCGCCCATCCGCAACATCCTCAATCCACGAAAACGTTGAATTATCAAGATGCACCCAGAATCCGCCGCTGTTTTTCATGTCGTCCTCGCAACTCACCTTCCCGTAGCCGTCCTTGTGCTTGGGCAGAATCATTGCCATCTCGTCCGGAGCCGGGAATTTGTCGCCGTTGGCGTCAACCCACCTGAAAACCCGATAACACCCCTTCAGATCGAATACGGCAAACACCCGCCGGGAATACAGTCTGTGCTTGTCCGCCGCTGCCGCGTCCCTGGTCATTTCCATGCCGCCCTGACGCACCGCTTCGGAACGCGCCCATTCAAGATCGGCCAGCAGCTTGTCCACATCGGCGCGCACGCGCGATTCCTTTCGCGAGTCCATGAACGGCCCCACCGCAAGCCCAAGCAGGACTGCGGTAATGCCCATCACAACCAGCAGTTCGATCAGCGTGACACCAGATGATTTTTTCAGAGTTTTTTCCACCAGAGTATCCGTATCGGATTGCGTTCCTGTTCGGTTGAACTGAAATCATCGCCGCCAAGCTGAATCACCTTGCCGTCGAGCGTAACCGTGTATGCGTGTTGGGAATCGAAGTCGATACCGCCAACGATGCCTCCCTCCACAACCAGCGGCTTGACCACATCCGCGCCACTCAACAGTTTAAGCACATGAATGCGTCCGGTTACATCGGCCTTTCTCATCTCGTCGGGCGATGCGGCTGAAATGTAGCCCACGGATGTTCCGACATAGACGTTGTGCATCTGGTACTCATCAGTGTCTATGCTGGGAGCGCCCCAGACCTTCTCGCCTTTCTCCAGCGAAATGACCTTTGCCCCGCCGGACTCGTCCTTCCAGAGCGGCTCAACCTTGCTTCCATCAATGCGCAGACCGAAGATGTGATAATTCCGCGTATCCTGATCCTCAAGGCTGTCACGCCCGCCGGTTCCAAACACGATGCTCTTTTCGAACACCGCAACCTCAGCGCCTATGGGTTCCAGCGCGTTCAGCGGCGTACCGGTTCCGTCCCCCTTGTCTGTCACCACAAATATAGGCAGCGGATCGCCGCTTGCGGCGAATGCCTGTTTCAGAGGGCCGCAGACAGCAAAAACAGTTACTGCCGCAACAATTACGCTTTTCATGATCATGTTTTTCATGTTACGCCTCGCTCCATTACTTTTGCAGCTACTCTGTTTTAAGGCTCTTTCCGTCGGATGTCCGAATCGCCCAAAGCCTTCCCTGCATGTCGCCGAATACCGCATAGTCGTCCGTGCCGTTGCCGTCCGCATCCATCAGAGATGGCATCGCGGGCGTCTGGTTTACGTTGGCCGCCGAGTGATCCACCTTGGCCGTGTACGGCAGTTCCGTCTGCCAGACAACATCGCCGGTCACGAAATCCAGCGCCGTAATGCTGACGCCGTAAACACATGTATCGCGGTTTTCCGGATTCGTGACGCAATCATAAGCAGGCGAGGCCTTATCCTTCTTTTTCGCCCAACTCGACGTTACAAACACATATGTGGAAAGCGTGTTTCCGATCTGCACCCTGCCTATGGCAGCGCCCTTTGTGTTGCCCATGTTGCAGTTACGCGATACGCCCTTGCATTGCGGCTTCCCGCTGAAATCCCTCGCGCTTGTGTCGTTGAAGGTTTTCTCCCAGATAAGGCGCGGATGGTACGGATCGTTCACGTCCATCGCAAAAACTATTCCCTGATTCACCGACTTGACCTGCGCTGTTCCCACAAGCACTGTCCGCCATGAATCGGGTTTGTTGTCCGCGTTGGTATCGATGAAAAAATCTCCAAGCGCCGGGGAGCCGTCAACCGACACCACGGGCTCGAAGTTCGACTGAGCGTTGGCCAGATCCGGCTCGAAAGGCTGATCTTTCAGATACGGAAGCAGCGTGGACGGGATATATGCCCAGATTTCCTTGCCTGCGTTGGCATCGTCATGGTCTTTGTAGCTGAAATTGCCGCATCTTGCGTCAGGCTTTGTGGCGGCATCGGGCGAGGCCGCGTAGAAAGCATGAAGCATACCGTCATCCGCGCCGGCCAGAACGAACTTGTCACGTTGTTTGGCCCCCTTGGCCACGTTGGAGCAGCCAAGAAGCGCGGGAGTGGAGTTCTCAATCGCCCAGAGCTTCGAACCCAGTTCCGTCTTGCCGTAGGGTAATATTTCGGTTGCCGCCGACCGGCCGCGCACGGTGTTTATCAGGGCGCTGGTCGGTTTTGCGCCGCCGGAATCCCTGGCTGTGCCCAGATACTGCCTGAGGGTTTCCCTGCTCGCGGACGAAAAATCGAGTATCTCGGCGCTTCCAGGTTTATTCGTAAAGATGCCGCGAACCATCTGGTTCTGCGCGAAACCGGCCTCAGCGGTAGGATAGGTTTCGCCGTCGGAGCAGGCGTTACATGCCTTCGGCACCATCTTTGCCGCATCCCAAAGCTCCTCTGCCGGATTTTTCTTCATGTCCAGTGCCTTTAGATTTCCCCTGAAGGTTGGATAACGGAAGCTTGCCCTGTACATGATATTGTTTTTCACAATCGGCATGGTCTTGCCGTAATCCGCCGACTTCACCTGGAATTTCAGGCCAAGAAGCGAGTTCAGAACGAACTTCACGCCGCAGGTATTGCTGGCAGTGATATTCTTGAAGTAAGGAGCTTCCTGGATTGCAACAGGCAGTTCCCACAGCACGAAACAGGAACTGGCAAACGGGCCGAGCGTGGAAACAGCCGGAAGAGCGCCTGGAGCCGGCATGTCGAACGAAAACGACCTGTCATCCGCCAAACAGCTCACAGCGTTGTGGCCGGTGTCTTTCGGCTCGCAAATCTCATCGCCGGACTTTTCGTCCGCGATCTTTTTCAGTTCCGAGTTCCGGTTCCCGCCGAAAGACACCTCGAAATCGGTTATTGTCACCTTCTGCCCGGTCTGGTTCAACAGGCTTATGCCGATCAGGTTCTGCGCCGTCACATCAACGCTGGAACCGGTCATGTCCAGCTTAAGGGTTCCGTCACTGTTTTTCGGGTCGGATTCGCCCTTGCCGGTCTTGGGATCGAACGTGGCTGTAGGGCATTTTGTCTTGTCTCCGCTACATCCGGCATGAACCACCGTCATCACAACCTTGGTGCTTTGGTCTCGAAGCGGAGATGCGTTATCGAAGGCAAGCTTAAGCCCCCTGCCGGTCTGAACGCACGCGGCCCGGCTCCCGCTTCCCGGCGAACAGATATTCGCGGTAACAGTGCCGTCGCTTTTGGTCTCGTTGATGGTCAACAGTTTTGTTCCGGCGTTGCCTGGAAACTCAACGATGATGTTTCGGACAATCATGTCGTTACTTGTAAGATTTCCATAGAGTATGTTGCCGATTGACGAGACATCGCCTTCGGTCTTGTAGGATGCGGACTTCATGTTCAGATACATGAAATCGTCGGAGGCGGACACGGCAAGAGGAGTGGCCGGATTCGATATGTCGAGCGATGCCTTGGGGCAGTTAATGCCGGAGGTGCAGTTGTCGTGAACAATCTCAACCGTAACCACGCTTGACCTGTCAAGGACATCGTCGAAAGAAAGCGACATCCACTTTTCCGGAGATTTGGGGTCGCCCAATGCCAGGCATTGCAGATACGAATGTCCGGCCAGATAGGTTATATAACCGCCGGTCGGTGAACCGTTCACACGACCGCCAAGGAAATAGTCATAGTAGTAGTAATCGTCGTTGCCCATTCCATACGAACCGGCTCCCTTCACCACATCCGGATCATCATGAATCAGGCGCTTGACCGTATCGTTATATTTGTAGCCGCTGTTCATGTTCGGCCTCATGTTGACAATGAATCCGCCAGACGGAATAGGCTTGAAATTCCAGCCTCCACATTGCGAGAGATAGAATCCCGGTTCCTCGATCTTCACCTCGCCCGGATACCGGTACAGGCTAGTTCCCACGTCGTATTTGGCGCCGTTCACCTGGAGCCTCGGCTTGGCCTTGTTGCGGTCGATAAGGAAACCGTCCGCGCCGTTGGTTACGTTGTTGTCTGGAACCACGCCCAGCGGGTTCACCTTTGTATCGGCAATGGCGCTCTCAACGCTCGATATGGACGCCGACTGGAAAAATCCGGCGTTTCCGGCCTCAAGGAACTTGCGAATGCCGTTCACAACCGAATTTTCTATCCCGGCGGCCTCGCCCCATATCTGCCAGTGAGGAGCCCAAAGGAGCTGATAGCTGTCCAAAACGCCGGATGCAATCTGGTTCGAATTGACGAATTCAAAAACATAATCCTTCCAGTTGAACAGGCCGCTCACGCGCAGGTAGCTCATCAACACATCCTTCGAACCTTCTCCAAGCACGGCAACCTTCGGCGTCCGCCCCATCAGCACCTTGTCGTAATTGATCGTGAAGTCGGTCTTGGCCACGTGGGCCTTGGCGTCGGGATAGACCCTCAGGAACCGCTTGAGTTCATCGATGGACAGGTCGCTCTTGTCGATCACAAACGGGCCGCCCATGTAGCGAACCGGCGACGCGCCGCCAGAACTGTTTTTGGCCTTGCTGTTCAGGATTTCCACAAGCGGGGTGTTTCCGGCAATCTCGAAGTCCGTATCGTGCTGCCCCTTCTTGTCGGAACGCACTCCCCAGTAGATCGGGATAGACTTGCAGTTGCCCAGGATCTTGCGCTGAAACGGCGTCGAGCCGTCCTTGTTCGAGCAGTTGTCCGGATCGTCGCCCCGGTCGAGCATCGCGTATATCATGCCGTAGGCCTGAAACACGCCTTTGTCGTTTGCATCGGTGTCGCATTCGGCAGGAAGCCCAGCGATCTTCGCCGGATCGTTGTTGGGCTGCCAGCATGCGTCAACCGGAATAATGAACGAACCGGCAGGAAATGTTTTCTCCGTGGCCAAAGCCATGTCTGCCAACAAGGCAAATCCCAATACGGCGAATGCCGCAATCAGTACATGTTTCATCCAGTTCACCTCTTTCACCTCGCCGCCTTACGCTACTGCCGCCTCACAATCGCTTCCTTTTTTCCGCCGGACTGGGGCGACGCGCCGGATTTAGCCACGCCCTGTCCCTTCTGCTTGTAAGTCTGCGAACCGGAGAACATTATCATTGCCTGAACGCCGGTGTAGGAATCGTCGCTGGTTTCGGCCTTCATATCGGAGCCGATATCCCTTGCCGACGAGAATGCGTAGATGATCGTATCGGAATCCTCCGCATATGAGCCCGCGGCGTCTTCGTTGTCCCTTGCAAAAAGATCCAGCGCCACGGATTTGGCTCCCTTTGCCGCGCCGTCAAGCAACAGGTCATCGCATTTTAGCGGCACAATATTCTTTGTGCAGTCCAGTTTTCGAAACGAAGCATCGTTTCCGGCATTGTTCAGCAGTCCGCACCAGTCCGGCGGCTGGCATCCGTTGGCCCAAAGGGCGTCCCTCAGGATTTCGATGCCGTACTCCGCGCCGTAGTAGCTGTACGTCTTCTGCTTGGAAGCGGCCACGGTTTTTGTATATTGAACAACCTGCCCTATCAGGGCCACGGCAAGCATGAGCATTACCGCCGAGAAAGCCACGGCGGCAACCAGCGCGATGCCCGACTCATTTCGCAGATGGCGAAGGAGCGTCTTGCTTTTATTATTTATATACAAGGTTTTTCACCTCCACAGCCTTCGTCAGAAGCAGGCGGCGGAATGAATCGTTGTACGGGCCGAGAACAACTCCGGTAATCGGAGGCGATTGGGGGTTGTCCGGATCCTGCAACGTGCCGAGCACATACTTCTCATCATTTGTGTAGCCGGAATCCGGAACCTCAGCCTTCAAAAGCACCCAGATGCGGATGGCGGCAAGATTTTCCAGATCGCCTGCGCCAATCGTGGAACCAACGGACATCCTGTTGTCGGCCCCGCGAACGAAAAACTCGTACTGAAGCCCGTCAACGCCGCCAAGGATATTGTCGTTGCCGGAAGTAAAGTCAATCTTGTTGACGGTATTGATGCCGCAGTCCGCGTCCCATTCAACACGGGAAAGCTGACGATCGCCGTCAACCTGAAAACCCAAACGCTGCACGGAATAAACCATGCTGCCCCCCGGAACTGTCTGGTCGATGCTTCCTGAGATCGATATCACATTATTTTCACTGCTGATGCCGGAAACCTCATACACCCTCTTGCCGGTTGTCGGCGAAAGCGTCTCAAAGGTTATCAGCGAGCGGGCGTTGCCCTTAGACTCGGATGTCGGTTTTATCCGGGTTGAACCCTGCATCGACTTACTGTTGAAACTTGCGGAAAAGCTGTTCGATCCTGAACTGAAATCGTTCGTCAACGTCAGGAAATAGTTACCTTCCGTCACTTCCCTGGCTTCTTTTACATCGCGCTCAACCGGGATCGAAGTCAAGAAGTCGAGCGTGTCGAAACGATCACCGTCGGAATGATTGACCGTGCTGATGCCGCCGCCGCAAAAGGACAGGTTCGAAGCCGGGCCAACAAGAAAACCGGCCATCTTGACCTCCTCGGCAAGATAGTTCAATATCTGGTTGCCCCGCAGTGAGAGCATCTGTTTGTCGCTTACATGCGAAGACTGCTTTTTGAAGAAGGTGAACGCCGGATAGAGAAGCGCGATGAATCCGGCAAATACGGCCATGGCCACCAGAAGCTCGGTGAGCGTGGTTCCACGCTGATTCGAAAGACGCACCGGCTACCTCCCCATGATCGCGACCAGCGGATTCGGCAAACTGATAGTTTCGCCGCGAAGATCGGCGCTGACATTGACCGACAGCATGAGCGGCTTGCTGCCGTCAGGCAGGTTGCTGCCCTTCCACAGCTCAACCGTTCGGGTAATCGTATACTCAACGCCACCCCGCGTCTCGGTCACTTCACGTTTCACGGCACCACGGGAGAAATCAAGTGTGAAATTGGCTGGATCGGTCTTCATCCTGTCCAGTTCGTCGGCGGCTAGCGTCTGAATCTCGGCGCGCACGGCGTTGTCTTTGTCCACGCGGGAGGAAGTAACCAGAAGCGGTATTATCGCGGCAAGCGAAATGGAAAACACAAGAATAGCCACAAGAACTTCCACAAGACTGAAGCCCGCGCAGCGCAAACGAGTACAAAACACCTTGGAATCCATCCTGTTCATTTTTATTGCCACCCGTTTTATTACTGCAAGTTCCGCCTCAACAGGCGATAAATGGAAACGCCCTTTGCGGCAGTTCATGCAAAGCAATTTTCGAGCCTGTAGGCAGCAATGAATTCGGCATGTTGCAACTCTCTGTTTTATTTATCGTTTTATCCAATAATAACGGCAAATGACAACCGACGCCATGTAACCGCTTACAGTGCTGTAAGAATTTTGTTACATAAACCGGTGTGGAAAATTTGAAGCAGGCCATAAGCCGGGTTCTGTAACCAAGTGAAAACCTACGCTTTCACATGGCGTGACCATTTGTCTTGCGCCGCCGTTGCCGGCGGCGTCTCGCGACCGTACCCGGAGAGATTGGACGGGCAATCCCTCTCCCTATAAGGCCTTGCTCCAGGCGGGGTTTACCAGGCCGCGACGGTTGCCCGCCGCGCCGGTGAGCTCTTGCCTCACCTTTTCACCCTTATCCGGCTCGCCCTTTCAGGCTAACCGGACGGTCTCCCTTTCTGTGGCACTTTCCTTCACGTCGCCGTGAGTCGTCGTTAACGACCGCCCTGCCCTGCGGAGCCCGGACTTTCCTCCCCCGGCGCTTTCGCGCCGGAAGCGGCCACCTGGCCTGCTTCAGCTTGATAATACAACATCCGCCCGCATTCGGAACACGACATGATCTTCGCGTTTGAACGAACCTCGTTGAAAAGCTGCGGCGGAATCGTCATGTGACAACCCTTGCATATCCCATTTTCCACCCTCGCAAGGGCCAGGCCATGACGCGTGCCCATAAGATGCTTGTAGCGGCCATAAAGCTCGGAGCCGATCAGCTTTACAGCCTCGGCCCGCTCGGCGATCAACTCGGCGTTTTCGGCCTCAATCGCCTTGCCTCTCTCGGCAACCACGCTCTTTGTCTTTTCCCACTCTGCGTTAGCCTCGCGAAACGCGGCCTCAACCACCTTGCGATCGGGCTCCATAGCCTCGATCTCTTCCATGACCGCAAGAATTTCGTCCTCGATCTTGCGCACAGAGGAGTGAGCCGCGTCGATCTCCTTCAGCCGGGCCTGATACTCGACGTTGGTTTTGACTTCGGAAACCTTGCTTTTGAGCGTTTTTATACGATTCAGCGAATCTTCGAGGTCTCCATCGCGCGTCTTCTTTTTCTTTTGCAGAGCATCCAGACGGGCCTTGTACTGCGCCTCGCGTGTGCGCGCGCCATCTAGCACGCCTTCTGTTTCGGCAAGCCGAGCCGGTATGCCGGCGAGTTCGGCCTTGTTCCGGAGAAGGCGGGTATCTATCGCCTGCAGGATTATCAGATGAGACAGTTCTTCGTCCAAGACTTGCCGCCTCCGTGGGGGTAGATGGTGGGCCCACCAGGATTCGAACCTGAGACCAACCGGTTATGAGCCGGTAGCTCTAACCAGCTGAGCTATGGGCCCCCGAATGAAGCTTCTTAAGTTAAACGATTTTATCCGCGCGATGCAAGCAGCCGAAACAATGCGCCAAATAACAAGACACTTTCGTCCATACGTTTTCTGTATAATCCAGACATGCACCAGTTAGCCAAGTCCCTCATCGTTATCGGCCTGCTGATCGCCGCAGCGGGCGGTTTGATGCTCGTAATCGAGCGCATCCCCGGCATCGGGCGGCTGCCGGGCGACATCGTTGTCGAGCGGAAGAACTTCAGCTTCTACTTCCCGGTCGGAACAAGCATCCTGATAAGCATAATCCTGAGCCTTGTCATGTGGCTTTTCGGAAGGCGCTGAGCGTTTAGATACATATCCGCCTTGAAACTCACCGAATTCGACTTCGATCTTCCGCCGGAGCTCATAGCCCAGCGTCCGGCATCCGCGCGCGGCGAATCGCGCCTCCTGCTCCTTCACCGCCGAAGCGGGCGCGTGGAGCACCGCATGTTTCATGAAATCGTCAACATTCTTCGCCCAGGCGATGTTCTTGTGATCAACGACACGCGTGTGAGGCCTGCGCGGCTGTACGGCAGGCGGCCAACCGGCGCAAAGATTGAGGTGCTTCTGCTTGGAAAGCGTGACGACACACTCTGGGATGCGATGCTCAAAGGCACGTCCAAAGGCGAAATTGTTTTCGAAGACGGGCTTTCGGCACAGATCTCCGGGCGCGAAGAGATGATTTTTCATCTGCAATTCAACGCCGATCCGGAAGCCTGGGCCGAGCGCCACGGAGCGGTTCCGCTTCCGCCGTACATCAGGCGGCCAGCCGACGAAGAGGACAAAATACGCTATCAGACGGTTTACGCCTCCACGCCCGGAGCCATTGCCGCGCCCACGGCAGGGCTTCATTTCACGCCTGAAATAATCGACGCTCTGAAAGCGCGCGGCGTGGAGATATGCCCAATCACCCTTCATGTTGGCATGGGAACGTTCAAGCCGGTCACAGCCGAAACGATCACGGATCACCGGATGGACGAGGAGGAATTCATTGTCGGCGAAGACACCGCGCGCGCCGTCACCCTTGCGTCAGCCGAAGAACGGCGTATCATCGCGGTTGGAACCACCGCCACGCGCACGCTGGAAACCGCTTTCCGGAGCGGAAGACTGCGGGCCGGGCCGGGCGCAACCTCGCTGTTCATTACGCCGGGCTACAAATTCAGGGCTGTCGGCGGCCTGCTCACCAACTTTCACCTGCCCAAGGCAACGCCCCTGATGCTGGTTTCGGCCTTTGCGGGCATCGAAAACGTCCGCCGCGCATACCGCCGGGCCGTGAAAGAAAGGTATGGATTCTTTTCATACGGAGATGCTATGTTGGTACTATGAAAAATGACGGAACCCCTTCCATGCTGAAAAAAGCCTTTCTTTTTCTGGTGACACTGCTTCTGCTGATGGTTGTGAGCTTTTTTATCGGCGTTTATCTCGGAGCCGACAACATTAAGGAACAGCCGTCCGTGCCGGCCACGGTTGCGCCGATTACGCCTCCGGCAGACAAGCGCCTTGCCGCAAGCGACAAGCCCGCCGCCGAAACACGGCGGTTGGCTACTACCGAAACACGGCAGTTGCCTGTTGAATCGACGCCGAAGCCGGTTGCACCGGAGGCGAAGCCGGTTGCACCGGAGGCGAAGCCGGTTGCACCGGAGGCGAAGCCGGTTCCACCGGAACCCAATAAAACTGCGCCGGAGGTTGCCCATCCTGCGCCGGCGCCTCAAAAACCTGCACCGGAAGCCAAAAAAGCCGTGCCTGCCAATGACCACAAACAAGGCGGCGCGTATTACGTGCAGGTGGGCGCATTCAAGAACCTGCGAGAGGCTGAACGCACGGTCGAAAAACTTCGCAAAAAAGGTTTCGACGCCTATATGATTGAGCCCGCTTCTGCCGATAAGACACCCATGTTCAAGGTTCGGGTTGGAAAATACGCAAAAAAGCCGGATGCCGATGCGGTTGCCGAAAAGCTCCGCAAGAACGAGGCGGTTCAGGCCTTCGTGGAATCCCGTTAAGGCAGCAACCGCCATTATAATGCAGAAGAACACCCACAAGCCGCGAGGCAGGCATCATGACGAACATAGCGGCGATACGGTTGAAATTCCCCGGAAAGTTCACACCGACGCAGTGACCATCGAGCACGAAATGCCCGACGGGCGAGCGCTTGCGTTTCTGCACAGCCAGTTGAGCCGCGCATTCCCGTTCTTCGAGGAAGACCTGAACGTTACCGTGGGCGCGCGCGGAAGCAAGGTTTTCCTGAACGGCGACGCCGAAAAGGTGAAACGCGCAATCACTCTCATCACCGAACTGACCGAGATTAACGACAGCGGCTACGACGTCACGCTGGAAGACATCCGGTACGCCATAAGGAACATTGCAGGCGACGGCGATTCATCGATAAAAACGCTGTTTGAAAACACCATCCCTGTGTCGTCCAAGCGCAAGTTCATCACACCGAAATCCGAAACACAGCGGGAATATCTGGACGCCATCAAGACCAACGACATCGTTATCGGCATCGGCCCAGCGGGAACCGGCAAGACATATCTAGCCATGGCGATGGCGATAAACGCGCTGAACCGCAAGCAGGTGGGCCGGATCATTCTGGCCCGTCCGGCTGTCGAGGCGGGCGAACGCCTCGGCTTTCTGCCCGGCGACCTGATGGAGAAGGTGAATCCGTATCTCCGCCCGCTCTACGACGCCCTCTACGACATGATGGACGCCGAGAAGGCCAACCGCCTGATCGAGCGCGGCGTGATCGAGATAGCGCCGCTTGCATTCATGCGGGGCCGCACGCTTAACGATTCGTTCATCATCCTCGACGAGGCGCAGAACACCACGTCGGAGCAGATGAAGATGTATCTGACGCGTCTGGGCTTCAACTCCAAGACCGTGATAACCGGCGACGTCACGCAGGTTGACCTTCCGGTGGGCAGAATCTCCGGACTGGTCGAGATACAGACCATCCTGCGCGACATCGAAGGAATCAAGTTCGTATTGTTCAAACGCCGCGATGTAGTTCGCCACAGGCTTGTGCAGTCGATTGTGACGGCCTACGAGCGGCACACGAAGAAAGATGCCTCCTAAAAAATTCGCTCAGGCGCAATCAGCCGAACCCGGCATTCCGTTCTGGGCGCAACGCAGGTCGTGGCGCGACTACATGGGGCCCGGATTCGTGGCCGGATGCGCCGCGGTTATCAGCCTGCTTGTATATCATGAGGGCATGGGATGGCAGGGCACGGCTGGAGTCATGCTCTCCGCGGGGCTTTTGCTGTATCTGTTCCAGCGCGACGTTGCCAGGTACAGGCCGAAGTTCATGGAAAATCCGGGCAACCTGCTGCTGGTTGCGGTGCTTATCACCACAACACTGTTAACCGGTCGCGTCTCTTACCTGCTGATGGAGGGCATCGCCTACGGCGTGTATTTCCTTCAGCACGACGCCGTGATCTACGGACTTCCGCTTGCATCCGGCGCGATGCTGGCGGCGCTTCTGATCGACGTTCATACCGCGATAATAGTATCAACCATACTTAGCTTCTGCGCCGCGCTATGGCTTCAGGACTTCAGCTATCCGGTGTTTGTATTCGTCGGATCGATAAGCGGAGCGTTCAAGGTCGCGCTCTGCAAGCGGCGCTCAGCCGTGCTTCGGGCAGGGCTTTACGTAAGCGGCGCAAGTGTTCTTGCCGGACTGGCCGCGGCGCTTCTGCGCGGCGAGATGCATACCGCGATGGGCGCGTCGATCCTTGTTTTCAGCATGATCAACGGAATCGCGGTCACGGCGGTTGTGTCCATGGCGCTTCCGGCCCTGGAAAGCGCCTTCAAGATAACAACCGACATCAGGCTGATCGAACTCCTCGACCTGAACCAGCCGCTGCTTAGAAATCTTCTGGTTCACGCGCCAGGCACATACCATCACAGCATAATTGTGGGCAATCTGGCAGAGGCGGCGGCTGAGGCTGTTGGAGCCAATCCGCTTCTTGCCCGCGTGAGCGCCTATTATCACGACATAGGCAAGGCCAAGATGCCGGATTACTTCATCGAAAACCAGCAGTCGATGGTGAACCGCCACGAAAAGCTCTCGACAACGATGAGCAGCCTCATCATAAGCTCTCATGTGCGCGACGGCGTGGAGATGGCCGAGGCGCAGAAGCTGCCGGAGCCGATCATCGACGTGATACGCGAGCATCACGGAACCAGCCTGATGACGTATTTTCACCAGAAGGCCAGAAACATGCACGAACCGGGCGCGCCGCCCATTAACGAGGACGATTACCGCTACCCCGGCCCAAGGCCGCAGACGCGCGTGGCGGCGATAATCATGATGGCCGATGCGGTCGAGGCGGCCTCCAGGGTGCTTACCGATCCGACTCCGGCACGCATCTCGGCGCTGGTCGAGAAGCTGACCACAAAGATTTTCCTTGAGGGGCAGCTTGACGAATGCGAGCTTACACTGAAGGACATGCAACGCATCAAGGAGCGTTTCATCTATATTCTCACCAGTATTTTTCACAGGCGGATAGACTATCCGGGAATGGGCATCGATGATAAAACTGACCAGCAGGCTGACACGCGGATGGGGAGAGGCTCCGGAGCGGCGGAAGAAACTGGCGCGGAGAGCGCAAAAGGCGCTGGATCACTTAGGTCTTTCAAGGGCTGAGGTCTGCATCGTCGTCTGCGGAGACCGTCACATGCGGACGCTGAACAACCGATGGCGAGGCATCGACCGCACAACCGACGTGCTTTCATTCCCGATGCTGGACAACAACGAGCTGGCAGCCGCCAAAACATCAAGAATTCCGGTAATCCTTGGCGACATCGTGATTTCCGCGCCGAAGGCAGAGCGGCAGGCAAGGCAGATCGGCCACAGCCTTGAACGCGAAATGACATTTCTGGTAGTTCACGGACTTCTGCACCTTTTCGGCTACGATCATGAAACCGGCAAGGATGACGAGGCGCGCATGATCGCCAGACAGCGAGAGCTCATGGAGGCGCTGGATGCCTGTTAAGCGCTGGATCATAAGCGCAAACCATGCCATTGAGGGCATCCTTCACGCAGCGGCCACGCAGAGACACCTGCGCTATCATTTCTATGCGGCTGTTCTGATCCTGCTGGTAAGCACGCTGCTTGGAGTTTCCCGCAACGAGTTCATCGCCATCTCGATAGTGGTCATGATAGTTCTGGCCGCCGAGCTGCTGAACACCGCTCTGGAGGCGGCAATCGATCTTTTCTCGCTCGACTTTCACCCCAAGGCCAAGGCCGCCAAAGACGTTGCCGCCGGAGCGGTGCTGGTGACGGCTCTGGGCGCGCTGGTTGTGGCCTATATAATTTTGTATCCGCCGATAAAACGCGCATTCACCCACGGCCTGCGAATCAGCCGCCACTCGCCGCCAGATGTGGCTGTTATCGCGCTGGTGATCGTGCTGATTCTGGTTGTGCTGATCAAGGCGCTCACCGGCAAGGGCCAGCCGCTTCAGGGCGGAATGCCGAGCGGCCACGCCGCAGTTTCATTCTCGATCTGGGCATCGGCCTGCTACATGTTCAACCAGCCGGCGGTGTCGGTCACGGTAGGAATGCTTGCGCTGGCGGTCGCCTCAAGCCGCGTTGCATCCAGAATCCACACGCTCTCCGAAGTTATCATCGGCGGGATCCTCGGCGCGGGCGTAACGTTTCTGCTGTTTCTGATTTTTGCCTGATCAGTTTTCGGCCCGCCAGCTCCATCGTTGCAACATTGGCGCATTTGACAAATTGACAAATTGGCACAAGTCGCATATTGTACAATTCGAATGCATAGCTCATTTGGAGGTTCACCATGTTGGTAAGCATTGACAAGCGGGGCAGCATCAGCCTGCCTTCCGCCGTACGCAAAGACCTCGGCCTGAAACCCGGCACTTTCCTTGACTTGACCATCCTTGAGGGGGGCCATCTTTCGCTTTCTCCGGTTGCGGTTTACCCGGCTGTTCGTCTGTCTGATAATGGGCTGGCCAAACTTGGCGAAGCCAGGCATAGCGGTGTGGAGCAGATGCCCGACTGGCTGCGCAAGGAGATGGACGATGCCGCTACTGACACCGACTAAGCTTTTCATCAAGGATCTGGAGCAGTTTCGTTCCGATAAAGATCTGCTGAAAAAGATTGCCAAAGCGCTCGCCCTGCTGGAAGCCAACCCGCTTCACCCCGGACTTCATCTGGAACGAATCAACAACGATCTGTCCGCGTGGTCTGCACGGGTTGACGGACGCTACCGGCTCTCTTTTGATCCCGGCGGTTATCTCCCCGCAGGTAATCCCGATTGGTCGGCTGAAATCCTGCTCCTTCGCATCCTTGATCACGACGATCTCTACAAATCGCCAAGATGACACAATTCGGAACAAGACTGCTGTGGCAATAACATGGATATGCGATTTTGACAATTGAAATATACAAAATGACATGTTATTTTGCACATTACCCGCTCCGGCTTCCGGCCCGCCCCTGTCCACATAACTCACAAAAAGTTTGTTACCTGCCGACAGGATGATAGAATTCGATAATGCGAAGATTATCCTTTTTAGCCATTCTTGCGGTGTTTCTCTGGGCAGGCAGCGCCTGTGCCGAAACAATTGTCCTTAACACCGCGCATACATATCCTCTTTCAACGCCGGACTGCAAGGGTTACGAGGACTTGATCGTCAACGAAGCGTTCCGGCGATTGGGCATGGAAGTGAAAATCGTTCACCTTCCTTCCGAAAGAGCGCTTGTGAATGCCAACAAGGGTATCGACGACGGCAATTTCTCGCGCATTGCCGGCCTTGAGAAAAATTATTCCAATCTGGTAATGGTTCCGGAACAGATCGCCACCTTCGAGTTTGCGGCCTTTGCCAGAGATCCATCCATCAGGATTGACGGATGGGAGAGCCTTCAGTCCTACAGCGTGGGCATCGTAACCGGATGGAAGATCCTTGAGGCTAACGTAACCAAAACGCGGCTGCTCACGAAAGTCTCCTCAGCAGACGCGCTGTTTGATCTGCTTGTTCACGGGCGCGTGGACATTGTCGTCTTCGACAGTGAGCAGGGCAAGGCCATCATGCGCCGGAACGGAATATCCGGCGTGACGGCGCTCAAACCGCTGCTTGCATCCACTGACATGTTCATCTACCTGAACAGCCGCCATGCCGCGCTCGCGCCGAAGCTTGCCGCTGTCCTGCGCGGGATGAAGCGCGACGGCTCATTCGCAAGAATTGTGGGTTCCGTCAAGGATTCGGACTAACGCGTGGAAACGAAACTGAAATCCCATTTCAGGAAAAGCTTGCTGATAAAGCATCTCCTGTTAATGATGACAGCTTTCAGCATGTTATTGGTTTTAGTCCTGACAGTTGCCTTCGGATGGCTGAATTACGAAAACCGGATCAAAGACACGGATTCCGATTTGGCGGAGATCGAACAAACGCATTCGAAGGCTGTTTCCACGGCGCTCTGGAATCTGGACAGGAACGTTCTTTACGCCCAGATCAACGGCCTGCTCAATTACAACCATATAAGTTACGTAGCCATCAGCGATGGAACAGACACCATCATAGAAACCGGAGTGAAGAAAAGCGACGGCATTATAGCAAGGGAAATACCTCTTGCATTCGATCGCGACGACAGTCCGGTGACGATTGGAACGCTATACATCCAGTCCGACAAATCAGGGATAATTGGCGATGTAATAAGGGGAATCAGCCGGATTATCCTTCTGCAGACGGTAACTGTAGGGCTGACGGCATTTTTCCTGTTTATCCTTTTTAACCGGGAAGTTACTCGCCATCTTTTCTCGATAGCCAACTACTTCGTCAACCATGCTCCGGATTTTGAGCATATTTCGAAACCGCTCCGGCTTGCCAGGAAGACAACTGGCGACGAAATCGACATCCTTGCCGATTCATTCAACCAGATGCGTGAAAACCTTGCGTCGGCATATGCGGAGCTTCACCGGAAAACATCACGGTTGAGCGCGCTGTACGACGAAACGCCGATCATGATGCATTCGATAGACCGCTCCGGGAATCTTGTAAAGGTCAACAATCACTGGCTCAGAACCATGGGCTACGGGCGCGACGATGTCATTGGCCGGAAGGTTGTCGATTTCTACACGGATGAATCCCGGAAATACGCCATGGATGTTGTTCAGCCCGCTTTCTTCCAGACCGGAATCGCCAAGGACATCCAGTTGCAGTACGTGAAGAAAAGCGGGGAGATCATTGACGTTCTGCTTTCGGCTACCGGAGAGCGTGACTCAGACGGCAACGTGGTGCGTTCGCGCGCCGTGATCGAGGATGTGACCGAACGCAAGCGGGCCGAACAGGTACTGATGGAGAGCGAGGAGCAGTTCCGCGCGCTGGTCGAGCAATCGATCACCGGCATAGCCGTCATACAGAACGGTGTGTTTGTTTTCGTGAATTCACGCCTTTCCGAGATGTTCGGCTACCGGTCTGACGAGATGACCGGCAGGCATCCGCCGGACTTCGTGTTGGAGAGCGACCGCGACATGGTAAGGGAATCGCTGCGCAAAAGGATGTCGGGCGAGATCGACAGCGAGCGTCTAACGTTTCGGGTTGCACGCAAAGACGGCTCCGAACGCCATGTCGAGTTGTTCAGCAAGGCGATGACATACAAGGGAAGCCGGGCTTTCCTGAGCACGCTTATGGACATCACCGAGCAGAAGAGCCTTGAGGAGCAGTTGCGGCAGGCGCAGAAGATGGAGGCGATCGGCCAGCTTGCGGGCGGCGTGGCGCACGATTTCAACAACATCCTGAGCGCCATCATCGGCTATGCGTCGCTTGCCAGGATGAGAATGGGCGACAGCGACACAAACCGCCAGAACATCGACCAGATTCTGGCGTCGTCGGAGCGCGCGGCGGCGCTTACCCAGAGCCTTCTGTCGTTCAGCCGCAAGCAGGTGGTCAACCTTGCCGGAATCGAATTGAACGATATAGTCGCCGGGTTCGAGAAATTCCTGTTGCGTCTTCTACGGGAAGACATCTGCCTGCGAACCGGGCTTTCTCCGGTTGGGCTGCCGGTTCTGGCAGACCGGGGGCAGATCGAGCAGATGCTCATGAACCTGGTGACAAACGCCCGCGACGCCATGCCGAACGGGGGCAGCATTACAATAGCCACGGAAGCCGTAACCATGGATCGGCTACCGGCCGATCCGTATGAACCCGGCCATGGATCCGGGGACTACGCGCTCATCACGGTTAAGGACACCGGAACCGGCATCGCCGAAAACGTGCGGGAGAGAATCTTCGAGCCGTTTTTCACCACCAAGGAGGTTGGCAAGGGAACCGGCCTCGGTCTCTCGATGGTTTACGGCATAGTGAGAAAGCACAACGGATTCGTCGATGTTGAAAGCAGGCCGGGCATGGGCAGCGAGTTCAGGATCTATCTGCCGGTTCACAAGCTGACTGCCGAGACCGAGGAGCAAAAGGCTGAGAGAACAGCGCCGCTTCGGGGTGGAAGCGAGACGATTCTTGTGGCCGAGGATAACGACATGCTCCGAAAGCTGGCCGCCACTGTCTTGAAGCAGTATGGCTACACGGTTATCGAGGCGGTTGACGGAATGGAAGCGATAGCCAAATTCACCGAAAACCGCGACAGGATAAGCCTCCTGCTGCTGGATGGCATCATGCCGCGCATGAACGGAAAGCAGGCGTGGGAGGAGATCAGGCTTATCACGCCGGATATAAAGGCCATTTTCATAAGCGGCTATTCCGAGGACATATTCACCAAGGACGGCATTCCGGATGGCGAAGCCGAGTTCATCCAGAAGCCGATACAGCCGTCGCACCTGATCCGCGCGGTAAGAAAGGCTCTTGAAGGTTAATCATTTGAAAAGATCATCCCGCGTTGCATTACGCGCGTCAAACCTGCTTTCGTCACTAATGCTGTTTTCAACGGCATTGTTCTCGCCATCCGTGGCCTTCGCCACCGACACCCTGCTTATCGCAAGCGGCTGTTCAGTGAGCAACATCGGCTATCTGAACGATCTGGCAAGGGAGTATGAGCGCAGGAATCCTGAGGTCACGCTGCTTGTGCGCGGCGGCGGCAGTCCGCTTGGAATCAGCGAGCTCACGTTCGACAAGACAGACTTTGCGGCATCCTGCATGAGCAGGAGACCGGACGATCCAGACTATCTGGAGTTCATTCCGGTGGCTTGGGACGCGCTCGTATTCATAACGCACAAGTCGAACCCTATGAACAACATATCGGTGGATAATGTCAGGCGCATCTATGAAGGCACGGTCATGAACTGGAAGCAGATCGGCGGCCCTGACATGCCGCTAAAGTCGTTCATGTCGAAACCGCCGGGCATGAGCGGAGCGCGCGAGGCGCTGGAAAAGTATGTCATGAAGGAGAAGGATATTGTCCCCCAGCCGAACTCCATCGTGTTGGACACCTCCGTTGCGACATGGGAGCAGATGATCGAGACAACGCCGGAAGGCTTCAGCAGCACAGGCTTTGCCAGCGCGCGCAGGCGCAACGTTAAAATGCTGAAGGTTGACGGCATCGCGCCGACGAAGGAAAACATCATCTCCGGCAAGTACCCGTTCCGGCGCAAGCTCTATCTGGTTATTAACAAACTGGATTATTTACCCGAAACACGCCATTTCGTGGAGTTCGCAACCGGCAGGGAAGGCCAGCGGATAATCAGCAGTCTGGGCATTCCGTCGCTTGCGGATATAAAGCAGGAGGCAAAGTAAGGGCGAACCTGTGTGTTCGCCCTGTTTCCGGAGAAGCCGAATACCCTACTCGTAATACGTCGCCGCAGCCGTGTCCGACTCCCAGACCGTCACCGACGCTACTTCTATCTCATCGGTGTCTATCTTCTTCTTCAAAGACTCATAAATCCATCGGGCGATATTCTCCGACGACGGATTGATCTCGGTGAACGGAAATATTTCGTTCAGCATGGCATGATCAAGCGTGCCGATCACGTCGTTCGTGATCGCCTTTATGTCGCCGAAATCCATCGCAAGCCCTATCTCGTTGAGCCTCTCGGCTGAAACAGCCACCTGCACCTTCCAGTTGTGCCCGTGAAGGTTTTCGCACTTGCCCTTGTAGTTCCTGAGCTGGTGCGCCGCCGCGAAACGCGTCTCTATCATCAATTCGTACATCTGAAATCCTCCGGAATCACTGCTGTTTACGCCTCAAATCGGCGGAGTCGAGCACTATTGTAACAGGCCCGTCGTTCACAAGTTCAACATCCATATACGCGCCGAATCTTCCGGTCTCAACCGGAACGCCTTTCGCTCTCATCGATGCGACGAATTTCTCGTAAAGTTCCTCAGCCCGATCCGGAGCTTCAGCCGGATCGAACGACGGCCTGTTGCCCTTGTCGCATCTCGCAAGAAGCGTGAACTGCGACACCACAAGCGCGCCACCGCCCGCCTCCGCAAGCGACAGGTTCATCTTGCCGGGCGGCTCCTCGAAAAGCCGAAGCTTCACGATCTTTGCCGCCAAGACCTCGCAGTCGGCCTCGTCATCGCCCTTGCCAACTCCAAGCAGAATGAGATACCCCCTGCCGATTTCACCGGTTATATCGCCATCGACAGTAACACTCGCGCGGGAAACCCTCTGGATTACAGCCCTCAACCGGTCAACTCCAGATCTCGTCCTCGAAGTTGGGGGTGGGCGCGGCAACCGTCATCATGCCGCGGTCGGGCCAGCGCTCCAGAAGCTCGCCGTGGCGGTACACCGAAAGATAGAAACATACCTCGTCGCGCTCCAATGCTCCCAGATCGGCAAACGCGCACGAGAGTTCCAGCATGTCGGCAAAAGCGCACGGAACAGGTTTCAGGTGAATGTAATCGCCGTTGTTTCGCGCGAACAGACTGCCGGAGGCGGCAACGCCATCAAGCTCGATCACAATCTTCATCTGTTTTGGCCGCATGAAGCCTATCTCGAACGACAGCTCGCGCGTGTCGATTTCCCGGAACGTTCCGCGTCCGTCGATGCGAAGATGCAGGTTTTCGGTGTCGAAGCCGAAATAGAGCCGCGCCATCATGCTTTCGGAGCGATGCATCGCTCCTCCGGTTCCGCCGATTTCGGCCATGCCGGAGGCCAGCCATTCGAAGTAGCTCGTCACCTCGCCGTCGAGCGTCGGCGAAAGGAAGCCGCGAGGCTCGCGCGCAACGCGCACGCGCCTGTCCTCGCGAAGCACCGGGACATAAAGCGCCTGCGGTGTTTCCTTGCCCAACAGCCGGTAAACATTAATCAGGTTGTTGCGGAAAAGCTCGTCGAAATCCTGAGCCGTGTCGGTGGAATGCTCGTCGCCGTACCACCAGCACCAGTCGCTTCCCTCGGCTGCGTAGATCGATTTCCATGCCGCCTCAACAGCCGCAGCCGGAAAGCTCTCCGCGGCAAGAAAGCCCTTAAGATCTTCACGCGTCTGGCGCAGAAGCTCCCACGCCCGGTTGTCTTCCTCGTGGCCGATCCATATGCTGTAATTCGAATTTATCCACGATCCGGCGAAAAGATGGGGAATTGTCCGCGTGGGCGGGTGGTTTTCCAGATACTCCGAAACCGTCGGGCATTCGATGAACGATTCGCTGCTCAACCGCTCATAAAGATAGTAGAAAAAATCGCGCCCGTCGTTCTTGTACCATTCCCACGCGTTTTCGCCGTCAAGAATCACCGGCACGGCATAGGCGCGGTCGCGCGGAAGGGTGTTGTGGATGTGGCGAAGCCTTCCGATGAAATCCTCCACAGCCGAACGGGCGTCGGTTTTGTAGTAGTCGAAGCCGAAGAGGTCGGAAAGCGTGTGGTCGCGGAATATCATGTCCAGGCCGTTCGACAGCCTGTACGGCTGATAGAGCGATGCCTGATCCGCAAGCCCGCCACCGTCGTCGCGCAGCCGCATTTTAAGCGAATTGGCCAGAATTCCCTCGTCGCTGGCTATCCATTTCAGGCCGTTCTCGCGAAAAACGCCCAGAATCTCCTGACTAACCGATCCCTCCGACGGCCACATGCCCACAGGAGCCTTGCCGAACATCGCTGCGTGAAACTCCACGGCCCGCCTAACCTGCTCGCGCGCGTCTTCCGGATGCGCGAATCTGGTCGGCAGCTCGGCGTGCGGCATGCATTCGCGCGCGCGGTCGCTGTCCCAAAGAAGCGGAAGAATCGGGTGAAAATACGGGGTTGCGGATATTTCGATCCGTCCGGCATTCTGAAGCTCGCGGTATTTTGGCACTATGCGGGCCAGAATCTCGCGCTGCTTGTCGATAAGCAGGGCTTTTTCGGCCTCGCTGAAATCGCGCCCCTTGCGCACAAGCTCGCGCAGGAACGGATCGGTGTCGCGGAACATCGGATCGAACCACGCCAGGTTGAACCAGACCTGAAGATCGCAGAGGTCGCGGGTTTCGAAATACCTGGCCGCGCGCCATATCTCGTCCGGATTCGGATGCGTTCCGCGCTTCGACAGAAGCTCGGCATATCGCGGAAACGGGCGGATCATGTTGTCCCAGTTCGCCATGAAAAAGCTCTGGAGGATAAACGCGCTTTCTTCCTGCGAAAGATCGGCGGCGGGCTTAAGGCTGACATCCAGAAACTTGTCGCGGGCGCTGCCGGATGCGTAATCGTTCAGTTGATCCAGAAGCGACGGCACGAGGTTGAACGTCTGGCGGATGGCAGGAAAATCGTCCAGCATCGCGGGCATGTCGAAGTAATCCTTGATGCCGTGCAGACGCACCCACGGCAGCCGGTACTGTCCCGATAGCGGATCAAGATAGTACGGCTGGTGCATGTGCCACAGGAAAAGGAGGTTAAGCCGGTTCACGAAGAAAGCCTGCCGCTATTTCTTTTCTTCGGGGTAGTCGTAGATCTTCTCGCCGGGCTTGGCAAGCCCCAAGTCCCGCCGGGCTATCACTTCTATCGCATTTGGGTCGTTTTTCAGCGCCTCGACCTCGCGGCGAAGGGCGGCGTTCTTCTCCTTGATTCCGGCAAGCTCGGTTCGGATGCCGTCCGCCGAACCGAGCAGTTTCTTGTACGACAGGTAACCCATGTCGCCAAGGAGGAAATTCGCGCCCACATACGCAGCCACGATCACGAACACGGCCGCATATATGGCGTGACGCCTCTTTCTCTCCCTGTCAACCTGGTTTTTTACCCTGTTACGCATTGATGTTGTAGAAAACCTCGCGGCCCCTGAAACGGGCGACTATGCCCAGTTCTTCCTCGATGCGCAGAAGTCGGTTGTACTTGGCAACGCGATCCGTGCGCGAAAGCGAGCCTGTCTTTATCTGGCCTGTGTTCATGGCAACCGCAAGATCGGCAAGCGTGGTGTCTTCGGTCTCGCCGGAGCGGTGCGATATGACGGCTGTGTAACCGGCGCGCTTGGCCATTTCGATGGCGTCGAGGGTTTCGGTTAGCGTGCCTATCTGGTTGAGCTTTATCAGAATCGAGTTGGCAACGCCCTTCTTTATGCCCTTTTCGAGGATCTTTGTGTTCGTCACGAAAAGATCGTCGCCCACGAGCTGAACCTTTTTGGAAAGCGCCTTGGTGAGCTTCTTCCAGCCGTCCCAGTCGTGCTCCGAAAGGCCGTCTTCTATGGAAATGATAGGATACTTGCCGGCCAGTTTGCCGTAATAGTCGATCAGGTAAGACGATTCCACCATCTTGCCCTCGAACGAATACTGGCCGTCCTTGTAGAGTTCCGACGCCGCAACGTCGAGCGCGATGAATATGTTCTTGCCCGGCTCGTAACCGGCGCGGGCTATCGCCTCGATGATGAGCGAAAGCGCCTCCTCGTTGCTTTTGAGGTTCGGGGCGAATCCGCCCTCGTCTCCCACGGCGGTGTTAAGCCCTTTTTTGGCAAGCACCGCTTTAAGGCTGTGAAAAATCTCGGCTCCGGCCCGAAGCGCCTCGCTGAAGGATTCCATTCCGGCGGGCATTATCATGAATTCCTGGATGTCGAGGTTGTTGTCGGCATGAGCGCCGCCGTTCAGGATATTCATCATCGGAACCGGCAGATCGCGCGCGTTCGTGCCGCCGATGTAGCGGTAGAGCGACAGCGCGGCATCCTCGGCTGCGGCCTTGGCCACGGCCAGCGAAACCGCCAGCATCGCGTTCGCGCCCAGATGTTCCTTGTTTTCGGTTCCGTCAAGCTCGATCATCGCCTGATCTATCATCGCCTGATCGTCGGCGTCGAACCCCATGAGCGCGTCGGCTATCTCGCTCTGAATGTTATCGACAGCCTTTGTCACGCCCTTGCCCAGATAGCGGCCCTTGTCGCCGTCTCGAAGTTCGAGGGCTTCCTTCTCGCCGGTGGATGCGCCGGACGGCACTGCTGCGCGGCCAATCACGCCGCTTTCAAGATGCACATCCGCCTCGACTGTAGGATTTCCACGGGAATCCAGAATCTCCCGCGCGGCAATATCGACAATTTCACTCATGGTAAGTCCCCCTTCGGGATAATATTCTGCAATCTTGAGCCCGGTCGCGGATGCGACGGCAACGCCATATGTATCGGTACAATTTAGCAAATTATTCAACGGAATGCACGTTGTTTCGTCAAACGCCGCGCTGATGTCAACACACGGGTGAAGTTGTCCCGCCCGGCAAAGCGCACGAGCCGCCGCCAAATCCGGTTTGCTTGAGGCTAAGCTATCTTAAAACAGCCGGAGAAACGCCGAAAAGACGTATGTCCTGCCATAAAGCAAGCTATAATTGGTGAACGAGGTTTTACCGGAACGAAATGGACTGCACGGAAATCAAATTCACTCGACACGCCATGGAACGAATGTTTCAACGCTCGATTTCGCCGGAAACAATCCATATGATTGTCGAAAACAGCGAAATAATAATGAGTTATCCGGACGATACGCCGCATCCCAGCGTACTATTGCTTGGCTTTGACTCCGGTCGGCCTGTTCATATCGTGGTTGCGCGGGAAACTGGCTCCGGCTTGTGCCATGTAATCACGGTGTACCAGCCCGACTCAGATGTCTGGAATGACGATTTCAAAATACGGAGGAAACAACAATGAAATGCGTGATCTGTAGAACAGGTGAAACTGAATACGGCAAAACAACCGTCACACTGCAACGCGAATCTACGGTTGTTCTAATCAAGGACGTGCCAGCCCAGATTTGCCGTAATTGCGGGGAATATTACCTCGACGAGCCGGTGGCCGCCCATGTGTATGCCGAAGCGGAAAAGGCGGTTGAACGCCGCGTTGAGGTTGAAATCCTTCGTTGCGCGGCGTAGCGGCTATGTGTTGAGTGGGTGAATATATGCCGTCAAGGCGTTGCCCTCGGTTTTACAAAGCGCATGAGCTGCCGCCAAATCCAGACGGCTTGAGGCGAAGCTTTCGTAAAACAACCGATGCGGCAGCGCCCAATCCCATTTTTCAGGATCAGCGCGTCACGATCCCGACGCCGCAGAACAGTGGTAATCATGAGATGCAGACCAATATTTTCAAGTCACCCTCCCAACAAGCAAAAGTTGCCCCATATATTACGGCTTTTGAGGCGACGATTTGAATGATTAACTGGTTTGAATCTGATGCGGCGCGGAGATTATTTCACAACACCGTAAGCCTGCGCCTTCATATTATCCTGTTACGGCGGACAGCCCGGCAATCTGCCTGCTTTCGATGTATAGCGTGTCATGGCTCAGATCAATCTCGCCTGGCCATTCGACGGAACCGGCCACCACACGCGCCGCCTTAAAGACAGCATGGTTCCGCAGACGGATGAAAACACCGCTTCGCAGATATGGTTTCATATCGAATATCCTGTGTTCGCCATTATCAAAGACAACTTCCAGCAGGTAATCCTCCAGAGGTCTGACAAGCTTCACATAGGGATTCATACGCGTCGGGATTGACATGTCACCAGCATATGGTAAGAATTATGGATATTTCAACTCATTTTGCACAGGGGAACCCATCGGATGAAAAATACCGCAATCTTCGTCGTATTCGTGCTGGCAGTGCTCGGCCTGCTTTACGCCATATCCGGCAGTCGCGCGCCGCGCATTCCGGAAAACGAGGCGCACAGGGTCTTCGACAACAACAAGGTCTGCATGGAATGCCACGCCGACGGAGGGCGAGTTCCGCGCAAGCCGGGACACCCGCCCAAGGATCAGTGCATCGAATGCCACAAGGTTAAGCGCGGGAGGAAGTAATAATGAAATCCTATCACTCAGGCCAGGTTGTCCATCATGCCGACATGGGCGAAGGCAGGATAGCGCATGTTGAGGATAATCACGTCATCGTCAACTTCATCAAGGCCGGAGTGCGCTCGTTCACCAGCGCCGAAGCCGACGCCGGGCTTTCGGATACGCCTTTTCCGGACGAAAGCGACGACGACATATATCAGGACGATCTGAAGAACGCCATACGGGAAGTTCTGCGCGAGGAAGGAATTCTCGGAACCGTCAAACTCGGCGATAGATGGGCAGGAGGCGAGCTTATACTGAAGCCCGGCACACCCGGCCTGAGCGAGAAGCCCATACCCATCGAAACATTTTTTCACAAGATAGTTATGGTGCGCGACAGGCTTCGCGTTCTTGAACAGAACATCAATTCATCCGGTCTGACGGATATGGAAAAGGTCAATCTCCAGCAGTACATCACGCGTTGTTACGGTTCGCTGACAACATTTAACGTCCTGTTTGCCGACAAGAAAGACTGGTTCGTGGGGGACAAGAAAGCGTAGGGGCGCTGTTTTCCTCGCCCGTTTGCCGCATCAACAGTGATAAAATACCCTCATGGGTTCAACACGCAAAGGGAGCATGGAAAATGCTGACGCTTGAAACGAGAATAGATAGTCTGGAAAGCATACTGGGCCAGTTCATCGTTCACACCGACGTTTGCCTTAAACGCCTGGAAAGGGAGATGTCCGAGTTCAAGAACGAAATGGCGGAGTTCAAAAACGAAATGTCTGAGTTCAAAAACGAAACACGCCGCGACCGGCAGGAGATGAACAGGCAATGGGCGCATCTGGCAAAGAAAATGGGAACATTGGAAGAAGACCTTATCGCGCCCGCTGTCAGACCGGCCCTTGCCCGATACTTTGCCTGCGAACCCACGTACACCGGCATTCGCATACGCAAGCGCGTCGGCGGCGAGGATTTCGAGATTGACATGCTTGCCGCAAGCGAAAGCCGCGTTTTCATGGTAGAGGTGAAATCAACGCCAAAGTCGGAGCACGTTGATGAAATCCTCCAGAAGGCCGCGCGTCTGCCGGAATTTTTCCCGGAATACAACGGCCTGGAGGTTGTTCCTGTTTTCGGCAGCATACTGTTTCCCGAAAATGTCATGAAATACGCAACGAAGCGGAAACTCTATGTCATGGCCTACCGGGAATGGGACTATGTGGACATCCTGAACTTTAGAGAAGTGTCGGGAGAGGCATCCGGCGAGGCCGAAGCGGCCAACTAAATAATAACCGCAGGGCTGAAATCACCCAAGAAACCGCCTCACCTGGTCGAGCGCGAAGGAAACAGCCTTCGCCTTGTTCACATCGGGCGACTGGGCCATGAGATAGGCGGTTACTATTTTTTTGTCCGGCGATGACACCGCAACCCACAGATCGGTGCTTTCCACCCCGGCGGCTGTTTCGCTGACTGCCGAAAGTCCTATCGCCGAGCCGGTTTCCTTCCTCACCATGTCCGCAAGCAGCACCGCCAGCTTTTCGCTCTGACGGGGCAGATGCGTGTCGCGCTGCCTGCCGATCACGCGGCATTCCTTCAGCACATGCTCGCCCGACCAGTAAAGTCGATCCGCGATGGATCCCGCCGTGTAGGTTTCGATCACGGAAATATCGAGATCCCTTGAGGCCAGTTTGCGCGCGACAACCGAATCGAGTGTGTCGCTGTCCACGCCGAAGATGAAATCGCCGAACCGGTTTCGAATCTCCGTTTCCACCTTTGAAATATACGCCTCCGCCTCGGCCCTGTCCTCGCCGTAAGCCTTCATGCGAACATGGATTTCACCCGGATAGGTCAGCATTGTTATCACCGGATTCATCGATGTGCGGATCAGATCATCGCAAACGCGCGCCACAAGCGGTTCTTCCAGCCCTGTGATCTTGAGCATTCGGGTGTATATTTCGGCCTGAACGCCTCCCTTTTCAAGAAGAAACGGGATAAGCCCGAAACGGGACATCTGCTGAAGCTCCGCCGGAACTCCGCAGAGGGAGATGATCGCCCTGCCCTCGTGCTTGACGATGAAGCCCGGAGCGCTGCCGATGGAGTTTTGAATTGGAATCGCGCCTTCCGGGATGAAAGCCTCGCGTTCGTGGCCCGGAGACGGAGTTTTCCTTATGCGATGGAAAAACTCCTTAATCCTCTCCATCAACTCGTCATGGAAAACAAGCGGATTACATGTAACATCGGCAACGACGGAGCGGGTGATGTCCTGATCCGTCGGCCCAAGCCCGCCGGCGGTAACTATCACCTCCGAGCGCCTAAGAGCTGTTGTCAGCGCCTCGCGCAAATTATCCGGATTGTTCCCGACAGTGGTGCGGAAAGCAAGCTCAACGCCTATGTCGGCAAGCTGGCGGGAGAGATACGCGGAATTGGCATCCTCGATTTCGCCAAGAATTATCTCCGAGCCGATTATTATTAACTCAGCCTTCATGGCATCAGGAACATGCGGCAATAAACACTAAGCTGGCCGGTTCAGTGCTTTTCGGCCTGTTTCGGTTGCGCCGGACTCTGCTCCGGCGATTTCGGCTCCTGCGGTGTCGCAGTTGGCTTCTCAGGCTCAACAGGTGGAATGACAACCTTCTCCGGCAATGCCGGGGAGTAATCCGGATCGATCAGGTAGGCGCTTTTGAATGCTTCACGCGCCTTCTCCATGTTTCCCTTCTTGTAGTAGGCATATCCGAGATAGTAGAGGCCCTTTTTGTCTGCCGGATGCAGCCGGACGAATTCCTCAAGTTCGGCGATTGCCTTGTTGAGGCTGCCGCTTGAGTATGCGCTCATGGCGTGTTCCACGGAAACCTCCGCCGACGAGGCTAAGGCTGGCTGTAAAAGCAAAACCAATATTGCAATGGCGATAAATCTCACGGCGGCCTCCTGTGCGGTAAACATTTCCGGTCATTCTATCCGAAAAACCGTGAGGTTACAATTTATCCGGCATGTTCCTGCCGGTCGCGTCCAGCGCTTCCCGTATTTTACAGGCCAGATCCCGGTGGCCAAGCGGCTTCATCATGATGTGGCCAATGGCCGGAGTTGCATCGGAACAGCCTCCTGATCCGTCGGCTTCGTCCGCAAGAAAGAGCACGACGGCAAGAGGCAGACGTATCTGAACCGCCTCCGCAAGCTGACTTCCATTCATGCCCGGCAACACCGAAGCTGTAAGCAATACATGCACGGCAACGTTTGCGGCATCGATCAGCCATAGCGCTTCCTCGCCGCTTCCCGCGACAAACACGCGGTAACCGAGAGGTTCGAGCACAGCCGCGGCCAGCTCCCGAATGACAGGGGAGTTATCCACCACCAGTATGGTTTCGGAGCCGCCCGCGCAGGAAACATCGTCATTCATGACGGTTTCGGCAATTACGCCGCCGCATGACGGCAGATAAATCCTGAACACGGTTCCCTTGCCGGGTTCGCTTTCGATGCTTATCTGTCCGCCGTGCTGCTGCACAATCCCGTAAACGGTTGACAATCCAAGCCCTGTGCCCTTTCCCATCTCCTTGGTTGTGAAAAACGGCTCGAATATCTTCTCCATGGCGTCGGGAGGTATTCCTTCGCCGGTATCCGTCACCGCAAGCATCACATAATCGCCGGAATCGTCCACGCCAAGCCGACGCAGGCGCTCATCCCCGGAACGCACGTTTGCCGTTTCGATAACAAGGCGTCCGCCGCCGGGCATGGCGTCTCGCGCGTTCACCGCCAGATTCAGGATTGTCTGTTCGATCTGGAGATGGTCGGCATTCACCGCATTAACCGGCTCGCCGAGGTTCATATCCAGCACCACATCGTCTCCGATGATTCGCTTCAGCATCCTGCTCATGTTCTCGACAACAAGGTTGATATCCACGGGTTTCATCTCAAGAATCTGCTTGCGGCTGAAGGCCAGAAGCTGTTTCGTGAGCGATGCCGCCTGTTTTCCGGCCCGGTTGATCTGGCGCAAGAACTTATGCACAGGGTCTTCGCTGGAAACCTTTCTGAGCGAAAGCTCGGAAAAACCGATTATGCCGGAGAGCATGTTGTTGAAATCGTGCGCCACGCCGCTTGCCAGCCGCCCGACGGATTCAAGCTTCTGTGAATGCAGAAACCTGAATTCAAGCTCCCGCTTTTCCTCCTCGGCCCGCCTTCGCCCTGTAATGTCGGTGGAGATGACACATATGGCATACGCCGCGCCGCCTGCGTCGATAAGCGGAAACCGCGTGGAAAGGTAAAGATGCATCCCGTCATCCTGCCGGAAAAATTCTTCGAATTCGAGAGGAGTTCCGGCATCAAGCACCTTCCCGTCATTCCTGAGGATCTCGGCGGCAATATCAGCTTCAAATATTTCATGATCGCCCTTGCCTGCCGCCTGCTCGTTCGAGAGATGAAAAAGCGTCTGGAACCTGCGATTCACCAGAACATATTTTCCAGCCGTATCCTTCAGGCATACCACGGAAGGCGAGTTGTCGATTATGGCCTTAAGACGCTCCTCGCTCGTTCTAAGACTGTCGGTCGTTCCGGCCAGTTCGGCAAATACGCTGTATGCCGTCCTTGCCAGACCTCCGATCTCGTCCTGGCGGTTCTGATACGGGATCTCAGGTTTCTTGCCCGCGGAACCGGCCTGCGCTGCAACTGCCTTGCCAAGGCTGCCGATCGGAACCGTTATCAGCCGGTCGAAAAAAAACAGCATCAATCCCATGCAGACAGAGCCCAGCACAAGCACAACAACAATGTTTACCAGCACGCCCTTCCTGATAGATGCTTCCAGACCTTCCAGGGTAATCGACAGATTAACTTCGCCGATGTAAACATTGTTCCTGCCGGTCAGGCGCCGGCTGATATTGACCACAGACGATCCCTTCAGGAAAAGCGATTCCTTGCTGACATGCTCAGCGCCGCATTTGCAGAAGTTGGCCATGGGATTGCCGCCGGAGTCGTTCACGACAAGCCCGGCAACGTCCGGATCGTCTTTAAGAATCGAGACGAATTTCTGGAGGCCGGCATAATCCCCGTTCTCAACGGCATCGCCAATCGAGATGGCCAGAAGCTGCGCCTTGACGGTCTGCTCATGCATGAAATCATCGCGAAACTGCCTGATCTTTTCGGACGTGAGGTTGATTATCAACAGGCTCGCAAACAACATGAAAATAACTGTGACCAAGCCGGTGGTCACGGTTTTTATCGAATATGTTCCGGAATATAATCTTTGCATGACTAATGCGCCCTCCGGACATGGCCAATGCTCAGCACAATCCTTACGTCGCCGCATGTCCGCGCGGAAAGGCTGCCAACATAACCAATGGCGGCTGGGTCGCGCGAGATAGAATCGATCACTTCTTCATCGTTGTGCAGCGTAGCAGGGGCGGGAACAAGGCCGGTTACAATGTTTTCAACCCATTGCCACGACATTTTGTATCCGGAATCGTTGAACAGAAGCCGGTTGAACGCCCGGTTGGGCGAGGAGTTCTTAGGCTGCAGAACAACTCTTATTCCGGCTCCCGACGATGCCCATGTTGCACGCTGACCAAGAAAAATCTCTTTTATTCCGTCCACTGTGATGTTTTCGGTGTTGGATTTGTGAACCACAATTGCGATGACGCTTTCGACATCGCCGGTTTCAGCCGCAGGGGATGCCGCCGGGGATGCTGCCGGCACAAAGAAAATCAACGCCATGGCAATGACTGCGAGCAGGGGAAAGCGGTCGCCGCGCCTGCTTCTAGAAGAAAACAACCACGCTGACTTCAAAGGATTTTCCGTACTGTCCTTCCTCATGCCTGCTCATCGCTTCGGTCTTGACCACAAGATGCTCCGAAACATTGTAATTGAGCCCAAGGGTGTATGCACGCATGTCAACAATGGCGTCGCTGCCGTCCAGATGATCGGCATATTCGGCCATGACCCACGGCGAAACATGCTCGCCGGCATTGCATCGAACAAGAAGATGAGTTCCAACTGCATGATAATCTTCGGAATTCGCATCTATGGGATCGACAGTCATGTAATGCCAGACGCCCTCAACAAATAACTTTTCGCCCTTGTAATTGAAGTCAATCGCCAGAAGAGCTTTGTCGGCATCCTTCCATTCGTTGTTCGTTGAGTCGTATTCGTAACGGGCATCCCTGCCGCGCATTACGCCAACCCCTGCCGCAAGCTGCGGCATGAAGGGCGGTGTAGCCTCAAGGCGGACAAACAATGGCTTGTTGTCGTTTTTGTCCTTGTCGTTGACGCCGGTTCCCCAATCCTGGATGGCACCGGCAAAATAGCGCATCTTCCAATTATCCACGGCGAAACGTCCGTCGAGCTGCACCCCAAGCATCGATTCATCCGTCATGTTATCCACGCCAGCCGGTCGATGAATGCCGGCAAGAAGGATGTGGTAATGCTTCTGCTGGTAAAACGAAAGCGGCGTGAGAAATTGTCCGGCAGTGACGCTCAGTTTTTCATCGAAAACATATTTCGCCCATACCGCCTCCACCGCTATCTTGGCGTCATCGGAGGTTCTCCTGGCATTGATGCCGGAATCTTTTGTCCGTATTTCCGGCGTGTCCTCAAATTCAATTTCGGCGTAAAAGCGTGTTCGATCCTCTGCGGCGTTCAATATCACCCCAAAATGGTGAGCGCGCATGTACAGGTTGTGCTCCTGAAGATCGTCGTAGGCGACGCGGAAATCGAAGTACGCGTTCAGGTGAACATTGTCGAGAGCGCCGGCGGACGATGCCGAAAGCAACAATGCGCCGCAAAGCCATAACAAGGAGATCAGCCTTTTCATTTCATCCCTTCCCACCGGCGACTATTTATTTCATGTCCGCTTCAGTTCAAGAAACAGTCGCAACCCGTCATCTGTATGACAGCTATTTTATGTGAAATGTGAATTTTATGGCAATCGGCGCGCGTATTGCCTCAATTCAATAACCACGCAAGGGGCCACTTCAATACTCGATATGCGGCATGTTGTATATTAATCCATCCATGTCATGAAGAACCGCACAGCCAAAATAGCTGCGATAGCCTCAGTAGTCGCCGTAACGCTAATTATCTTTATCCATTACGACATCGGCGCGTACCTTGCCATCGCCCATATCAAGGAGTCGCGGGATCGTTTGAGGCTGCTTTACGATGCGCGTCCGGCGTTTGTGCTTGGCGCGTACATGCTGACATATGTTCTGATCACAGCCGTATCGCTTCCTGGCGCGGCTGCGCTGACTCTGGCAGGAGGCGCGATGTTCGGGCTTGTAACCGGAACTGTTGCGGTCTCTTTTGCCAGCAGCATCGGCGCTACGCTTGCCATGATCGTTTCGAGGTATGCGATCGGCGAATGGGTGCAGGCGCGTTACGGCGAACGGCTTGCCGCAGTCAACGCCGGGGTCGAGCGAGACGGAGCGTTTTACCTGTTCAGCCTGAGGCTGATTCCGGTGTTTCCGTTTTTCATAATCAACCTGCTGATGGGGCTTACCAAAATGCCGGTTCGCACCTTCTACTGGGTTTCACAGGTCGGCATGATTCCGGCTACGATTGTTTATGTGAACGCTGGCAGGGAGCTTGGCCGGATAGATTCGGCGTCCGGCATACTGTCGCCCGGATTGCTTGCGTCATTTGCGCTGGTGGGCGTCATGCCGATTGCCGCGAGGAAGCTCATTCAATTTTATCGCGCTAAATCAAGAGGGTAAGGGCATTGCCGCCGGTGATCGGAAAACGGATTTTTACCGGCGTCTTGAACGTTCTGTTTCCGGACAACTGCCCGGTCTGCGGCAATTCGTCAGGCAATTACGAAATCTATCCGTTCTGCGATTCATGCTGGCACGAAATACGGCCATACTCCGGCCCGTCGTGCGGGGTATGCGGACTGCCGCTTCCCTCCACGCACTCGATCACATGCGGTGAATGCCTGAAATCACCGCCTGATTTCGCGCGGCTGCGGTCATATGGGCTGTATGAAGGCGGTTTGAAGGAGGCGATTCATCAACTGAAATTCCGCAATGGCCGTCATCTCGCCCGTCCGCTTGCGAGGCTTCTTGTTGAATCAGGCCTGCCGGAAAATTTGCCGGAAGCCGGCGTGGTTATTCCGGTTCCGCTTCATCACAGCCGACTTTTCGAGCGTGAATACAACCAGTCGGCGCTTCTTGCCAGGGAGATTGCCGAACTTGCCGGAATGCGGCTTGAACTGAACGGATTGGGAAAATCACGAAAAACCATTCCGCAGGTTGGACTTTCGCGAAAACTGAGGCTTGCCAATCTGCGCGGAGCGTTCGGCATAACCGATGGACACCGGTTTGACGGCTGCCATGTTCTGCTTGTTGATGACGTCTGCACGACAGGCGCAACATTGAGGGAATGTGCAAGGGTTCTGGCGAAGGCGGGGGCTGAAAACGTAAACGCCGTCACCCTCGCCCGAAGCACACAGGATGTGTGGGGCGTTGATGACGGCGCGGATGCTTCAGGCGTAAATGATTAATTGGTGCTCATCAGGAGCTTTAGCGCGCGCAGACGGCTTGGGTGCTTGAGCTTGCGAAGCGCCTTGGCCTCGATCTGCCGCACGCGCTCGCGGGTGATGGCAAGATGCCGCCCGACTTCTTCAAGCGTGTGGTCGCGATCGACGCCAATCCCGAATCTCATACGGATAACCTTCTCTTCCTTAGGCGTAAGAGTGCTGAGCACGCTCTGGATATGCTCTGAAGCCTCGTGTTTTTCGGCCTCCGCAAAGGGCGACGGGCTGTTCTTGTCGCCTATGAAATCCTCAAGCTCCGTGTCCTCGTCGCCAACCGGGGTCTGAAGAGCGATCGGATCCTGAATGGCGCGGAACACCTCTTCAACCTTCTTGGGCGGCACGTTCAGCTTCTTGGCGATCTCCTCGTTCGATGGCTCGCGTCCAAGCGCCTGGGTAAGCTCGCGCGATGCCTTGGTGACGCGGTTGTAAAACTCCATCATATGTACAGGAACGCGGATCGTCTTGGTCTGATCAATCAGGGCGCGCGTTATGGCCTGACGAATCCACCATGTGGCATAAGTCGAGAATTTGAACCCTTTTTCATATTTGAACTTCTCTACCGCCTTCATCAGGCCGATGTTGCCTTCCTGGATAAGGTCAAGGAGCGGCAGACCGCGTCCAACATAGTTTTTTGCAATATTGACAACAAGGCGCAGGTTTCTGGTGATCAGCTCGTTTTTAGCCTCCGATACCAGTGCGCCTGCCTTGAATACCTTGTCCCACGCATCCTGAACCTCGCCAGGCTTGATGCCGGTGCTCTTTTCGATCTGCTTGAAGGTGTCGGCAACTTCCTTGTAAAGCGCCTCCAGCTCCGGAACGCTTTTGGAACCCTTGAGTTTCTTTTTCTTGACAAGCTCCTTGAATTCCTTAAGGTTAGGCGCATGAGGCTTAATCCGGCGCTCGGCGGCTGTCACGGAATATGAAAATCCGCGCAGCAGCTCAACCGCCTCGTTGATGATGGCGCTGTTGTCCTCCTCCTCGACAGGCTGAGCCGGTTCTTCGGCTTCAGTCTCGACACCAAGCCTTGCGGCAGCCACGCGCTCCTCCAACTCGCGAAAGAACGGAAAGGGAGCCAATGTTGCGGCTATAATCGCCTTGCCGGCCTCAAGCTTGCGCGCAAGCTCACCCTCCTCGTCCTTGGTGAGTATGGAGATGTTACCCATGGAGTGAAAATACGCCTGAACGAGATCCTCGGTTTTTTCCTGAGGCTCGGCCGCAAGTTCGTCATCTTCCTCGAAGCCGTTTGCCGGAACCTCCTCGACGATCTTCACGCCAAGGTCGGTGAGAAGATCCATAAGGTCTTCAAGTTCGCCGGGGGAATAAAATTCAGACGGCAACGCTTCGTTTATCTCATCATACGTGAGTATGCCGCGGCGCTTGCCTATCTCGATGATCTCTTCAAAAATAGTTTCGTCTTTCATTGTGGTTGTCCCAAGAGGCCAGAAGATATAAGTCTTTTCGGCATGGTTTCAAATAACTTGATACCACAAAAAAAACCCACATTCAAGTGGGTTGTTGCCGAAACGCTCATTCTTTGACAAGTCAAGTTAGTGGTTTAAGCGGGATGAGACAGTGATCGATTGTCTGCATTGCCTTTATGTTGCCAGTTTATATCGGCTGCTGCCGATACATATTGGCGGAACAGGCATTCAGTAAGGTCAAGGCACACGGTCGA
>JACRHH010000012.1 GCA_016212095.1 Nitrospirota bacterium
CCGTGCCCCGATGAAATCCGTTGGGCCGCCGCCAACCAAATTGCCGCCAGGACAGCCTTTACCCATGCAACCGGCAGGGGCGGTGGGCCAACCGCCCCCCCTGCCACAGAAGGTTCAGTCGCCGCCGGTTACGCCAGTATCGCCGGTTACGCCAGTATCGCCGGTTACGCCAGTATCGCCGGTTACGCGTAATTCGAAGCCGGTTATTCCGCCTGCCGGCAATGGACATGCCAACGAGATGACCGAGGCGGATCGTCTTGCGCGCATTCAGCAGTTGGAGAAGCGCAGGAAATTGCGCGAGTCGGCGCTTGCGGAAAAGCAGATCGAAACGCCCCGTCCGGCAGCTCCGGCAGCGTCTGTCGTGTCGGCGGAAGAGATGGCTGTTTATGAGGGCATCATCACCAACCGCGTCCGCCAGCGATGGGTTTTTACCGGCAAAGGCGCGGAGGGCTTGTCCGCCGAGGTGCTGATAGCGCTCGACCGAAACGGAAGCGTAAGAACGCAGAAGATCACGCGCGGGTCGGGAAACGTCGAGTTCGACCGTTCAGTGCTTCGCGCCATCGCAAAGGCGTCGCCGTTTCCTCCTCCGCCGGATGGCGCGGATACAGAAATTCAGTTCAGGTTCAGATCGAAGGAAGACTTGCCGTGAAAAAAAAATTCGGCGCCGTGTTTATAGCTTTGCTCTGCCTGGTCATCATTCCGGCTGCGGCGGCTGGCCGCGTTGTCATAGACATCACATCGTTCGATTCGAGGATGCCGGTTGCAATATCCGATTTCACGGCGGATCCGGGAATCGCGCCGATAATCCGCAGCGACCTGGAATTCACGAGCGCGTTTACGATTGTGGAGCAATCAGCCTATACCGAGCCACCGGGCGCGCCGTTCGATCCGGCGGGCTGGCGCGGATTGAACGTGGAGGCGGTGCTCAAGGGAGCCGTCCTGTTCGATGCGGCCACCCAGAAGCTTCTTGTCGAAGCCTCGCTTTTCGATCCTGTTGAAAACAAGGCGGTTTTCCGCCGGAACTATCAGGCCGACATAACGCTTCTTAGAAGCCTCGGTCATCAGATCGCAACGGATGTATACGAAGCGCTTACAGGAAAAGAGAGTGTTTTTCGCACGCAGATTGCTTACGTGGCGGCTGAAAGCGGCAACAAGGATATTTACATAATGGACTGGGACGGCGGAAGAACGCGCCGGATGACAAGGGCCGGAACGCTCACCATGGCTCCGAAATGGTCGCGCACAGGTCGTTATCTGGCGTATTCATCGCTGAGGGGCAACCGTTGGGGCATATATGTTCTGGACTTGATGAAGGCCGCCGAGAGCCTTGTCCATGGCGGACGCTCGTTCAGTCTGCCGGGCGCGTTCGATCCGGACGGACGCACAATCTATTTCTCGGCGTCGGAGGGCGGCGATTCGAAGATATTCCGTTCCGACATTACCGGCAGCGACATGAGCAAGCTTACGGATTCAAGCGGAATTGACGTGTCGCCAACGGTAAGTCCCGACGGGCGCAGGCTGGCCTTTGTTTCGGACAGGGGCGGTAGCCCGCAGATATACGTCATGGATTCGCGCGGAGGCACGGCAAGGCGAATCACGTTTGAAGGCGATTACAATACATCGCCCGCATGGTCGCCGCGCGGAGACCGGATCGCCTTTGTCGGCAGGAGATCTGGCGGATTGCAGATTTTCACGATCACGCCTGAGGGCGAAGGATTGACCCGGCTTACGGACGGCGGCAAGAACGACACGCCCGCATGGTCGCCGGACGGGCGATATATAGCGTATTCGGCTACGCATGGGGGGGCAAGCGCCATCTGGATCATGCTGGCAAACGGCGAAAAAAAGCGGCGCGTCTCACCCGCCGGGCAGAACGCATCCGCTCCCAACTGGTCGCCAGTGCTTAGATTTTAGCGCCAAGTCGCCGGGTTTAGCCGGATTTGGCCGGTTATGTCAAGTTTATTGTTGACTTGCCTTCGACGTTTCAATAAAATTACAGGCTATGAGAAAACCAATTATTGCCGGTAACTGGAAAATGCATTTGACTGTTCCTGAAGCCAGGGAACTAGTGGATGGCATCCTGCCGCAGATCAGCGGGAAAACGGATGTCGAGGTGATCGTCGCCCCCGTATTCACGGCTCTGGGCGCGATGGCCGATCGGCTGAAGGGAACGAACATCCGCCTTGCCGCCCAGAACATGCACTGGGAGGCAAAGGGAGCGTTCACCGGAGAGGTTTCGCCGGTCATGCTGAAGGATGTCGGATGCGAGTATGTTATTCTCGGCCATTCCGAGCGCAGGCAGTTTTTCGGCGATACCGATGAAACCGTCAATCGCAAGGTGAAATCAGCCTTGGCGCACGGCCTGAAGGTCATTCTCTGCATAGGCGAGTCGCTTGAGGAACGAAACACTGGCGTCACGTTCAAGGTGCTCGAAAGGCAGTTGAGCGGCGGACTTAAAGATGTATCGCTCGAAAACATAACGATAGCGTATGAGCCCATCTGGGCAATCGGAACCGGCGTGACCGCAACCGACGAACAGGCCAATGAGGCGCATGAATTCGTTCGCTCGTGGCTGCGGCTCAACTACGGGGCCGATGAAGCCAATGCCGTGCGCATTCTCTACGGCGGAAGCGTGAAGCCGGAGAATGTTGACGGACTGATGGCTCAGCCCGAAATCGACGGCGCTCTTGTGGGCGGCGCAAGCATGAAGGCCGACAGCTTTGCCCGGCTTGTGAATTTCAAAAAGTGAATTGTGTCTCCAAGAATTCCTGGAAGGATATAGTCTGAAATAATGCATTACCTACTTATAGCTGTTCACGTGATTGTCTGCATATTCATGATTCTTGTAGTTTTGTTGCAGACCGGCAAGGGCGCCGAAATGGGCGCGGCGTTCGGCGGTTCAACTCAAACAATCTTCGGCGCGCGCGGCACGGCCACGCTTATGTCGAAGGTAACCACCGTCTCGGCGATATTATTCATGCTCACCTCGCTGTCGCTTGCGGTTATTTCATCAAAGAGCGCAACGGTCATCCCGGAAAGCGCGGTTCCGGCGGCGATGGACAAGCCTGCCGGAATGCCGCCTCCGGCGCAGTCGATCCCCGGCGCTCCGGCAGGCATGGGTGGCGGGCCGGTCAGCTCTCCTGCTCCTGTTGCAACGCAAACAGCTTCTCCGGCAGCCCCGGTGACAGCTAAACCTGCCAGCAAATAATCGTTCTGTAATTTATCGACAAAGGGCCGGTGCCAGCGCATCGGCATTTTTTATTTTTCATGCGCCCCTTATGTTAATCTATAAAGCTTTGCATAACCGTCTGAAAGGAAGTTCGTGTAATGGAATCAATTAAAATCGACAATATAGAAAAGGGCGTCATCGAGCCTAGGGAGTACAGCCGGAACGACAAGATCCATTTTAGCTGTTATCCGGGCATAGGATGTTTCACGAAATGCTGCAGCGGCATCCGGATCAATCTGACGCCATACGACATCTGGCGGCTGAAAACCCGTCTCGGCATGACGTACGACGAGTTTCTGACCGAGTATACTGCTCCGGCGTCGATCGACCAGACGCCGCTTCCGATTGTGGTGGTAAAGCTGAAGGATGACGCCGAGAAGTCGTGTCCGTTTCTCACGCCCGAAGGCTGCACCGTTTACACCGACAGGCCGTCAACCTGCCGCTACTATCCGGTGGGGCGCGCGCATATCAAAAAGCACGACCAGAAGGAGATGACGGAGTTTTTCGTTCTTGTGAAGGAAGACCACTGCCTCGGCCATCTGGAGCAGAAGGAATGGACGATAGATGAATGGCGTCAGGATCAGGGCTCAGACCTATACGATGACATCACCCGCGACTGGCTGGAGGTTGTTATCAAGGCCAAAAGTCTCGGCATGACCGAATTCAGCAAGCGTTCGCTCGATCTTTTCTTCATGGTAAGCTCTAATCTCGACATGTTCAGGCGTTTCGTGTTTGAAAGCCGCTTCCTCGAAACATACAGGCTTGATCCGGAGCTTGTCGAGAAAATCCGCGATGACGAGCTTGAACTGCTGAAGTTTTCCCTTAAGTGGCTGCGTTTCACCATGTTCGGCGAAGGCGATTATGTGATCGCGGACGGTGCCAGGGTGAAGGCAAAGGAACGCGAGCGGCTTCTTGGCGAGGCGCGGCTTGCAGAGCTTGCGGTGCGTGAGAAGAAGGCTGAGGAAGAGTTGCAGAAATTGCGCGAGGCGAGAGAGAAAGAGTAGGGGATAGACTCTGATGTTATATCGGGGTGCGGTAAACCGCGCCCCGAATTATAATTACCGCTTGTACGCCTCGAAAGGATTTCTTCGCACGATAATCTCGTTTCGCTTCTGGCCTGTCGAGATCATGTCAACCGGCACGCCAACCATATCCTCGATGACCTTTATGTAATCGCGCGCGTTTTTGGGAAGCGCGTTGAAGTCGGTTGCCCCGACCGTCGATTCCTTCCATCCGGGGAACGATTCATAGACAGGCTCCACCGCTTCCAGCACGGCTGAATCGTGCGGAAATGACGCTATCTCGGTTCCCTTCACGCGATATTTGGTGCAGATCAGTATTTCATCCAGGTCGTCCAGAACGTCGAGCTTGGTGAGCGCCAGACCGGTGAATCCGTTGATGTCGGCTGAATATCGCCCGATCACCGCGTCGAACCAGCCGCATCTGCGCGGACGTCCGGTTGTCGCGCCGTATTCGCCGCCGGTTGCGCGCAGGAACTCGCCCGTGCGGTCGTTCAGCTCGGTAGGAAACGGCCCTTCTCCAACGCGGGTGGTGTAGGCCTTGATGATGCCGAGCACTCCGGATATGCGCGTGGGGCCGATGCCGAGGCCGGTGCATGCGCCGCCGGCAGCCGGGCTTGATGATGTAACAAACGGGTAGGTTCCGTGGTCGATGTCGAGCAGGGTTCCCTGTGCGCCCTCGATAAGGATATTGCGTCCGCCCGCGATTTTGGCGTTCAGCATTCCCGCCGTGTCGGTAACAAAGGGAGCCAGCCGCTCGGCATGGCCCATGTAATCGGAGTAGATTGCGTCAGCATCGAGCGGGTCGATGCCGTAATGATTCTGAAGCGTGATGTTTACCGCTTTCAGGTTTTTTTCGAGCTTGGCCCTGAATGTTCCGGGGCGCAGAAGGTCTCCGGCGCGAATGCCGCATCTGCCCATCTTGTCCACATAGCACGGCCCGATGCCGCGTCCGGTAGTTCCGATCTTCTCGGAACCCTTGGCTCGCTCGCTGCCCTGATCGAGGATGACATGGTACGGCATTATCAGGTGCGCGTTGTCGCTTATGAACAGCCTTCCGCCCACGCTGATGCCACGCTTCTCGATCCCGTCAAGCTCGTCGATAAGCGCCTTCGGATCGATGACAACGCCGTTTCCTATCACGCAGGCCTTGTCCTTGTGCAGGATACCGGACGGAACGAGGTGCAGGATGAACTGCTCGTCGCCGATAACAACGGTATGACCGGCGTTGTGACCGCCCTGATAACGGGCCACGACGTCGGAATGCGTAGTCAGTATGTCAACGATCTTGCCCTTGCCCTCGTCGCCCCACTGGGCGCCGATAACCACGATGTTTGCCATTGTATCTCCTAGAATCCCGGTGGCGCTCTTAAGGAATTGCGATCAGCTTGACCGACAGTATGTTTGGAAGCGCCTTTATCTTGTCGATCACCTCGGCTGAAGGCGGCGCGTCAACGCTGACTACGGAAATGGCGCCGCCGCCTGCCGCCTCGCGGCCAAAGTGCATGCGGGCTATATTGATGCCGCTTTCGGCAAGAGCCATGCCGATGCTTCCGATAACGCCGGGCTTGTCGTTGTTGTATGCAAACAGAAGCTCGCCCACCGGAGAAATGTCGGTCGGATAGTTGTCGATGGATACAATGCGCGGATCCTGCTTTCCAAACAGCGTGCCGGTAACGCGCATCTGGTTTTTGGCGGACGACACGGTTATCGCGACAAGGCTGCGGTAATCGCCTGCGTCGGGCCTGGTGGCCTCGTTGACGGAGATGCCGCGATCCTTTGCGATAAAGGGCGCGTTCACGAAGTTGACCGAATCCTCAAGAATCGGGGTGAGAAAACCCTTGATGGCGGCAATTGTGACCGGCGCGGTGTTAATCTCGGCGGCGCTGCCCATGTATTCGATCGAGATCGACTCGGCTCCGCCCTCGAAAGCCTGCGAAACGAATGCGCCGAGCCTTTCCGCAAGATTGATGTACGGGCGCAGACGGTTCACCTGATCCGCCGGGATCGACGGAAAGTTCACCGCGTTCCGGATCGTGCCGTGAACCAGATAGTCCACCAACTGCTCGGCCACGGCAACCGCCACATTTATCTGGGCTTCCTCGGTGGATGCGCCAAGGTGCGGCGTGCATATCACGCTGTCCAGTTCCAGAAGCGGATTGTCCTTGGGCGGCTCAACGTTGAATACGTCGAGCGCCGCGCCGGCAACCTTGCCCGAAACCAGCGCCGCGTGAAGATCTGTCTCGTTGATGATGCCGCCGCGCGCGCAGTTTAAAATTCGCACGCCGCTTTTCATCATCGCGATTGTCTCCTTGTTGATAAGGTTCGCGGTCTCAGGCGTCTTTGGGGTGTGGATGCTTATGAAGTCGGCTCGCTTGTATATTGTTGGAAGGTCGGCCTTCTCGATGCCGAGCGCCTTTGCCTTTTCGTCGCTCAGAAACGGGTCGAAGGCTATGACGTTCATCTCAAGCCCCTGCGCCTTTTTCGCCACCTGCGTTCCGATTGCGCCAAGGCCGATGATGCCGAGCGTCTTGTTGTACAACTCAACGCCCATGAACTTCTTTTTCTCCCACTTGCCCGCCTTCATCGAGGCGGTTGCCTGCGGGATGCTTCTGGCAAGCGAGATCATCATGGCGATGGTGTGCTCGGCGGTGGTAACGGTGTTTCCGCCGGGCGTATTCATTACGACGATGCCTTTCTGCGACGCCGCGTTCCTGTCCACGTTGTCGAGGCCGGAGCCCGCCCGCCCGATGACCTTCAGGTTTTTGGCGGCGGCTATCACCTCGGCAGTGGCCTTGGTTGCCGAACGCACTACCAAGCCGTGATACTCGCCGATGCATGCGATAAGCTCATCGGGGCTCATGCCGGTCTTTACATCGACCGTGAGTCCTGCCTTTCTCATGACGTCAACACCCTGCGGGGCAATACTGTCGCTTACCAAAACCTTCATAATAAAACTCCTTAACAATATCCTTATGACCGGTGCGGCAACAATAACCGGCACAAAATTCACGCCACGCGGCTAGCCGCGCGGGACAAAAGCTTCTGCGGTATTTCGTCGCGGAACTGGAATATGCTCTGCCATGCAAAATAAATGTGGCGGAATTGCCGAAAAACCCGATAACGTTATCATCGCGTGCCGGCATTTGTCAAGGAAACGTCACAGGGTCACGAATGTAACTCATTGACGCAACCGCTTCTCTTTGCTATCTTTTTCATTGTATGACGCATGTCGATGTCCATTCCGTTACGGATGAGCTTGTCTCTGGAATCCGCTCGTATGCCCCCGATGCCAAAACCGCTCCGATCGAGAAGGCATTCGCCTACCTTACCGAGATCGGCTCGCCGCTCGATCATCCGGCGCAGGTGGCGCGGATTCTGGCCGAAATGAAGGTGGACGTGACCACCATTACTGCCGGCCTGCTTCACGACGCAGCAGTGAAGGGCAACAGCGGCAGCCTCGACGAGATCGAGAAGCGTTTCGGCAAGGATGTCCGCTTTCTGGTGAACAGCACCGCCCGCATCGCCGGAATGGGCTTTGCCGTGGGCGAGGTCACGCAGCTTGAAAACTTCCGCAAGATGCTGCTTGCGATGAGCAAGGACATTAGGGTGGTAATGATACGCTTTGCCGATCATCTGCAAACCCTGCGCGATCCTTCCGGGATTACCCGCGATGAAACAGTCCGCGCCGCCAACGAAACCCTCGACATATACGCGCCTCTTGCCAACCGCCTCGGAATGGGGTGGCTGCGGCTCCAGTTCGAGGATCTGGCCTTCATGCATCTTTTCCCGACCGAGTACGATGAACTGGTTGAAAAGGTGGCTGTCCGGCAGAAGGATCAGAAGAGCTACATAGACGGCATCATAGGCGCGGTGCGGGAACGTCTTGCGCGCCAGAATATCAATGCCCGCATCTTCGGCAGGGTCAAGCACTATTACGGCATATACCAGAAGCTCAAACGGCAGAACATCCCGTTCGAGAAGGTATACGACGTAACCGGCCTTCGCATCATAACCGGAACTGAGGGCGAGTGCTACGCCGTGCTCGGCGTGATTCACGGGCTATGGATGCCGGTTCCGGGCCGCCTGAAGGATTTCATCGGAACCCCGAAGCCAAACGGCTACCAGTCGCTCCAGACCACTGTGATAGGGCCGGGCGGAGAAAAGGTCGAGTTCCAGATCCGCACCGAGGACATGGACAGGGTTGCCGAGCGCGGCGTCGCGGCGCATTGGCGGTACAAGGAGAAAGAGCCGCTGTCCGAGAGGGATCAGTCCGTGTTCTCGTCGCTCCGGGAGATTATTCAGGGTCATAAGGATATAACCGATTCGCGCGATTTCCTGGACTCGGTCAAGGGCGACCTGTTTTCGCATGTCGTTTATGTCTTTACGCCGCAAGGCGATCTGAAAGAGCTTCCGTCCGGATCGTGTCCGATCGACTTCGCGTACAGCGTTCACTCGCAGGTGGGCAACCAGTGCGTGGGCGCGAGGGTGAACGGGAAGATCGTGCCGCTTCGCCACGAGCTTCAAAACGGCGATTCCGTCGAGGTGCTCACCCATCCGGGACACGGCCCAAGCCGCGACTGGCTGAAGTTCGTGAAAACAGCGCGCGCGGCCAACCGCATTCGCGCATGGCTGCGGGCAGAAGAGCGGACGCGATCCATCGAGCTTGGGGCCGAGCTTCTTGGGCGCGAACTTCGCAAAAACGATCTTAGCCCGAAGCTCGTGCGTTCCGACAAGATGCAGGATGTTGCGGAGCATTTCAGCTTCAAGAACGTGGATGACCTGCTGGTGTCGATCGGATACGGCAAATTCTCGGCGCACCAGGTTATAAACCGCATCTCCCCGGAGCCTGTCAAGGAGAAGGCCCTTGAAAAGGTTGAGAAGCCGCTGCCCGAAAAGGACAAAAAAGGCGTGCAGATAACCGGCATCGATAATGTGCTGTATCACTTCTCGAAGTGCTGCTCGCCGCTTCCGGGCGACGCCATCGCCGGTTACGTGACTCGCGGCAAGGGCGTTACCATTCATACGCGCGACTGTCAGAACCTGAACCTGATGTCGGCGGACATGGACAGGCTAATTGATGTTGAGTGGGTGGCAAGCGGCGACAAGACGTATCCGGCTCCGGTTGTCGTGAACTCGAAGGACAAGCCGGGAATGCTGGCCAACATATCGGCGGCGTTGGCCACGGCCAAGGTGAACGTGCGGCAGATGTCGGTAGTTACGCGGCGCGACAAGACGGCGCTGTTCAACTTCACGCTGGACGTGAAGGACAGGGCGCACCTCGACATGGTGATGAAAAAAATCGCCCAGGTTGCGGGCGTGATAAGCGTGAGCCGGGCGAGGAAGTTTTAGGGGGGGAAGGAAAGCCCCGCCCGATAATGTTGACAGCCTGAATTTACGGTTCTGAGCGGATACCGTCAACCTCCAACAAGACCTTCGTATGATGGTGTCCCGATTGTGCAGAAAACAGCCTGCCTGTAACGATAACTTGCCTGGACGAAAAACGGTTTGCCTGTTTGTCAGGCAGGTCATCTGCAATAACCAATTGAAGCTCCCCTACGTTATTAGCCGCCTCATTTTCCTGATCTGCTGCCAGAGGGCTGACGCATACCGGCTTAGTCAGGCCAAGCACCCAGACAGCCTCTGGCCGATCTCCTCGCAGAACACTCAAATAATTTGGCGGCCCTGCGAATGTCCGCCTGGAAACCTTGCCTGTTAGCCTCACCTGCGCTGAGCCATAGTGCAACTCAACGCAATCGCTCGCTGACGCAGCACCTTTGACAGTTGTTAGCGAGGCGAGGAAAAATATGAGCAATGCAATCGATGCGGTACGTTGCATCCTTATGCTCCGGCTTGGGCAATAGCATCAAAATTGCGCTGATATACGGCATGATTTTCTCCTTCATTACATGCAGAGATGTTCTTGGGCCTGAACGCAGTTTGTTCTTGAGCTGCTATTCCTGCGGAATCCCCGTTGTTATTGCGATTTGGAAGACTATCCGGCGCTTCCGTCCTGTTGTTTCCGGTATCAGCCACCGGAGCCGTATTGCTCCCGCCGCCCTGATGCGTGCCCAACTGCTACCACTCCCGCGTCACATAGGAGTCGTACAATGCATCACCGTTTGTATCCACCTGAATAATGAAGCGCGAAGCAGACTGCGGAATGAAAGCCGCCCATGTGCCATCGGCTCCTCTCATCTCCATAGGGCCGCCGGAATCCGGAAAATCCTGCGATTCCATGCTGTAAACCAACGCATTGCCGGTGACAATATCGATGTATCCCTCGACGGAGTCGTATGCGCGTCCGTTGATCGTGCTTGAATAATTTGTCGAATTAAAGCCGTTGCCGTACACATTAACGGTGATCAAATCAGTAAATCGGTAATGCTTGTCGCTTTTGTTGTCGCGCACAACGACATTGAACAGGAGCGTCTCAGAATTGGCATTGATGTTTACCCGATAAGCAAGCGATCCGCTGATTGTGAAATCGGAAACAGGATTGCGATAAGACCATGCTCCGAAGGTGAGCGTTGCCTCCGTGAACATTTCATTTGTGGAGTTGAACGCCGTGATCTCCGTGGTGATATCGCCGTCAAAGGTCTGTAGCGCAGATTTGCAGCTCCTGAAATCCATCCGGATTGTGCCAAGGTATTGATCCGAAAGCGATCCGGAATATACTACCTCGCCGCCGTCGGGGCATGGATGTTTCTCACTTATCGCACGCCTGTCATTATTGCCGGACATTGGGTCAGATGACGGTTTCAGTATCTGCAACACTAAGCCGCCTGGCTTCATCAATCTGCCGACTACGGCCAGCGGGCCTGAAGCTGTTGTTGCTACAGAAGATTTTCCCGTGCCAAGCGATTTCTGATTGAGGGATAGAACATCTGCAACATTCCCGTTTTCAAAGACGTTCGCAACAAAGACATCGGCGTTCGCCGTGGTAAGCCGCGCCTGATTTTCGTTGCCCTTGTAGACGACCGGAGCCGTGCCGCCGCCTGTTCCGCCACCGCCGCCGCAACCGGCGACAAGAACAACAATGAAAATGACTGCGATACTTTTACGGATTGCCTGAATTGAAACGCGTTCCAGCATGAATTGCCCCTCCTCAACCAATTTAGCGTTTGAACTTATTGAAGCCGACAGTCCGGTTTTTCGGCTGTCGTAATATGTTTGAACATTATAGATATAGCGCCGCCGTGAAATCAATCAGCCGGTCATAATCCCCAAGGGCGGATTCAGGCGCAAAAAGCCCCGGAAGGCGTAGCCGTTCCGGGGCTTGAAAGTGCGAAGAGATTACTTCTTTGCCTGCGGCGGGGTCGGGATGTTCGAGCCGTGGCACTCGTTGCAGTTCTGCTGGCCGGTGATGCCGAAGGTTTTGCCCGGCGTCCATGTGGCCTTCGATTCATACTTGCCGTCTTTCCATGCGTTTAGGTCTACCACAAGCTTGTGGGCAACGCTGGCCGCAACACGGGCGCACCTGTCTTTTCGCTCGGCGCTTGCAAGCGCGAAGCCTGCCTTGTCCATCCATTTTCCGACCGAAACGTGACAAAGCGGCGAGTTGCTGGTGGTCTGGATTATCGCGGTCTTCTGTTTCGGCTCCTTCGGCGTGAAGGTGGGGAGAGCCGTCTCCGAATACCACTGCATCATTTCGGAACCGATCTGGTGGCCGTTTTCGCAGTCCGGCCCGGCAATTCTTGGGCCTATGATGAGATTGCTCACAATATTGGCTCCGGCATTCGAGCCGCAAACCGTTCCCCATCCGGCCATTCCGCCCTCAAGGAACACGAAGCCGTCAATCGGGAAAGACTTGTACGGCTCGCCGACCTTTTCCCTTAGCTGCCCGAAGATGCTGCTGATAACGGCGTTCCCGCAGAACACCCTGTACCACTCTTTGTATGCAAGCTCCGCAGTAAAATCCGGATCGAGCTTGACATACGGCCACGGCCATTTCTCCGTCGGGCCGCCAAGCGCCTCGGCCTGTGACATGAAGCCCAGACCGCCGGAGACGGCTGCGGCGCCGGCGGTGACAAGCGCCAGTTTGCCGGCGCCCGTAAGCAACGATCTTCTTGACATGCCTTCATCGAGTTTCTTTGTGAATTCCATGATTTCTCTCCTGATATTGATCCTGGTATAACGCGGAATCCGCGCAGTATAAATCTTCACTATACCTGCCAAACCTCGTTGACGGGGAGGTTGAGGCATGCAACTCTTTCACAGGGGATAGCAATCATCCGCTTTCCCTTGAAAAGTAGAACGGGATGTGAAGGCTCAGGCTATGGGGGGACGGTCAATTCTTGAGGTGATTATCGGAATGTCTGGAATGGCGTCGAAAATAACAGGATTGTCGCTTGCTTCAGGCAGACTGATGGAGACGCACTCGCTTCCTATGCATGGCATGTCGGCATGGGCAACCAGGCCGCCTGCCTGCGTTTTGCATACATCCAGCGTTACAAGAACATGTTTCCCGCCTGGCGGAGCATGGTCAAACGAAACATGCAGGAAAACGGAGAGCATGACCGCAAGCAGGCAAATGAGCGATTTTATCTTCATTCACAAGAGGTTGCACGAATGTGCAGGCATTTGTCAACCTAAATTTCTGATTCGTATTTGACTAACCTATGCAACATATAGAATACTCCTGCTATATGTCATCTCACGTCGGCCTGCAATGAGACAACAGGATTGAGCATGCGCAAAGCACGTGGCGTAAAAACGATATTATTCGCGGTCATGCTTGGATTGGCCGCAATCCTTTCAGGATGTTCACATCCGGCGTTCGCAGATGCGAACGTGGTTACGGCGTCCGAACTCCACAGGTTGATGGCCGGGGGAACGGATATTGTCATTGTCGATCTGCGTGCCGAGCGGAATTACATGGAAGAGCACATTCCAGGCGCAATAAGCATTCCAGCCGACGAAATCGACGATCGTTTTCCGGCATATAAAACCGGCAGGCTGGTGATCTACTGTTTCAGTGATGGAACTTCGCGTGCCGTATCTTCCGGTCTTGGCGACCCGCCGAACATTAGCGTGCTTGAAGGCGGCATTTACGGATGGAAGGCTCTTGGTTTCGATACGGAACGAGGCGGCGTTTGGTCAAGATTTGGAAGTATTACCCGGAGGGCAAAGGATAAAATCGTAATGCTTTTTGAATGACTTTGAGGGGTGCGGGGCTGGAGCCCCTCCCGGTCTGCAAAACCGGCGGCATGGCCGAACACTCGGAAAACGCCATGGTGTGTTCGATTCGCACCACCCCTCTCCATCATTAATTACTGTCGAGCCATGCTATCCGTTGCGCTTCGCGAAATCCTCCATGAAGCTCACAAGCGCGTCGATGCCCGCCTCTGGCATTGCGTTGTAGATCGATGCCCGCATTCCGCCAACCGAGCGGTGTCCCTTGAGCGTGACCAGACCGGCGCCCTTCGCCTCCGAAAGAAATTTCTCGTCAAGTTCGGCGTTTGCAAGCGTGAACGGCACGTTCATGCGCGAGCGGCTTTCCTTCTCGGTGGGGCAGCGGTAGAATCCGCTTCCGTCGATGCAGCCGTACAGCTTTGCCGCCTTGCGGATGTTCACCTGCTCCATAGCCGCAATGCCGCCCTTCTCCTTCAGCCACTCGAACACCAGCCCGGCGATATAGATGCCGTATGTGGGCGGCGTGTTATACATTGAATCGTTCTTCACGTGTATGTCGTACTTGAACATCGCAGGCGTGAAATCGAGCGTCTGGCCGACCAGATCCTCGCGGACAATTACGATTGTCAGTCCGCTTGGGCCGATGTTCTTCTGTGCTCCGGCGTAGATCAGGCCGTATTTCGACACGTCAATAGGCTTTGAAAGGATGTTCGACGACATGTCGGCAACAAGTGGCACGCTTCCGGTGTCGGGCGTGTAATGAAACTCGGTTCCGAAGATCGTGTTGTTCGACGTCATGTGGCAGTAGGCGGCGTCGGCGTCCAGCTTCAGTTCATCCTGACGCGGCACGCGGCTGAAATTCGTATCCTCGGATGAAAACGGCACGTTAACCGTGCAATAACGTTTCGCCTCGGCGATTGCCTTCTTCGACCACATGCCGGTGTTGATGTAGTCGGCCTTTGTCTTGCCGCGAAGCAGGTTCATCGGAATCATCGAAAACTGGCTGGATGCGCCGCCCTGAAGGAAAAGCACCTTGTAGTTGGCCGGAATCGCCATGATCTCGCGAAGATCGGCTTCGGCCTTTGCGATGATAGCCATGTAGTCTTTGCCGCGATGGCTCATCTCCATGACGGACATGCCTGTGGCCCTGTATTCCACCATCTCGCTCTGGGCGCGTTCGAGCACCTCAAGCGGAAGCATCGCCGGGCCGGCGCTGAAATTATAAATACGTGACATAACATTTCTCCTTCAAACTGCGTTATCGGCAAATATGCGTGGCGGAAGTAAACACAGCCCGCCGGGAACGATAATTATATTTGAGTTGTAAGCGGGGAAGCAAATTGGCTCAATGCTTCATCCCCGAATAGCGCAGCCGGTCTTTTCGCAAATCGCGCTTTTTCATCAGCACGAATATCACCGGCGTCATGATGAGCACATGGATGGCGGAGGAAACCATGCCGCCGATCATCCTTTTGTTTGCGGCGCAGAAATGTAATTCAATAAATCTCCTCGGCGGAAAGTTGCGGATAACTGTTGTAGCGAAACAGGCCTGTCGCCATACAGGTTTTTCAGCGCATTCGTCAATGCTTTTATTGCCAGTTGATATAGTCTGCTTTTGTCGGTCTCAAACTTGGCAACCAGACCATGGTAGCTTTTGTGTGAAATATCTGTAATTTTCTGATTGTTTTCATCATTAAGCAATAATCCCATAACCATGGCGATGTAATGAGACGCGTAGGGAATGAACTCTGGCGGGCTGTCACTTTCAGGTCGTTTGCGCTGATTTTCGACAAACCGGAATATCAGGACAGCAAGCAACGCTTGGGCTGCATTCAAATCATTGAAGATTGTGTTGTACAATGCCCCGAAATGTTCATTCCTTCGAAACTTTGCTTGCTGTGGACTTCGACGCCATATAGCCAGAACAGATTCCGCAACAATTGAGCTGGTTACAACGGACGATCCAGACGCTCCCTCTTCCCTTTGCCGTTTGTATGTATAGCCTAAATCTTTAATGCCTGTTTCCAGTTGACGCTGTATTTCGTCATTTGATCGCAAATCGCGCAGATCAACGGGATTTTGGCTGTTTGTGGCATATGTTATATCGCGCACGAAGTCTTTGTCATCATCGGCAAGCTCATAAATGCGAACCAGAACATATACGTTGTCGTACTGTTGCGGAAACAACCCCGGTTTATTCAGCGTCTGCTGGATGGTCTTGCAAGTCTGTCCGCCGTTGATTATCTGAAGGCTTTCAAGCTTAACCTGATAGTTTTCGCCTTGAAGCGCATTATGCCTGAACTTTCTACAGATCATTGTTATCCCGTTATTAAAAAAATAGAAGTTACTTTTACGTTGTTCATCGCAAAGCGTTTCATGAATCGCCTGATTGACACGGTTTGAATGCAATCCGAGATAGCGGCGGATATTTCTTTCGAGAAGCAGGTCATTATGCCTGTTGAATAATTCAGCAATTTCAGTAACCGGCACTTTGCCGAGCAATACACGCCGGAAGTTGAAATCGTCTATAACCGCTTTCCCCGTCAGTCTTATAGTGTCGTCAACCGCCTTCTTCTTTTGCAGCACCGATACTATCAGGTCGTGATTCCAGTGAATCCACCCGACCTGATCCTTGTTGAAGCCGGACTGATCGATCCAGTTTTGGGCCTGTGCAGTCCATTTATCGCCGTTATTGCAAAGAAGCATCCTAACATTGGGGATATAGCCGTCACGGACAAGCGAACGGATTTCCTCGACTTTCGGCGCGATTCGGTCATTCATCTCAATATGTTTTGATGGATCAAAAAGTGTTGCGATAGTGTTGACAGCCTTTTGAACGCTATTCTCCGGGAAATTGGCAGTGCCGCTCAGGTCGTTCACTTTGTATTTGCCCTGGAAGAGAGTGACGGTAAATTCTCCGTCATCCACTTCACCAATATGCAATCCGTCAATTCCCACATCGTTTCCGCCTTCGGTAAGCAACTCGGAGGCTTCTTCAATGCTGATGTCGAGAGCAGTTGACATGCTCAGCAATACGAATGCCGCGGATTTCTTGCCGTTGACATCTGTGCCGACAGGCAAATATTCTTCAAATTCACTGAGTATGCCAACTATTCTTTGATCGACAATACTGGCGTTGATATTCATAGTCGTTATCCCTTGCCCTTGATATTTATGTTAGCACGTGACATTCCCAATTCCTTTCCCTCAATGCTTCATTCCCGAATAGCGCAGCCGGTCTTTTCGCAAATCGCGCTTTTTCATAAGCACGAATATCACCGGCGTCATTATGAGCACATGGATGGCGGAGGAAACCATGCCGCCGATCATCGGCGCGGCTATGGGCTTCATCACGTCCGAGCCGGTTCCCGACGACCACATAATAGGCACGAGGCCCAGCAGCGCAACCGCCACGGTCATGAGCTTGGGCCTAAGCCGCAACACCGCACCCTCGAACGTGGCGTCGTAGATGTCCTGCTCAGTGACCGGCCCCATCAGGAGTTTTTTATCCAGCGCCTCATGCAGATAGATCACCATCACCACGCCGGTTTCAACCGCGATGCCGTATAGCGCGATGAAGCCCACCCATACAGCAACCGACATGTTGTACCCAAGCGCGTACACCAGATACACGCCGCCCACAAGCGCAAACGGAACCGAGAGCATCACCATAGACGCCTCGATGGCCGAATGGAACGTGAAATAGAGCAGCACGAATATTATAAGCAGCCCCGCCGGAACCAGAATCTTCAGCCGCGCCTTCGCCCGAACCTGATTTTCCCACTGCCCCGACCACGCCACGTAATATCCGGCTGGAAGTTTCAGCTCCCTGTCCAGCACGGTTTTGGCCTCTTCCACGAACCCGCCCATGTCGCGCCCGCGCACGTTCAGAAACACTATTGACCGCAACAGCCCGCCCTCGCTCGAAATCTCCGGCGCGCCGGTGGAAACGCTGAAATTTGCCACCATCTCAAGCGGAATCTGCGTGGCTCCAGTCGCGCCGTTGGACATTCCAGCAACTAAAATACGCTTCATGGACTCTATGTTGTCGCGGTAGTCGCGCAGGTAGCGGATGCGGATCGGAAAGCGGTTGCGCCCTTCCACCGACGTTGAAAGCATCATGCCGCCAAGCGCGGTCTCTATGGCGTCCTGCACGTCGTCCACCTTCACGCCGTAGCGCGCGGCGGCCTGCCGGTCGATGTCGATGTCGATATAGTTTCCGCCGGTTATGCGCTCGGCCACAACGTCCGCCGCGCCCGGAACCTTTTTCAGGATTCCTTCGGCCTGAACCGCGAGGTCTTTCAGAACGTCGAGGTCGTGGCCGAATATTTTTACTCCCAAATCAGTCCGGACGCCGGTGGAAAGCATGTTGATGCGGTTTATGATCGGCTGCGTCCAGCCGTTCCGCACGCCAGGCTGCTGGAGTTTGGCGTCGAGTTCGGCCACGATGTCGCCCTTGGTCATGCCCTTGCGCCATTGTTCCTTGGGTTTCAGGATAATAATGCTTTCGAACATCGAAACCGGCGCCGGATCGGTGGAGGTTTCGGCGCGGCCCACTTTGCCGAGCACGCTTTCCACCTCCGGCACGCTCATGATGATCTTGTCCTGAAGCTGAATCAGCCGCTTCGCCTCGGTGATCGACACATTCGGCAGCGTGACCGGCATATAAAGAAGCGAACCCTCGTCGAGGGGCGGCATGAACTCGCTTCCGATCTTCATGAACATCGGAATGGTGACAAGAAGCGCCATAACATTAAGTAATATAGTTGTTTTTTTCCATTTGAGCACCCATCGAATAACCGGCGAGTAGAGCGCGATGAAGAATTTAGACACCGGATTCGCGCTCTCAGGCGGCATTTTGCCGCGCATGAAGAAATACATCAGCACCGGAACGAGGGTGATGGCTATCATGGCCGAGCCGACCATGGAGAATGTTTTCGTAAACGCAAGCGGATGGAAAAGTTTTCCTTCCTGACCTTCGAGCAGGAATACCGGCACGAACGAGAGAACGATTATGGCCAATGAGAAAAATATCGCCCGGCCAACCTGCTTGGCCGACGCAATGATTATTTCCAGCCGCCGAGCCTGTCTTTCTTCCGGCGAAATCTCCGACAGATGGCGGTAGGCGTTTTCCACCATTATCACGCCAGCGTCAACCAGCACGCCGATTGCGATGGCGATGCCGCCAAGCGACATGATGTTCGACGTCACGCCCATGTGTTTCATGGTTATGAACGAGATAAGCACCGCAATCGGAAGCGTAAGCACTATCACTAGTGCGCTCTGGATGTGCAGGAGGAAAATGAGAATAACCAGCGAAACCACCAGCGATTCCTCGGTGAGCGCCCGTTTCAGCGTGTCCACCGCGCGCATGATGAGATCGGCCCGGTCGTAGGCGGTTTTAATTTTCACGCCCGGCGGCAGGCCTTTTTCGAGCGCGGCGATTTTTTCCTTCACGCGGTGAATAACGTCGTGCGCGTTTTCGCCGTAGCGCATCACCACAATGCCGCCAACCACCTCGCCGTCGCCGTTCAAGTCCAGCAGGCCGCGCCGTATCATGCCGCCAAGCTGAACCGCGCCGAGGTTTTTCACGTAAACCGGCACGCCGTTCATGTCGGCCTTCACCACGATATTTTCCAGATCGCCCGCCGACTTAACATAGCCGCGCCCGCGAATGAAATACTCGGCGTCGGCCTGCTCAACAAGCCTGCCGCCCACATCCTTGTTCGCCTTCTGGACAGCCTCCATCACGTCGCCAATCTTCACGCCGTAGGCGAAAAGCTTGTTCGGGTCGAGGTCAATTTGATACTCGCGCACGAATCCGCCGATGGACGCAACCTCGGCCACGCCCGGCACGGTGTTCAACTGATAGCGCACGAACCAGTCCTGAAGCGTGCGAAGTTGTTCCAAGTCATATCCCTTGCCATCCACCACATACCAGAACACGTGACCAACGCCGGTTCCGTCCGGGCCAAGCGTTGGCACAACCCCCGGCGGCAGAAGCGACGCCGCGTAGTTCAGGCGCTCAAGCACGCGCGTTCGCGCCCAGTAGATGTCGGCCTTGTCCTCGAAGATCACGTAGATCATCGAAAAACCGAACGCCGAGCTTGCGCGCACAGCCTTCACCATCGGCAGCCCCTGCAGGTTCACGGCAAGCGGATACGTCACCTGATCCTCAACCACCTGCGGCGAGCGGCCCGGATAGTCTGTAAATACAATGACCTGGTTGTCGGAAAGATCGGGAATGGCATCGACCGGCGTGTTGTAAACCGCCCATACGCCCCACGCAATTATCAGGTCGAAGAGCATCAGGATGACAACCCGGTTTCTGGCCGAGTATTCGATGATTTTTTCGATCATTTTTAATGGCCCTGATGAGACTGTGTGGGAACTGCCTTTTTGTCGGCAGCCTGTTTCGGGGAACTCGCGCCGTGGCCTTCATGACCTGTTCCGCCCGCCAGTTGCGACTCCGAATCTATCATGTATCCGCCGGATGACGCCACCTTTTCGCCTGCCTCAAGCCCGGAAAGTATCTGCACGTAATCGCCAACCCTCATGCCGGTGGTCACATGGCGCGGCTCGAACGAGCCGACTTCCATCTCCATCTCAACCCATACCACCTTGCGCTTGCCGGTGTCCATCACGGCGGAAACCGGCACGGCAAGCGAATCGGCAAGCGGAATTTTTATAACCGCATTTGCATACATTTCGGGCTTGAGCGCCAGATCGCCGTTCGGAATCTCCACCCGCACGCGCACCGTGCGCGACTCCTTGTCCAGAAACGGATAGATGTACGTCACCGCACCCTCGAACGTCCGGCCCGGATACGCCTTTGAGCTTATCTCCACGCGCTGGCCCGGCTTCACCAAACCAAATTCGTCCTCGTAGAGCGACAGTTCAACCCAGACAGCCGTCAGATCGGCCACGGCGAAAAGCTCCATGCCCATCTCCACAAACTGGCCCGCCTGCGCCATTTTTTCGATCACGATTCCGCTTATCGGCGTGTAAACCGGCAGGCTCATGATCGGCTTGCCGGTCTTTTCGATCTGCTCAAGCTGATCCTCGCGCACTCCCCACTGCAGAAGCCGCTGCCGCCCGGACTCGATCAGTCCGTCGTTTGCCGCCTCAACGATGCCGAGCGCCTTCATCTTTTCGCGGCTTTTAAGCGCAAGCAGGTACTCAAGCTGGGCCGAAACAGTTTCGGGCGAATAGATTTCGGCCACCGGAGCGTCGGGCGAAACCGTGTCGCCAACCTTCGTCACGTTAAGCTTGTCGATTCGTCCGGCGATCCATGCCGTCACCTTCGCCTGCCGCGACTGGTCGAACGCCACCGTGCCGACCGCGTTTATCTCCTTCACAAGCGGCATTTTGCGCGCCTCGACCGTGGCCACGTTCGCAATGGCAAGCTGCGTGGGCGAAAGCGTCACCGTGCCGGGCGGAAGCGCGGCGCTTTCACCGCTTTCACCGGTTGCGCCGCCTGCAACCTTTTTCACCAGATCCATGCCGCAGATGGGGCAGCTTCCGGGCTTGTCGCGCACAATGAACGGATGCATGGGACAGACATACTGCGCGTGTTCAACGTGATCCGCATGTCCGGCAGCATCGCTCGCCTTCGCTGCCATGCGATGGCCGACGTAGTAATACACGCCGCCCGCGATGGCGAGCATTACGGCGATCAGGATTGATACGGCGATTTTTGTTCTATTTTCCATGGGTTATCCTTTTTGTAGAGACGCAAAATCTTGCGTCTCTACAATTTACAATTCGTTTATCGGCAAGGATTTGGTTGTTATATATAATTTTCATCTGTCTCCCAATTTAAAGGATTGCTGACAATGTATTCACGTATTTTGTGCAATTCGATTTCATTGCGGATAATGTGGTCGTGGAATCGGGATTGCCATTGAAAAGGGATGTCGTTTATTGTGGCCCATTTTTTAACCCCGATTTTGAACCCTCGAATGATTGATGCCAGATTTTGTGATTGGGAACCGAATCGATTTTGTAGAGACGCAAAATCTTGCGTCTCTACAACTACAACACGATTGCGTTCATTCCGCAGAGACGCAACATTTTGCGTCTCTACATGCGTCTGAACATTTACGGGCAACGGTTTATCAATAACAACGATACCATGGACATGATTTGGCATGACAACGAATTCATCCAGCCCGGCAAACGGGAAATGCGAAGGAATTTCTCGCCAACATTGGGCCGCCATCTCGCCGATGTCGGAGAGAATCATTGCACCGTTTTCAACGCGCCCCAACGCACAGTCACGGTTTTTCACGCAAATAGTAATAAAATAATAACCATTTCCCCCATAATCCCAGCCTTTCAATCTGGTTGATTCAATACGGTATTTATTTTTATATCTGGTTTCGTTCATTTTGTAGAGACGCAATATTTTGCGTCTGCACACGATTGCCGCCATTTCGTAGAGACGCAAAATCTTGCGTCTCTACAAGTGTTATCGTTCGTGTTGTCATCCCTTCCCCTCCACAACCGCAATCTCCTCCTCTGTCAGCCCGTACAATTCATGCACCAGCCGGTCTATCTCGCGCTCAAGGCTCGGAACGTCGGGGCTGTCGGGATTGGCGAGAATGGTTTCAACGAGCTTTATGATGGGGGCTTTCTGGGCGGCGGTGGTGGCAGGAAGGGGAAATTGCTCCATTGATTGCGTGAAAAAGCGAAGCCTCCCTCCATTCCAAGGATCACCTAATGCTTGAAAATCTTGCCGTATATACCAATCGAACAATTTGCCATGGAAAATAGCAATAATCATGAGGTCACTTGTTGGCAAGACATAACTTGTATTTGCACAGAAAGCACCGCCTGTGTCATATGATGCCTTCATCAATTTGCCAATATCAGCATAGGATATCTTCGGCCCTTCAAACTTCTCACAATACGCCATAAAATAGCCTGACAGCATATCCTGCATTTACCTCAAAATATCCGACGGCAGCTTCCTGCCCGGTTCCGTCCGGTCAAAATCCTTGTCGAAGAAGGAAACAATGATGTCGCCTGACATGATGCCGGTTGTCTCTTGTTGAAGCTCTACCGATGTGTACTTGTCCCTCAAATCCTTTAATGCGCCCACCCATTCCAATGGTGGCCGTTTACCCGCAGCGGCTGTGGTCTTATTTGTTGTCATTGTCCAGCCTTCCCCCAACCGCCGCCTCAAGCCTTGAGCGTTGCATCATGTAATCGGCAAGCAGGCTGTAGTAATCGCGCTCGAAGCCCTGAAGCGCCATCAGGCTGTCGGCGAGCATGGTAAATTCGAGTTTGCCAACGCCATACGATATTCGCGCCGACTCAACCGCCGCCTGAGCGCGCGGGATGAGCGATGTCCGGTAGTGTTCGGCCTGCCGCCGCCGCTTGTCCATGCGGGCGAGCGCGTCTGAAATCGTTGCGGCGATTGTGTTTTCGGCTGCGGCGCGTTCGGCTGCGGTCATGTTCATGTCTGACGACGCCATGCCGATCATCGCCGCGCGCGCCGATTTTCTTATTGGCAGGTTAAATGACAGCCCAAGCGAGTACATGTCGTAGCCGTCGTCCATCCCGTTCGGAACGCGCTGCATGTACTCGAAAGAGAGCGTAAAATCAGGATATTTCTCGCGCCGGGCAAGCTCGACGTCGGCCTTCTTCTTTTCGATCATCGCGCCCAGCGCCTTCAGGGCCGGGCGGTTTTCGAGCGCGATTTTTTTAAAATCGTCAGCCGAATACGCAAGCGGCTCGATCCCGAAATCGGCTATTACTCCAACCGGCGTGTCTGCCGGGCGGAAAAGAACGGCGTTCAGCGCGGCTGTGTCGGCCTTTTCGTCGCCGTCCAGCGAAATCAGCATGTCTTCCATTTTGGCCCGCTCTATCCGTGCCTTGTAAACATCCAGCGGCATAGCCTGACCGACCGAATAGCGCGTTTCGGCAACCTTGATGATGTCGTCCAGAACGGCTATGGTTTTGGCTGTTACCCCGCGCATCTTGCGCGTCATGTAGATGCGGTAATACGCCTCGCTCACCATCAGCGTTATTTCGATCTTCCGCTCATCGGCCTGATAACGGTATGCCTCGGCCTCGTAACGGGCGGCGTCTTTCTTGAGTTCCAGCTTGCCGCCGTAGGGAAACATCTGCGATATGCCGATCACCTTTGCGGTGGTGGCATCGAGGTTGGAATCAAACGGCGACGTTACGACGCCGTTTTGGAACTTGAACATCAGCATCGGGTCGTCGAGCGAGCCTGCCTGACCCACGCGGTTTTCGAACATGCGCGCCCTGGATTGTGCCATGCCGATTTCGGCGTTGGAGGCAAGGGCGGTCTCCACAAGCGACTGAAGAGATTCGGTTTGCGCCGGATCGGCTGCCCGGCTGATGACGGGCGAAATGGCTAAATAGATAAACGCTGAAATAACAAGTAGTTTGTGTTGTAGTGAGTTCATGATGGTTGCTAGATTATCCTGCATAATGCGAATTCAGGCAAGAGTAATACTGTTTAGATCGGGCTAGAAATCCATGAATACCGACAACCCCGTGCCGTAATCCGGGCTTCCGTCGCTTAAGCCCTTTGCGATGTACGCATCCATTCCGGTCTTGCCGGTTGCCTTGAAGCTGAGCCTTATGCGCGCCTCAAGCGGAGCCGCCGAGCCTTCGACAGGCGCGGTTGCGCCTTTGACTACAAGCATGGGCCGCAGCCGCTCGCCGATCTGGTAGCCGATTCCGGCGTTGTATGACGCATAGTTTTTGAGCTGCATGTATGGCGTTTTGCCCTGAATGTTGTATCCGGCTTCGGCGTAGGCGTAACAGTCGCCCAGCCATTTCGAGAGGTTGACCGCGATGCCGCCGTCGTGTTCGCCGGTTCCAAGCCCCTTCTCCCGGTCGGCTGTGGGGAATTTCAGGTAGATTGACGGGCGGATTCGCGGCATGACGTCTCCTTCGTCGATCAGGACAAAACCGGCCCTTGCCGTCACATCGCCCATGCCCTGCGCCGATTTCTGCGCGTCCGCTTCCGATCCGGTCATGCCCGACATGCCGCTTCCCGATCCCATGCCTCCCGAACCATTCTGGCCCGAACCATTCTGGCCAGAGCCGTCGCCCATCATGCCGGAACCGCCCATCGCGGCAACAGCCGCTTTACCCGTTACGCCATCGCCGCCGCGAAAAACCGTTGTCGTCACCGTCCGGGTTTTCTGGTATACATACGGAATTTCGAGCGACAGTTCAGCCTGTGAGGACGGAAAATAGACGTAGGCGGTAAGCGGCACGAATACCGATTCGGTTTTTGTGTCGGTTCCGTATCGGCCCGTGGAATACTCGAAACCGAATCCGGTCGAATATACAATCGGTTCCGCTCCGAGCCCTGAAACCGGAATCGACAGCAACGCCAACAACAACAAGCTTGAAAAAAATCTCCGGCCATGAAAACAACGCCTGATCATGTCATCTCCTCATCATTCCCCGTTCGCCGCCGCGCATCATGCCGCCCCGGTCACGCATCCGCCCGTCGCCTCCGTGCTCCCGCGTCATGGCCGGATGGCGATCCATCCAGAGAGGCGCGCCGCGTTCGTTTCTGAGCGTTACGGTTGAGGCTCCGGAAGAGCCGCCGGTCTGTCGGCATTCGATTTTTTGCGTGAACATGTAGGTGTTGCCGTCCCGTCCCTGAGCGACAGAGCCGCGCGCCATCACCTCATCGCCCATGCTCACCGCCAAGCCCTGTTTTTCCCAGAACTGTCCCGGCCCCACAACCAGATTGATGCGTTCGTCCCTGGCCTGAATCACGATAACCGCGTGGCCGCTCCCTCCCGGTTCGGGAAGGGCTATTACCCGTCCTGTTACAGTGCTCACGGTGTTAACGTCGTATCCGCTGTTGAAATTCAGGCCGCTTTTCCCGGCGTCAGCCCGCGTTTCCGGTTCGGCGAAAGCGGGGGATGCAGCCGCTCCTCCAATCAGAATGATTGCAAGCAATGCTGGAAACAAACGGCCTGATTTCATGAATACTCCATCTGCAAATTGTTGCGCGTCCGGCCCTATTGCTGATCGCCGGATGTCGTGCCGGTTCCGCTCCCGCTGCCCGTGCCTGTGTCGGAGCCGGATCCCGTTGTGCCGGTTCCTGAGCCCATTGTGCCATCTCCGCTACCAGTGCCACTACCAGTGCCACTACCTGTGCCGGTTCCTGTTCCTGTGCCGGCGGTGTCGTCGTGCATGCTTCCGTGCTTGTGGCCTGAACCCATATTGTCCTTGCCCATATCTTTGCCGTCCATGTTGCCCATGCCGTTCTTGCCGGAGCCGTCGTGCCCGGAGCCGTCGTGCATGGTTCCGTGCTTATGGCCGGATCCCATTTTATCCTTGCCCATGCTTCCGTGTTTCATGCCGCCGCCCTGTGTCTGGGTTCCGGTTCCACCGCCTGACTGCATGGTCTGTCCCATTCCGCCCTTGCCGCCCATTTTGCCTCCGCCCATCATGCCGCCCGCAAATGCCTGCGATGCGCTGAACGCAACCGCCAAAACCGCCGCCAAAACCGCCACTCTCTTTGTCATCTCAATATTCCTCCTTGGGAAAGATTCAGTCTGCAAGGAGTATTACAAGTGCCGTGCCAATTCAATCTACCATGGAACATGCTGATAAATAACGAAACTGTTCATCTCGCCAAATGCGTTGCACCAAATTGCGTGCAAATATCTGCACCTGCAGCGCATGGATTTGCGCATCTCAGCCTTCATCCAGCAATCCGAACTCCTTCAGCCTGTACTGAAGCGTGCGCCGCGACATGCCAAGCTCCCGCGCCGCCAGCCGACGGTTGCCGCCATGTTTTTCGAGCGCCTTGACGATTATCTCCCGCTCGACCGATTTCAGGGTTTCCATGCCGCCTGCCGGATGTTCCGGCATCTGAGATTCCCCATGCGTCACCTCTGCCGGGAGATGTTCCAGCCCGATACGTCCGCGCGCCAGAATCACCGCCCGCTCGATCACGTTCTGCAACTCGCGGATATTGCCGGGCCAGTGATGGCGCTCAAGGGCCGCCAACGCTTCCGGCGCGATACCGTCCGGTTTCCTGCCGATCTGTCGGCTGAAATGTTGAAGGAAATATTCGGCAAGGCGGGCGATTGCGTCCCCGCGCTGCCGAAGCGGCGGAAGCGTGATCGGAAACACGTTCAGGCGGTAAAAGAGATCTTCGCGGAAGGTTTTATCGGCAACCGCCTCCTGAAGATTCCGGTTGGTTGCGGCTATCACCCGCACGTCGGCCTTGATCTGCCTGCCGCCGCCCACCCGCTCGAAAACGCGTTCCTGCAGAACCCGAAGCAGCTTTGCCTGAAGCAAAACCGGCATCTCGCCGATTTCATCCAGAAAGATTGTTCCGCCCGCAGCCATCTCGAACCTGCCGATGCGCGTCTGCACCGCGCCGGTGAATGCGCCCTTTTCGTGGCCGAAGAGTTCGCTCTCAAGCAGATTTTCCGGAATCGCCGCGCAGTTTATCGCCACGAAACCGGCCTTGCCGCGCGGGCTCAGGCGATGGATGGTTTTTGCGATCAACTCCTTGCCGGTGCCGGATTCGCCGTGGATGAGAACATTGGCGGTTGTTGCGGCCACGCTGTACACAAGGCCGCGCACGTCGTTCATGGCCGCGCCTGAAAATATCATCTCCTCAGGCGGCAGTCCGGCGGTTTCCGATTCCTTCAGCGATAGATAATCCTTTTCTTTCGTGATGTTGGCTATAGTTTTCCGCACAAGCGCCCGAAGCGTTTCAGGCTCGTGAAGCGGTTTCGTGAGGAAATCCGCCGCGCCTTCCTTGATGGCCGCAACCGCCTCCTCAACCTTGCCGAACGCGGTCAGGAATATGAACACCGGCGGAACAGGCTCGCTTCTTGTTTCCCGGAAAAGCTCAAGCCCGCCCATGCCCGGCATTTTCAAGTCGGAGATAACGAGGTCGAAGTTCTCGCGGCGCAGAAGCTCAAGCCCCTTCAGCCCGTCGGAGGCATCGCGCAGATCGTAACCCTCGTCCTCAAGAATCGTCCGGACAAAGCTTCGGAATGTTACGTCGTCTTCAACGATCAATATTTGCGCCATTTCGCCTCCACGGCCAGAATCCGCTCAAGCTTGTGAAACGGTAATGCCGGCGGGTCTTGCCACCTTACGTATTGCGTGTGATTAGCACACGGCTGACCCTCTGTCTTATTGCAGCCGTTTTAATGTGTGTAGGTCTGAAACTGGTCTTTCTTATTTGGCAACAATTTTCGATAGAACAGGCTTGCGATGCTCAAAGGAAACCAGTTTTTTGCCGGACGCAGCTTGCCTCCGCAGAATGTCTTGAAATATCGCGTCAGCGTTGTGACCGAACTGATTGGCGTATTGTTCTCTCAGTAAGCGGGTCTCTTTGACAATAGGGTCTTGCCACATAGTCTAAACCTCCTCTGTTAGTTCTTGCGGTGTGCAGATGATGGGCGGCTCGTAACCAAGTATCCGACAGGTAGCCTCAATTTTAGGTCGTGTATGAGCATTAGCAATGTGTGTGCAATTCCAAGTTAGCAGATATTCGATGCCGTTCACGGTAGCAATAGCCACATGATAAGCGTCAATTTCGGCGTTTGCTGGAAGTGCATTACTACGGATGAGTTCTTGGCCCAGCACCCGAACCTCCTCTGTCGCTTGTAGCTCCATGATGTCAGCGATTGCCTCAAGACGTCGCTTTACTGCGTCAGGATGCCCAAGACTGGCTTCGGCAAGGACAAACTCCGATATGAATAAATCGAAGTTGAGCCGCTGCGTCTCCCACCACTCGATTGTGACATTCTGGTTGGCCATCACGCGGATGTCGTTGCTTGGGCGCGCCGTGAGATAACTTATGACCGAAGTTTCGATGTAAACCGTAGCTTTCAAAATGACTCCTAATTATTTAATCGTTCAACGGTTCAGTCAACACGGGAGGCATATATTCCCTATGGCTCGTTTAACACCAGTTCGATTTTATCACGAGCCACCCCGCATTTTTTGCTCAATAGCCCGAAGCGTATTTTGAATTTCCTTTTCCTTTAGTTCGGGGTCAATGTCCTGAATGTATTCAATAGCGGAAAAATCATCGCCCCGCTTTCTATTTTGCGGCGGTTCAAGCGCCTCGATTAGCAGTGCCTCAAGTGTTGCGACAAGGCTGGCAAGGGATGTATTGAGGGTGGTTTCTCGAAGATTACCCTCTTGCGTTACATCAAGCAGGCCAAACCATGAAAATCGATTCCAGCGACTGCCCAAGCGATCAACCGTATGCTCGAAAAGACGCTTGCCCAGCGGTCGGTCGATGGATCGTCCGACATACACTACTGTGTGATGGTCGTAAAGAATGTAAATACCTTTCTGTTTTCCGAAATCTACTGGCCTTGAAAGAGCCTGTTGTTTTCCATACATTTTCGGATCGTTGCGCCACACAACAAGATCGCGCTGCCAATACATACCGAAGGAGTGAATAATTGAGTCGGATAATTCCACTTCCGAATCAGCAAGCGTTTCTAATATATTTTCTTTGGAAATTGGAGTTGATGCCGGAATGATTGCTACTGCCGGTGAAGTTTTGAGTGTGAATATGCCTTTACCAACACGCATGAATGGTGATTTTTCACAATCGTGTTTTATCGACGCCGACAGTTGTGCATTCACTGTTGCCGCAGGGGTTGCACCGTCAGTTTCGTAGTAGCCACGAGATAATATTTGTTCTGAAATCTCCGTGTAGTGCAACGGGTTTCCCGACTCTGCGAGAACTTTTTTTATGGCTTCTTTCCATGACTTTTCCACTGATGCCTCCGAAAATTCAACAAGTGCTTAACTGGTTTCTCGTTATCTTACAGCCCGTTACAGGCATTTTCAACGTAATTACCTTTTCGTAATTACCTTTTCAGGCGAATTTGCCCATGATTCCAACTCGTTATTAGTCGAATGAAAGAACAAGCCTGCGTCCGAGCGCCGACGCCGCTTTTTCCAGTTGTTTCAGACTGGGCCAATGGCGCGGGTCTTCAAGCCGCTTCGATGTTTTGCGTCCGATCTGGAAGCTGCATGTCGGTATCCATGCGCCCCTCACCTTCCGCCCTCGGCAGGCGGCGCAATGCGATTCTGCATCATCAGGTCGTAGCTGAAAAGAAGATACGAGGCGAGTTCGCCATTAAGCGCATTCGCCGCCGGTTTCGCGCCGCTTGCGCCGCCGGTTTCGGAAGCAAGCAGGTTCGCGCCTGGATTCGCGGCGTAATCGTACAGTCCGAGCGCCCTGTCGATGTTCGAAAGAAGCATTTCCCGGTCTTTAACGTACACCATCATGTCGCCGCGTGGAAGAAGCGTGGAACGCGGCCCGGTTGCGTAAACCGATCTGCCCCACGAAGTAAACGGCTCGGAAACATGAAGGATGTCGAGAATCGTCGGAACGACATCGGCCTGACTGGTTGATTCCTCGAAACGTCCCGGCGCGACAATCCCTTTTCCGTACACAAATCCCGGAATGCGGTATGAATCGTACAGACTGCCGCCGGTTGCCGCTCCCTCCGTATGATCTCCGACCAGCATGAAGACTGTGTTGTCGAAGTATTTTTCCTTGCGGGCTGCCTCAAAGAAACGCGACAGCGCGTAATCGGAGTAGCGCAGCGAGTTCAGGTAATCGCGGTAAGGCGCGTCGTGTCTGAAATGCTCAAACTCCTTCGAAGGAACCGGGTATGGCGTATGCGAAGAAAGCGAATATACGACTGCGAAAAACGGTTTTTTCATCCGGCTGAATTCATCGTTAGCCCGAAGAAACGCATGTTCGTCGAATATCCCCCAGCGTCCGTCGTCGATGCCGGGGCGCGCCGTGTCGAAATCTTCGCGCGAAATGTGCCGTCTTATTCCGAACTTCTTCACCAGCCGCTCGAACCCCATCGAGCCTCTGCGCGCGCCGTGTATGAACAGGGTTTCATAGCCATGCCTGTCCAGAATTGTCCCTATCGGCGCAAACCGCGTCTGGTACAACAGCCCCTCGCCGTGGCCGCCGAGCACCCCAAGCGACGCCGGAATTGAGCCGAGCGTGGAGGTCAGCCCCTCGATGGAACGCTGCGCGTTTGCAAAGCAGTTTGCAAGCAGCAGCCCCTGCGGGGCAAGCGAATCGAAAAACGGCGTTGCCGACGGGCTGCCGCCAAGCGCGCCGATGTATTTTGCCGACCAGCTTTCCATCACGAAAACAACAACATTCAGCGGACGGCGCTCCTCCGGCTTGTAGCCGTATTTGCGATACAACGGATAACCGGCAACCGGTGTTTGCTCGCCAGCCGGAACAATCATCACCGCCGCCTCCCGGTCGTCGGCTCCGCCCGATGGCCTGATCCGCTTCAAGGCGGTCATCATCGATTTTGCGCCCGCGCCGTCATGGGCAAGCGAGCTTATCGTGGTGTAGATTCCGTTCAGGCTCAGCACGCCAAGCTCGACATGATCGCCCGAAAACGCGTCGCGCACGCCAAGCGGCTTCATCTGAAGCCCGCCGCGGATGAACAGGACAGAAAGACCTACGGCCAGAACAAAGACAGCAATCTCACGCGCATAACCGGCAATCGAACGACTTGCCGGGCTGTTCGGCATACGATCGACAATCGCAATGGTTTTAATGCAAGCGATTGAATACGCGGCGATAAACAGGAATAGCCCGATCGTTTCCAGTGTGTACCGCTCGAAGCCGATTCCTAGAATCACTCCGGTTTCAGTCCATGCGTTTCTGATTTCGAAGGTGAGATGACGTTGCGCGAAGGCGTAATACTGAATGTCAATGAACAGATAGACGAGCAGGGCTACCTGCCATGCAAGCAGCATCCGGAACAATGCCCGCCTGATGCGGCTGGCCGATACGATGCCTGGGAAAAGAGAAATCAGCAGAAACGGCCCGGCAACGATGGCGGTGGTGGAGAGATCGAAACGCAAGCCGCGCAGGAAGGAGGCGGCTATGTCGGCAAATCCGGCAGCTGAAAACGTCTCGCTGTACTTCACAAGAAAATAGACGCGTCCGGTTGTGAGGGCGACAACAAACAGGGCGGCGATGGCAAAAACAGGCAGGAACCTCGTCAGGTACTGAAACAAATGTTTACTGGTCTGATCAACAATCTTGATTGGTTTCATTCGTATCACATAAAAAAAGGCCCGCGAAGTATTTTACCTCGCGGGCCAATGTTACTGCTTGACTGCTGTAATACTAGATAAGCGGAACGATAAGAAGCGCCACGATGTTCATAACCTTGATCATCGGGTTGATCGCGGGGCCTGCGGTATCCTTGTACGGATCGCCGACGGTGTCGCCGGTGACGGACGCCTTGTGGCCGTCGCTGCCCTTCTTGTGAACCTTGCCCTTGTCGTCGGTAACGCCGTCTTCAAAAGCCTTCTTTGCATTGTCCCATGCGCCGCCGCCGGAAGTCATGGCGATGGCCTGGAAGAGGCCGGTGAGGATGCTGCCGATCAGCAGGCCGCCGAGGGCCTTGGGGCCGAGGGCGAAGCCGACAATGACAGGAGCGACAACCGGAAGCAGCGCCGGGATCATCATTTCCTTGATGGCAGACTGGGTAACGATGTCAACGCACTTGCCGTACTCAGGCTTGCCTGTGCCTTCCATGATGCCCGGAATCTCGCGGAACTGCCTGCGGACTTCTTCCACAACGCCGCCTGCGGCACGGCCAACAGCAAGCATCAGCCTGCCGCCGTAGTAGTAGGGGATGAGACCGCCGAGGAAAAGACCGGCGATAACGAGCGGATCCGACAGATCGAAAGCCACAGCGCCTGCTGCCTTATGGGCAAGCTCACGCGAATACTCGGCAAAGAGCACGAGGGCTGCAAGACCGGCTGAACCGATGGCATAACCCTTTGTGACGGCCTTGGTGGTGTTGCCGACCGCATCAAGCGGATCGGTGACATCACGAACAGAGGAAGGAAGCTCGGCCATTTCGGCGATGCCTCCGGCGTTGTCTGTGATCGGGCCGTAGGAGTCGATGGCAACAACGATGCCTGTCATCGAGAGCATCGAAACGGCTGAAAGCGCGATGGCGAAAAGACCGCTGCCGGTATTGCCGCTAAAGCCGCCGCCAAGATGATATGCGCCCATGATGGAGCCGACAATGACAAGAACCGGAAGCGCAGTGGCTTCCATGCTCATTGCAAGACCGGCGATAACGTTAGTGCCGTGGCCGGTGAGGCTGGCCTTGGCAATGGCCTGGACAGGCCTGTATTCTTTAGCGGTGTAGTACTCTGTTATCCAAACGATCAGCCCGGTGAGGACAAGACCGATCAGAGCAGTCAGGAACACAGTCATCGGGGTAAATACACCGGCATCAGCACCGGTAAGTCCTCC
>JACRHH010000013.1 GCA_016212095.1 Nitrospirota bacterium
AAGCACGGCGTTCGCTCCGCCGAAACCAAACGAGTTCGACAGCGCAATACGCGATTCAGGAACCGGCAAAAGCTCCTCCACGATATTGAGCGCGCAGTCCGGATCGGCGTGCCGGTGATTGAGCGTGGGCGGAATCACCCCCTCCGCAAGTGAAAGCAGCGTGAATCCGGCCTCCACAGCGCCGGTTGCCCCAAGCATGTGGCCGAGCGCCGACTTGTTGGCCGTAACCGGAATGCGCGACTTTGCGCCGGTAAAAACAGCCCGGATGGCCGACGCCTCGGCCATATCGCCAAGCTGTGTTGAAGTGGCGTGGGCGTTTATAAAATCCACCTCTTCGGGCGGAATCCCGGCGTCGGAGAGCGCCATCCGCATGGCTGCCGCCGCTCCATCGCTGCTTGGCCTTGTTTCGTGTTCGGCGTCGGTGGTGCGGGCATAGCCGATTATCTCACCGTGAATGCGCGCCCCTCTTTCACGCGCATAGTCCAGGCGTTCCAGCACCAGCATGCCTGCTCCCTCTGAAATAACGAAGCCATCGCGCCCATACTCAAACGGTCTAGATGCGCTTGCGGGCTGATCGTTGCGGCGCGAAAGAGCGCGCGCGGCGTCGTATCCGGATATTGCCAGCCTGCATAGCGCCGCATCCGCCCCTCCGGCAACAACAATGTCGGCTTCGCCGTGCCTGATCCATCGCATCGCCTCGCCGATTGCGTGAGCGCCGGAAGCGCACGCGGTCGAAACGCCAAGCGACGGGCCGCGCATTCCAAGCTTCATGGCAACAGCCGCGGCAGCCATGTATGGCGTGGACGACGGCATCAAATACGAAGAAACCGGACGCCCGGACGCATCCCGGTACGCATTTTCAGACAGTGTCTTGATTCCGCCCCGGCTCGATCCGACAATCACTCCGGCGGTAAGCCGTCCGGAAATCGCTTCCATGCGTATGCGCGCGTCGGCAACCGCCATGTCTGCCGCTGCAACCGCAAAATGGGCGAACTGATCCCACCTGGCAGCCTCGCGGTCGGTCAAATGTAAAGACGTATCGAATGAAGCGGCATTGCCGCCGATCCGGCATTTAAGGCCGTTGAACTCAGACTTCGTCAGTGCGCGAACGCCGGATATGCCGATCTTCATGTTTCGCCACGACTCGTGCGCTGTTGCGCCAAGCGGCGTGACCATGCCTATTCCGGTTACAACTACCCTGTGCATCGCCGAATATAACACATGAGCGGCAATCAGCGTGATATTCTATTCGTGTCATGCTGAAATCCCTTTCGAATCCCCATGAATACGGCCCTTGCCCTCATGACAGGATTCCATTGTCCGAGGCGGTTATTGCCGGTGGCGGCATTGTGGCAGGGCGATGGGACGGCGCTGCCCTTGCCGATATGTCCATGCGGCTTGAAATTACGATTGCGCAGGATGAGCAGACGCCTGAGCCATCCGGCCTGCTGTCCGGCAGGCTTTGGAACGATGGCGGCAACTGGAAACTGAGCGATTTAAAAATATTCGCCCGTTCAAGAATTACGTGCGATTATCACGATTCCGACCTGTTTCGCCGCCGCGATACATTAATTAAAAGATCGCAAATAATCAATAGGATACGTGGTTATTTCAGCTCGAACGGCTTTCTGGAGTGCGAGACGCCGGTTCGCGTTGTCTGTCCTGCCACGGAGCCTTTCTTGCGGGCTTTCGATGCCTCTGATGGCGGAGACAAGATGTATCTTGCCACAAGCCCTGAGCTCCATCTTAAGCGCATGATCGCCGCCGGATATGAAAAAATCTTCGAGATTACCCATTCCTTCAGGGCTGAGGAAGCCGGCAGGAATCATCGCACCGAATTCACGATGCTCGAATGGTACAGGGCATGGGCCGGACTTGAGCAGATCAGGCTTGACTGTGAAGAGATTATCGATGGATTGTGCATGCTTATTGGAAAATCGCCGCCGAAAAGACCTTTTCCGGAGATCAAATGGCAAGACGCTTTTATTGATTATGCCTTCATCGATCCATTCTGTGATGAAATAGCCCTTGCGAACAAGGCGATAATGGATGCCTGCAAGCGCGCCGGCGTTGAGACTGCCGGACTGGAAAAGCCTTCCGACATTCTGGATGCATTGTTTGTTTCACTAATCGAACCTGAGCTTGCAAGATTTCCCGCCCTGTTTTTATCCGGATTTCCGGCATGTCCCGGCGCGCTGTCGCGAACCGTAAACAATAACGGACATGAGACAGCCGGACGATTCGAGCTTTATCTTGGCGGAATCGAGATCGCAAACGCTTTCGACGAACTGACGGATCCGGGTGAGTGCGAGGCGAGGCTTGCCTTAACAAACAGGCAGCGCGCCGAATACGGACTTCCAACCTATCTTGTCGATAGGGAATTTCTTGCGGCTCTCAACCATGGAATGCCGCCTTCAGCCGGAATCGCCCTCGGTATCGACAGGCTGGTTATGTGGCTAACGGAATCGGTGGACATAAGGGATGTGGTGGCTTTCCTGTAAATAATCAACAATTAATTATGTTAAGCGCGAAACGCGCCCCATAATATAACTTATTAATAACAAAGGTAAAATTTATCATGTTCCACGTGGAACCTGTCCACTTATCAAGATTATCAACCATCTATCAACATCTTCGCCTTCTATTTTATATTTCTTTATTTCGTAACCTGACGTCAGATTTTTCACCTTGTCGATATATGTTGGCCCCATGCTCACAATAATTCTTCCACTTTCCATAAGCCTGTTTCGTGTCAGTGTGTACAATTCTTCCAGGCCTAAAGAGGCCCTTGTCACTATCGCGTTGTATTTTATGTCGTCAGCAACATTTTCGATTCTTTCATTTATGACTCTTACATTTTTTAGATTTAGCGTTCTTTTGATATGATTTAAAAACGAGGCCCTCTTATGTCTGGGTTCAATAAGGTCAAATTCATAGCCCTGCCGCATCAACGCCATTGGAATGCCGGGAAATCCGGCTCCACTGCCTATATCGGCGATTCTCTGACAATGCTCGCCTGTTAATCCGTTCAGATAAATAAAGGAATCAATAAAATGAGTGTAAATTATATCCCTGTCTGTCAGCTTCGATGAAAGATTTATCACCCTGCCCCATTTGACAAGTTCATTCCTGTACAGCACGAATCTATTCAACGCGGCTTCATCCGGAACAAATCCGTTATTTCGCGCCGCTGCCGACAACTGCCTACTGAAATCATCCGTTTCCATGTGGATTAATGAACGGATCTTTTTCTTTTTTCAAGCATTACAAGAATGTATGATATTGCGGCAGGCGTAACGCCGGGAATTCTTGAGGCCTGACCTACGGTTCTTGGCCTTACCGCTTCAAGTTTATGCCTTACCTCAATCGATAATCCGTCAAGGCACTTGTAATCGATATCCTCGTTGATCAGCTTTTTATCGATGGAGGCGAGCCTGTCTACCTCATCCATCTGCCTCGACACATACCCTTCATACTTGACCTTTATCTCAATCTTCCTTAACGCCTTTACATCCGGCGCGAAATTCAACGGGTATTTATCAAGTATGTTCTGAATCGTGACTTCCGGCCTTTTCAGTATCTTTATCAACGGCACTCCAGGCGGCCAGTCTCCGGCTGCCGTCTTGCTCGCGGCAAGGAAATTTTCAACCTCCACCATATCCCGCATCACTCGCTCACATGCGGCGCGGCGCTCACCGCTTAACAAGCCGGTCTCAACGCCATAAAGCGACAACCGTTCCTCAACGTTATCCTGCCGCAGATAAAGCCTGCATTCCGCCCTCGAAGTAAACATCCTGTACGGCTCAACTGTGCCCCTTGTAACAAGATCATCTATCAGCACGCCAATATATGCCTCATTGCGCCTTAAAACCAGCGGCTCCTGCCGCTTCACGTACTTGGCGGCATTAATACCGGCAATCAAGCCCTGAGCCGCCGCTTCCTCATAGCCCGACGTGCCGTTTATCTGTCCGGCCATAAAAAGTCCGTAATATAGTTTCGTTTCCAGTGATGGTTTCAACTGGACAGGGTTGCAGTAGTCATACTCCACGGCATATCCCGGCCTTGTGATTAGGGCGGTTTCCAGCCCTCGTATACTATTAACTATCCCTACCTGGACATCATAAGGCAGGCTTGTGGATATTCCATTAACATAGTATTCATCCGTTTCAAGCCCTTCAGGCTCAAGAAACACCTGATGATTCTCTTTTTCCGGAAATCTTACAACCTTGTCTTCAATTGACGGGCAATACCTTGGGCCAACACCCTTTATCTTGCCGGCGTAAAGCGGCGATCTGTCAATATTAACCCTGATCAAATCATGTGTCCTATTGTTAGTGTATGTCTTGTAACAAGGAACCTGCCTCAATGTCGGCCCACTACTAATAATGGAAAACATCTCAGGCGTATCATCGCCATTCTGAACTTCCGTCACAGAAAAGTCTATACTGCCGCCGTCTATCCTTGGCGGCGTTCCGGTTTTAAACCTGCCAACATTAAAGCCAAGCCTCACAAGCGACTCCGACAAGCCGACAGAAGCAAAATCACCCGATCTACCGGCTGAATAACTCTTATCCCCAACATGAACCAACCCGTTCATAAAAGTCCCAACCGTAAGAACAACAGCTCCAGCCTTATACTCCACGCCTAAAAAATCAACAACACCCACAACACTACCACCATCAACCAGAAGCGAGATAATCTCGGATTGCCGTATATCCAACCCGGACTGACCCTCCAAAAATCTCCTCACCAAAACCTTATACGCGGCCTTGTCCGATTGACACCGCAACGACCAGACCGCAGGCCCCTTACTACCGTTCAACGTTTTAAACTGAATTCCGGTCATGTCGGCACAGACCGACATCATCCCGCCGATGGCATCGATCTCACGAACCAGATGCCCCTTAGCCAAACCACCAATAGCAGGATTACATGACATCTGGGCAATATTATCCATATTCAATGTAAACAAGGCAGTACTCAACCCCATCCGCGCGGCAGCCATCGCAGCCTCGCAACCGGCATGTCCACCTCCAACCACTATCACATCATAATCCCTTCCAGATACCATACATTCCACCATTCTGTTCCACGTGGAACATTACATATCCACATCCTTTATACACTTCTTATCTTCACTTCCAAGCGTCAGATAAAACAGCCCGCCAACAAGATTAACCATCGCAGCCGTAATGAACCATACCAGGGATATTGTTATAGACTCCTCGCTTTTCACGCCGGTCAATCCAAACAGATAGACAAAAGCTCCCTCGCGTATTCCTACGCCCGAAACGCTTACGGGAATCAGGGTGATTATATTGATTAAAGGTATGAATATCCCGCACTCAAGCATGCCCACACCAGATTGCATGGATTTTGAGATCAGGTACACGGATAAAACCGTCAAAACCTGTACGACCGTGGATAGAACAAAACACTCAACAAGAACATTTCTATTTCCGCCATACCGACTGATCGATTCATAAAACTTGCTTGTCTGCTTGAAATACATCGCCCATTTGGTTCTGAACACAACTATTGTTCCGATAATAAATCCGGCAATCACCATCGGATAAAACCATATTATATATGTACGTTTAATCATGTTAATGCCGCCTATAAAAGAAACGGCTCCAATCAGCACCAATGCCGCCAGTCCAATATATCTGTCCATGAATACCGACGCCATTGATGAATGCAACCCTTCACCCCGCCTGTACAGATAGTAGGCCTTCACAGCATCGCCACCAATGGTAGATGGAAGAAAATTATTAAAAAAACATCCTGTGTAGTATATTTTCAGAAGCTCAATGAATGAATGCCTGGAGCTAACAAGCTTGCTCCATCGCAGTGTAGACAACACCTGAGCCACAACATATAGACACATAGAATATATACAATACAATATATTGATATTGCCATACACTTTTTTTACTTCATTAAAATCAATCCTTACGGACAGCAGATAAAGGGCTACAATGCTTACCCCGAATTTTAATCCAATGGCCAGCTTTTTCATTGCTATTAATCTTTCTTTAATATTTTTAAAAAATAATCATAGTACATAACACCTGTGAATTTGTTGATTGGCAGCCTAATATGTTGTTTTATAATTATTTTATCTGTTGGTTCAAATGAGTGTAAAAAATTTTAACATGTGTGATAAACGCGTGTTAGCCTGAAATTACTGACAATTACCGGTTTATCAACATTTATTAACAGTAAATCCGGCAACTATCCGGAAGTGGCCAACACATGTTCCATAATTCCGGAAGTGGCCACTTCAAGGCAAGATTATGAACCTGTTGCATCTGGGCTTTTGCGCCCCTTGCCTCTTCATAACCCTATTTTGTATAATCAGCCTCCCAAAATCGTGATGGGCTTCTTACTTATCCACAATTGTTGATAATTCTGTTAATAACTATAAGGTAACATGGACCTTTCGCAAGCCTGGGAAAAGAGCATGGCAATACTTCAGGAAAAGATAGGCGCCCATCTGATCGAATCATGGTTCAGGCCGATCACTCTCCAGGGCGTTCGCGAGGATACGATAACCCTTGAGGTTCCAAACCGTTTTTTCAAGGAATGGATAGAGGAAAGGCATATTGCCGACATTACCGAAGCACTGACAAGAACCACGAACATTGCAAATCCTGTTCTCAAATGGAAACTGTGCCAGAAGGAAACCGACACTACCCTGAAGAAAATAGAGGTAAGCCAGGAGCACAGGAAAACCAGGCTCGCAAGCCGCGGGATAATTCTCAACCCGAAATACACTTTTTCCAGCTTCGTTGTAGGTTCGAGCAACCAGTTTGCCCATGCGGCGTGTTCCGCTGTGGCAGCCCAGCCGGGCAAGGCCTACAATCCGCTTTTTATCTACGGCGGAGTCGGCCTCGGCAAAACTCACCTTATAAACGCTGTCGGTAACACGCTGGCCGACGAGCAGAAAAGTCTGCGCATAACATACATATCCGCCGAGCAGTTCACAAACGATGTAATATATTCGATTCGTCACGACAAGATGGAGGATTTCAGGCAACGGTACCGGAACCTCGATGTTCTTCTTGTTGACGACATCCAGTTCATCGCCGGAAAAGACAGAACGCAGGAAGAGTTTTTTCATACGTTCAACGCGCTCTACGAGTCGCAAAAACAGATAATCATAACCTCAGACCGCTTTCCGAACGAGATTCCGTCTCTTACCGACCGGCTCCGCTCGCGTTTCAGTTGGGGGCTTATCGCAGACATACAGGCTCCCGATCTTGAAACCAGGATAGCGATTCTTGAAAAGAAGGCCGAGAACGAGCGCATCAAATTAAGCCGCGATGTGGCCGCGTATCTTGCCCAGCGCATATGCAACAATATCCGCGAGCTTGAGGGCAGCCTTATAAGACTTGGCGCATTCGCATCCCTTACAGGCAAGGAACTGACCGTCGAGCTTGCCGGAGACATTCTGCGCGGCATAATTCAGGATCAGGACAAGCCTGTAACGGTTGAATCGATTCAAAAGATCGTAAGCGACTATTTCGGCATAAAGATTGCCGACATGCGCTCGAAAAAACGTACCAAAGAGGTTGCCTTTCCACGGCAGGTCGCCATGTACATATGCAAGCAGCTAACAGAGCTGTCGCTTGCCGACATAGGCGACGGCTTCGGCGGCAAGGATCATTCCACGGTTATCCACGCATGCAAGCAGATAGATGAAAAGATGAAGCAGAAGGAAGACATCGCCCGCAAGGTGAGAACACTTATCGAGAAGATCAAAGGGGAACGTTCATGAAACTTACGGTTTCCAGGGAATCCCTTCTTAAAGGGCTTCAGGTCATTCAGGGAATAGTCGAGGCTAAATCAACGATATCCATTCTCAGCCACATGCTTCTTTCGTCCGGCGAAAACGGCACAACCATATCGGCAACCGATCTTGAGATAGCTGTCCGCGAACCGCTTGAGGCCGCTGTTCACAGCACCGGTTCGGCCTGTATCCCGGCAAAGAAGCTCTACGAGATTGTCCGCGAGATTAACTCGCAGGAAATAACTATTGAGCAACTCGAAAACAACTGGATAAACATCACGGGCGGACGCAGCAAGTTTCGCCTGATCGGGCTTCCGGAAAAGGATTTTCCGCAGTTTCCCGACATATCCGGCGGCGAATCCATCACAATGGCGGCCTCCGATCTGTCCGACATCATCAATAAAACCCTTTACGCCACAGGCGACAACGACGCGCGTTATTCATTGAACGGCCTTCTCTTCCATGCCAATCCGTCAACCGGCAGGCTGGTTGTTGTGGGCACCGACGGGCACAGGCTTGCCGTTGCGTCGAAGGATCTTGCCGCAAGCCTGTCGGAGGAGCGCAAGGTTATCCTTCCCAGAAAGGCCGCATCGGAGGCGCGCAAGCTGGCCGATTCCACGGCGAACGATATAACCATATCCTTCAACAATAACAACCTTGTTTTTTCGGTTGACGGAATCGTCATGATCTCCCGCCTGATAGAGGGAAGCTATCCGAACTACGAGCAGGTTATTCCGCGCAACAACGAAAAACGCATGAAGGGAACGAGAACCGAGCTGCTCGGTGCTGTAAAACGCGCCGCGCTAGTGGGCAGGGAGAAAACTTTCACAGTAAGGCTGGAGATAAGCGAGGGGTTGGCCGTATTTTCCTCTAACAACCCGGAGCTTGGCGAGGCGAACGAGCCGGTCGAGGTTGAATACTCCGGCGAGCCGCTCACGCTCGGCTTCAACGCCCGGCACACGGTCGATCTGCTTCAGGCCATGAACGGCGAGTTTGTAACGATGGAACTGCAAGACTCGCTGATTCCTGCCATAATAAGGGAAACCGGCAACACCGACTATTTCTGCGTGCTCATGCCGATGCGAACCTGACAGTCGCTGTAAAACAATATTGAGGTATAGATGACAAACGAACCGGAGAACGAGTCTTACGGCGCGGAAAAGATTCAGATATTGAAGGGCCTCGACGCTGTACGAAAGCGTCCGGCCATGTATATCGGCTCAACCGGCCCCGAAGGCCTTCACCACCTTGTGTACGAGGTGGTGGACAACAGTGTTGACGAGGCGCTTGCCGGACACTGCCGCGACATTTCCGTTACCATTCATCTGGATTGCAGCGTCACGGTTGTTGACGACGGACGCGGCATCCCGACCGATCCGCATCCAAGCGACGAGGCGGGTCGCACCGCAGCCGAGGTTGTGCTGACGGAACTTCACGCCGGCGGAAAGTTCGACAACAAGGCATATAAAATCTCCGGCGGCCTGCACGGCGTGGGAATTTCGGTGGTCAACGCGCTGTCGGAGTGGCTGCATGTCGAGATCAAGCAGAACGGCCGCGTGCATCAGCAGAGCTACGAGCGCGGCGTGCCTGCCGGCCCGCTCGTGGTTGTCGGCTCCACACAGAGCCACGGAACAAAAGTGACGTTCAAGCCCGATTCCGATATTTTCGAATCCACCGAGTATGTCTTTGACATTCTGGCCCAGCGGCTTCGCGAACTCGCGTTCCTGAACAGGGGCCTTCGCATAAACATAGCCGACGAGCGCACCGACAACCGCCAGATGTTCTTTTACGAGGGCGGCATCGTTTCTTTTGTTGAGCACCTGAGCAGAAACAGAAACACGCTTCACGCCAAGCCGATCTATATCTATAAGGAAAAAGATCCGTTTATCGTAGAAATCGCGCTTCAGTACAACGACACATACAAGGAAACGCTGTTTACCTTCGCCAACAATATAAACACCCGCGAGGGTGGAACCCACCTGATCGGCTTCAAGGCCGCGCTCACCCGCACGGTAAACGCATACGCCCAGAGTTCCGGCCTGCTCAAAAACGTGAAGGAGCCGATTCAGGGCGAAGACGCCCGCGAGGGGCTTGTGGCGGTTATAAGCGTGAAACTTCCGCAGCCGCAGTTCGAGGGCCAGACCAAGACGAAGCTTGGCAACAGCGACATGAAGGGCATAGTCGAATCTGTAGTCAACGAGCGATTGGCCATGTTTCTTGAGGAAAATCCGCAGGTTGCCCGCGCCATAATAGAAAAATCGCTTCAGGCTGCCCGCGCCCGCGAGGCGGCGCGCAAGGCGCGCGAGCTTACACGCAGGAAGGGCGCGCTGGAGGATTCCGGCCTGCCCGGCAAACTGGCCGACTGCGCCGAAAAAGATCCTGCAAAGAGCGAGATATTCATCGTTGAGGGAGATTCCGCCGGAGGCTCCGCAAAGCAGGGCCGCGACCGGAACTCACAGGCGATACTTCCCCTCAAGGGCAAGATTCTGAACGTGGAAAAAGCGCGTTTCGACAAGATGCTTTCATCCGAGGAGATTCGCACACTGATAACCGCGCTTGGGGCGGGAATCGGCGCGGACGACTTCAACATAGCGAAACTGCGCTATCACAAGGTTATCATCATGACCGACGCCGACGTTGACGGAGCGCATATCCGCACGCTTCTTCTTACGTTCTTCTATCGCCAGATGCCCGAACTGATAGAGCGCGGCTATCTCTACATAGCGCAGCCGCCGTTGTTCAAGGTAAAAAAAGGCAGATCGGAAAACTACGTGCAGAACGAAGCGGAGATGCAGAGGCTTCTGTTTGAGCTTGCCTCCGGCGACGTGGAGCTTTTTGTGGAGCGTGAAAATTCGTTTATAACCGAAAAGCCCCTTCAGGCGTATTTGAAAAGACTTTCGGACTTCGAGCGGCTTCTGGAGAAATTCGGCAAGCGAAGACGCGACCGCGAGCTTGTAAAGACGCTTCTTCATCGCGGAGTGAATGCAGACACGCTCAAAGACATGACGGCAGCCGAAGGTCTGGTGGCGCATCTCAAGGAAAAATTCGACCTTACCGACGACATAATGGAAGACGCCGAACACAGCGCATACTCCATTCGGCTGGGCATGAAACGCTCAGGCGCGCAGGTTCGCTTCAACATCGACACCGAGCTTCTCTCATCGCCCGATTACCGCGAGCTTACGAAGCTTTTTTCGGTCATACGCGAGATCGGCCCCGCGCCCTACCGCGTGAAGGCCGGGGCCGACACGGCGCACATAGAGGGATCGGGAAACCTGCTTGAGTTCATACTTAGCACCGGGCGCAAGGGATTGACCATCCAGCGCTACAAGGGTCTTGGCGAGATGAACCCTGATCAGCTTTGGGAAACCACGATGGATCCGAAGCAGCGCAAGCTTCTTCAGGTTACCATCGAAGACGCCGTGCAGACTGACGAGATTTTCACAATACTCATGGGCGATCAGGTTGAGCCGAGGAAGCAGTTTATCCAGAAGCACGCGCTTGAGGTAAGGAACCTCGACGTTTAGGCAGGCTCGATTCGGTTTAAGGATCTATTACGGAGCAAAAAACATGGTCATGACGATCTACTGGGAAGGCGGGCAGGTGATGATGCTCGACCAGAGCCTTCTTCCAGTCGAAACGGTATATATAGAATGCAGGGATTTTCAGACCGTTGCCGACGGCATCAGGCGGCTTAAGATCAGGGGAGCGCCCGCCATAGGCATAGCGGCGGCGATGGGGCTTGCGCTTGGCGCGGCTGAAATCGATGCCGAAGACCATGATTCTTTTATAAAAAAACTTCTCCCAGTCCGCGACGCGCTTCTTGCCACGCGCCCGACAGCCGTCAACATCCAGTGGGCTATGGAGCGGATGTTCGCGCTTCTTTCGATTAACCGCGAGCTTCCGGTCGGCGAACTCAAATCCCTGCTGGCGGACGAATCGCAGAAGATTCTGGATGAAGACATCCGCATCAACCGGGCGATAGGCGAGGTTGGCGCATCGTTTATTCATGACGGCGACACGGTGCTCACCCACTGCAACGCCGGATCGCTGGCAACCGGCGGATACGGAACCGCAACCGCAGCCATCCGCGTGGCGGTGGAGCAGGGCAAGCGCATAAAGGTTGTCGCCGACGAAACCCGTCCGGTGCTGCAAGGCGCGCGGCTTACCGCGTGGGAGCTGATGCAGGACGGAATCGATGTGACGCTCATCTCCGACACCGCCGCCGGAAGCCTGATGCAGCATGGAGAGATCGATCTGGCGATTGTGGGAACCGACCGCACAACCAGAAACGGCGACGTCGCCAACAAGATAGGCACGTATCAGGTTGCTGTTTTATGCAAGGAAAACGGAATTCCGTTTTATGTGGCCGCGCCGCTAAGCAGCATAGATTTTACAATGGCCGACGGCTCGCTTATCCCGATCGAGGAGCGCCCGGCGGATGAAGTCACCGACGTATTCGGCAAGGTGAAGATCGCGCCGGAGGGAGTGAAGGTGCGAAATCCGGCGTTCGATGTTACGCCGCATCGCTATGTCACGGCGTTGTTTACCGAAAAAGGCGCTTACCGCCCGAAAGACCTCTGGCGGCTTTCAGGCTCTGCCAATCTGTCTGTGACGGATTCGGCACTTGCGCCGTTTCGTGTTGACAGCGTTAAAAAAACCGGCATATGATCGGAGTGTCATGAATATTCAGGAAGTCTGGGACAGTTACCGCGATCAGCTTGCGCGTGTCGAGGAACAGTTGTTTCGCGACCTCGAATCGCCTGTCGCCCAGATTCCGGCTGTCGGACGATACCTGATAGGAAGCGGCGGCAAGCGGCTTCGCCCGGTTCTGGTCATTCTTGGCGCGGAGATGGCCGGTTACGCCGGAAACCATATTCCGGTGTTGGGAAGCATCGTTGAAACCATCCACACCGCGTCGCTTCTGCACGACGACATAGTTGACGACGCGACGATACGCCGCGGAAAACCGGCGGCGCATTCGGTCTGGGGCAACGAGATCATCGTGCTCGTGGGCGACTTCATGTATTCAAACGCGCTTCGCATCGCGGTTTCGCTTAAAAACCAGCAAGTTATGGACGTGCTCTCGGAAGCCACCACCCGCATGACCGAGGCCGAGCTTTTGCAGCTTTCCAAAATCGGCGACCCGGCGATTACCGAAGACGATTACCTGAAGATCATAAGCGGCAAGACCGCCGCGCTCATATCCGCCGCATGCAGGCTTGGGGCGATTCTTGCCGGACGCCCGGAGGCGGACGATGAGGCGATGGCCGGTTTCGGCACAAGGCTTGGCGCTGCGTTCCAGATTGCAGACGACCTGCTCGATTACAGGGCCGACGCCGGCAAGCTTGGGAAAAGCCTCGGAAAAGACCTCGAAGAGGGCAAGCTCACGCTGCCGGTGATACTGCTTCTGGGTCAGGCGTCGGAGGGCGAACGCGAGGAGATAAAGCGGATCATAGGCGCCGAAAGCCTTGCCGAGGCAGATCTTGCCAGAATGATGGAGCTTTTCGCCAAATACGGCACGCTTGATCTTGCCCTTGCCCGCGCCGAGGGGATCATGGCCGAGGCGAAGGCCATGATAGTCGAACGTTTTCCGGAATCGAGGGCAAGGCAGGCTATGCTTGCCATCGCCGATTATGCCCTTTACCGCGAGCGCTGATGCACCCGCTGGTGGAGCTTGCGAAACGAGCCGTCGAGGAATACACCCGGCATGGCCGCAGGCTTGCCTCACCCCCTGAGTTTCCCGAAGAATTCCGGCGTCCTGCCGGAGCGTTCGTATCCATAAAGAAAAAAGGCGATCTGCGCGGCTGCATCGGCACGATAGAGCCGCGCAGCCGTGAGCTTCCCGACGAGGTGATCGAAAACGCGATAAGCGCCTGCTCCGGCGATCCCCGGTTCATGCCGGTTGAGCCGGACGAACTGGACGATCTTTCGTACAGCGTGGATGTGCTTGGCTCGCCGGAGCCGGTGGGCGGCAGGGAAGAACTCGACCCGAAGATCTATGGCGTGATCGTGAAAAAGGGGCTTCGGCGCGGGCTTCTTCTGCCCGACCTTGAGGGCGTGGATACCGTGGAGAAGCAGCTTGCGATCACAAAGCGCAAGGCGGGAATTGCTCTCGATGAAGAAAACATAGAAATTGCGCGGTTCCGCGTGACAAGGTACAGGTAGCGTTAATGCCGGAACGCGAGCAGCCTGATCTGGCGCGTGTTTTCCACGCTCTCTCGGATGAAACCCGGCTGAAGGTTGTTCTGCTTCTTTCAGACGGAGAGCTCTGCGTCTGCGACCTGATGGCCGCGCTTGAGATGGCTCAGTCGCGCATCTCGTTTCATATGGGCGTGCTCAAGTCCGCCGGGCTGGTTGCAAGCCGAACCGTGGGGCGCTGGAACGCCTACCGGCTTCGGGATCAGCGCAGGCTTTTTTCGGAAATTTTCGGTCTGGTCAGGAAAAGCCGCGCGGTTCATGTTGTCGAGGAGAAAAAACGGCTGAAGGCATACCTCAAATGTAAGAAGAGATTTTTCCCCGGCGAATCGCCATGCTGTCCGGACATTCCGCCCGGAGCCGCAAACCCGTGCGCGAAACCCGGTTCCATCTCCGGTGCAGCGAATAATCCGTAACGACGAGATTACGGAGGTGCTGGTAGGCCCGCCGGATGGCCACAGGCATGTCCGCGCCATAATCCGGCTGTCCGACGGAGCGGAGATTGTGCTTCAGGAGGCCGCAGTGGCCGCCATTGTCCGCGCTTTTGTTACCATCAAGACGCATCCGGCTACGGAAAACATGCGCCTGGTTGGCCGAAACGTGGATGATCGAAAAAACGGTTTTGCGGAGTGGCAGTTGTTGGAGGAGTGAGGCCGGATGAATTTCGCTAAAGTTTTCCTGCAACCCGTCGAATCAGTATTACCAAAACGGTTCAGGAGGGCTTACGCATGATCTTCAAGGTTTTCGGGAAAAAGGAACTGCCCAGACTGTTTGATGTCATCGCCGTAAACCGCGTTGTCGGGCCGGTTCAGAAGGGAACCGACAAAAACGGCAGCCCGCTTCACACCTTCGGGGAGGTTCGCGATTTCGCCGAACTCTCCCTCGACTACAAAACCACGATACTTTCGGCCAAGCGGTTTGTGCTTCCGTTTCATGAAACCCTCTGCACCTTCCGGGTGACCGAAAACGGCTGGGAAAAGGACGTGGATTTCAACGTGCGCGGGCCGACCGTCTTCTTCGGACTCCACGCCTGCGACATCAACGCCTTCAACCGCCTCGACAAGGTGCTGATGGAGAGCGTCTATCCCACCCCTTATTACGCTTCCAAACGAAAAAACATGTTCATCATCGGCACAAACTGCGAGCCGCAGCCATACTGCTTCTGCCGCTCGATGGGAACCGACACCGCGCTTCACGGCTTCGATCTCTTTTTAACCGACATAGGCGACCGCTACTTCGCCGAGGTTCAGTCGGCAACGGCCTACAATTTCCTTCTCCAGATAAAGACCGCCGACCCGAAGGAAAAGGATCATCAGCGCTACATGGACGTTGTGGCCGAGAAGAACAAAAAATTCACCGCGCATGTGGACAACACAGACCTTACAAAAATACTCGACATGGAGTTTCAGTCGCAAGCGTGGAAGGAATGGGGCGACAAATGCCTCTCGTGCGGCACATGCGCCAATGTCTGCCCCACATGCTACTGCTACGGCGTGGAGGAGACGGTGGACATGAACGCAACCGGCGCAAGGAAGATCAAGAGCCTGCATTCCTGCAACCTGATAGATTTCGCCGAGGTTGCGGGCGGCCACAACTTCCGCCCGGAGCGCCACAGCCGCCTGAAATACCGCTACTATCACAAGCATCGGGGCTTCGTGGAGGCGTTTGAAGAATCCCTCTGCGTGGGCTGCGGGCGCTGCGGCGAGGCGTGTCTGGCCGATATTACGGTTCCGGAAGTGATCGCGAGCGTTCGCGGGGAGGGACACTGACATGGATAACAGACTGCCGCTTGTGGACATCATGGAAGAGGGAACACATCGCCGTCACGACGACATAGGAAGCTTCGAGTACACCTACAAGGCCGAGATCATGAACATCTACCCAATGACCGCCAGCGAGAAGCTCTACCAGATTCAGATCATCGAGCCTGACAGGCGCAACCGTTTTTCGTTCCAGCCGGGCCAGTTTGTGATGCTTGAGATTCCGGGCGTGGGCGAGGCTCCGTTTTCGATCTCGTCGTCGCCCATCCGCCACGGATTTGTCGAGCTCTGCATCAGAAACGTGGGCAACCTCACCGGATTTCTTGCCCGGATGCAGAGGGGCGCGCAGATCGGCATACGCGGCCCGTTCGGCACGCAGTTTCCGGTTGGCGAAATGGAAGGCTCCGACGTGCTGCTTGTCGCCGGCGGGCTTGGCATTGTGCCGCTTCGCTCGGCCATTCTAACCGTGCTCGAAAACCGCAGCCGCTACGGCAGCGTGGATATTGTCTACGGCGCGAAAACGCCGTCGGAGCTTCTGTTTACCTATCAGTATGAGATGTGGCGCAAGTTCGACATCAACCTGAGCATCATCGTTGAAACGCCCGACGATGAGTGGAAAGGCCCGACCGGGTTTCTCACCCGAATTCTGGAAGACCGCGTGGCCCAGGCCGGAGCAAATTTCGCCGCAAACACATACGCCATTGTCTGCGGCCCGCCGGTGATGTTCAAGCACGTCTGCGGAATGCTCACAAAGGCCGGAATACCGATGCAGAAGATGTTTGTCTCGCTGGAGCGCCGGATGCACTGCGGACGCGGGAAATGCTGCCGGTGCAATATCGGATCGACCTACACATGCCTGAAAGGCCCGGTGTTCGACTACTGGAGCATCATGAACCTGAAGGAGGCGATCTGACATGACTCAGGAACGAACATATCTTGGCGTGCCGCTTCACAAGCCGAAGGTGGCCTTCTTCGAACTGAGCTCGTGCGAGGGCTGCCAGTTGCAGATTGTGAACAACGAGGCCACTCTTCTGGATTTTCTGTCGCTGGTAGAAATCGTGAACTTCCGCGAGGCGATGACAGAGCGCTCGAACGACTACGAAATCGCGTTTGTGGAGGGCAGCGTGACCCGCGCCGACGAGATTACGCGGCTTACCGAAATTCGCAGAAACGCCGCCGTGCTGGTTGCGCTTGGAAGCTGCGCCTGCTTCGGCGGCGTGAACCAGCTTAAAAACCGCTTTCACGACATCGCGTGGGTGAAAAAAGAGGTTTACGGCAAGCATCCGGTTGAAACAGAGGCCGAGGCCAAGCCGCTTGAAGCCTTTGTGCGAGTAGATCTAAAAATATTCGGATGCCCGATAAAGAAGGAAGAGGTGGAAAAGATCGTGACGAACGTTGCGCTTGGGCGGCCTGTGCAGCATCCGAAGTTTCCGGTCTGCATGGAATGCAAGGCGAACGAGAACATCTGCCTGTTCGACCTGGGCGAGCCCTGCCTTGGCCCGGTTACGCGGGCGGGCTGCGATTCATGGTGCCCGAACAGCCGCATGGGCTGCTGGGGCTGCCGCGGCCCGGCGGACGACGCCAACGTGGAGCAACTGAGGAACATCGCGAAAAAACACGGTATTTCTGCCGAGGCGATGCTCGACAGGCTGGAATGCTTCGGCGGCTTTGCGTCGCATGTAGATGAGATCAGGGGCAAGGCGAAAGCCAAAAAAACGGCTTCGGCGGCAAAGGGGGGAGTTAATCCACCATCCTCCCCTTTGGGAAAGGGGAGGAGACGATGAAAGTATCCTGCAACGTAAACGTGCATCATCTCACAAGGGTTGAGGGCCACGGCAACATTCAGATTCGCATACGAAACGGCAAGGTGGAGACAGCCCAATGGGAGGTGGTGGAAACCCCGCGCTTTTTTGAGGCGATGCTTGTGGGCAAGAACTGGGACAACGCGCCCTGGATCTGCGGCAGAATCTGCGGCATATGCTCCATCGGCCACACGCTTGCAAGCATTCGCGGCATCGAAAACGCCTTCGGCATTGTGCCGAGCGAGCAGACCCGCAAGCTTCGCATTCTGCTGAAGCATATGGAGACGCTTCAAAGCCATGTGCTGCACCTCTATTTTCTGGCCGCGCCCGATTTCCTGAACCTGGGCAGCGTGATTCCGCTTGTCGAGGCGAACCCCGGCGTGGTAAAAATGGCTGCCGGACTGAAGCTGTTGGCAAACGACGCCTGCGATGTTATCGGCGGACGGCGGCTTCATCCCACGCGAACCGTTGTTGGCGGGTTTACGATGCTGCCCGAAAAGGGCCAGCTTGAGGCGATAAAAAAGCGGCTTGAAGCGGCAATGGCCGATCTGGTGAAAACCGCCGACATCTTCCGCACGTTCAAGATTCCGGCCTTTGTGCGGGAGACCGAGTTTGTATCGCTTGGAAGCGCAAAGGAATACCCGTTCATCGGCGGCGATCTTGTATCCACCGACGGCGTGCGCAAGCCGGAACACGAGTACAGGAAGATGACGAACGAATATTGCGTGGAGCAATCGACATCGAAGTGGAGCAGGCTATCCCGGAAATCGTTTGCCGTGGGCGCGCTTGCCCGCCTGAACAACAACTTCGCCATGCTGCATCCGGAGGCGCGAAAGCTGTCGGAGAGCTTCGGCCTTGAGCCGGTGAATCATAACCCGTACATGAACAACATCGCCCAGCTTGTGGAATGCGTTCATGTCACGCTCGATTCCATCGCGATAATAGACGAGCTTCTCGGCTCAAAGTGGGACGAGCCGCGCCAGCCGGTTACGCCCAAAAGCGGCGTGGGCGTGGGCGCGGTCGAGGTTCCGCGCGGGATTTTATACCACTGCTACGAGTTCGACGCGAAGGGCAAGATCGTGAAATCTGATTGCATCATACCCACAAGCCAGAACCACGCCAATATCCAGCACGACATCGAGGAACTGGCGCGGGTAAGCGGCGACAGCGGCAAAAAGGACGAGGAGATAGAGTTGCTGGCCTCCATGCTTGTGCGGGCGTATGACCCGTGCATCTCGTGCTCGGTGCATTGAGGCCTGCATGTGTCACCCTGACCGGTGGCATATTGCAAATGACAAAACCCCGAAGGGATTGCCTTGCGGGGTTTTGCGCTTACTGAAAACCGCTGGAGTTCAGCGGACTGTTTTTTGGCTCCCGGGGAGGGATTCGAACCCCCGACAGGGTGGTTAACAGCCACCTGCTCTGCCGGCTGAGCTACCCGGGAATGCTGGTTCAACAAATTGCCGATCGGGTTTTCTCAACCGGCTCGGACTGATTAAATTAGCAAAACAGTTCGAAGGATGTCAATAACAGCGGGCTTTGCGTCAGAAACAGGCGCAACGGCTTGACGCATCGAAAAAAACCTTGATATTATTGCATTCCCGCATTGCCCGGCTGATGTTGCATATCCGTTGGCTGCGGGAAACTTTTCCGGAACGGGCGGCAATTACAAACGCTGTTTTAACGTATTTCAATATAAATCTGCAAGGAGAATCGCCATGGCACGAAGAATGGTCACAATCGACGGCAATCAGGCATGTACTCATGTTGCCTACGCCACAAATGAAGTTATCAGCATCTATCCAATCACCCCGTCATCACCGATGGCTGCGGAGGCCGACCAGAAGGCGGCAGCCATGCAGGAGAACATTTGGGGATCGATCCCGATGGTTGCCGAGATGCAGTCGGAGGGCGGTGTTGCCGGCGCGCTTCACGGCGCTCTGGCAACCGGCGCTCTCTGCACAACCTTCACCGCTTCGCAGGGACTGCTGCTCATGATTCCCAACATGTACAAGATCGCGGGCGAGCTTACCCCGACGGTGTTTCATATCACCGCCCGTTCGCTTGCCTGTCAGGGTCTGTCAATATTCGGCGACCACGGCGACGTTATGGCCGCGCGCCAGACCGGCTGGGGAATGCTCTGCTCCCAGAACGTTCAGGAATGCATGGACTTCGCGCTGGTCTCCCAGCAGACGTCGCTGAAGTCGCGCATCCCGTTCATGCACTTCTTCGACGGCTTTCGCACATCGCACGAGATACAGAAGGTTGAGGAGCTGACGTTTGACGACATGCGCGCGGTGATCGATGAAGACCTTATCGCCGCGCACAGGGGCCGGGCGCTTACGCCGGATCGTCCGTCGATGCGCGGAACCGCCCAGAACCCCGATGTGTATTTCATAGGCCGCGAGACGGTGAACAAGTTCTACTCCGCAACCCCGGCCATCGTGCAGGAGACGATGGACAGGCTGGCCGCGCTCACCGGCAGGCAGTACCATCTTTTCGATTACATCGGCGCGCCGGATGCAACCAGCGTGATCGTTGTCATGGGTTCGGGCGCTGAGGTTACCGCCGCAACCGTCGAGCATCTTGTAGCCAGGGGCGAGAAGGTGGGGCTTGTCATCGTCCGCCTCTTCAGGCCGTTCGACTGCGCGGCGATGGTTGCAGCGCTGCCCAAGTCCGTGAAGGTAATAAGCGTGCTCGATCGCACGAAGGAGTCCGGTTCAGCAGGCGACCCGCTTTATGAAGATGTCCGCACGGCTTTGGGCGAGGCGCTGGATGCCGGAACGATTTCGGCGATGCCCAAGGTACTGAGCGGACGCTACGGCCTCGGCTCGGCGGAGTTCACCCCGGCCATGGCTAAGGCTGTTTTCGACAACGCCGCGTCGGCAAACTCAAAGAATCATTTCTGCGTCGGCCCAAACGACGACGTGATGATGACCAGCCTTGAGTACGATGAGGACAGGTTCAACATCGAGGGCAGCGACGTTTTCCGTGCCATGTTCTTCGGACTAGGCTCCGACGGAACCGTGGGCGCGAACAAGAACACGATCAAGATCATCGGAACCGAGACCGAAAACAGCGCCCAGGGCTACTTCGTTTACGATTCAAAGAAATCGGGGTCGATAACCACCAGCCATCTGCGCTTCGGCAAGAACCGTATTCTGGCTCCGTACCTTATAAAAAAGGCGAACTTCATCGCCTGCCACAACCCGGTGTTTCTGGACACCTACGACATGCTTGCCAATCTTGAGGAGGGCGGCACGTTCCTGCTCACCTCCGACTACGGCAAGGACGACATATGGGGTCACCTTCCCATGGATGTGCAGAAGTCGCTGATCGACAAAAAGGCGAAGTTCTACATCATCGACGCCATAAGCCTTGCCGCCGCCCTCGGCCTTGGCGCCCGCATCAACATGATCATGCAGACCGCGTTCTTCATGATCTCAGGCATTCTCACACGGGAAGAGGCCGTCGCATCGATCAAGAAAGCGATCAAGAAGACCTACGGAAACAAGGGCGACAAGGTCGTCAACATGAACTACTCGGCGGTTGACGGCGCGATTGAGAACATTGTGGAGGTGGCTATTCCGTCCGAGATAAACGGCCACGCCAAGCCGCCGGTTGTGCCGGCGGAAGCGCCGGATTTCGTGAAGAACGTGACCGCGAAAATGATCGAGGGCAAGGGGCACACTATCAAGGTTTCGGAATTCCCGTGCGACGGCTCATGGCCGACAGCAACCACCCAGTACGAAAAGCGTAACATTGCCGTGAACGTGCCTGAGTGGGACACCGATGTCTGCATCCAGTGCGCGCAATGTACGCTTGTCTGTCCGCACGCCGCCATCCGGATGAAGATTCTTGATGAATCGGCCATTACCGGCGCGCCGGCGGGTTTAAAAATAACCGACGCCAAGGGAGGCGCGCAGTTCAAGGGCAAGAAGTGCCTCGTTCAGGTTGCAACCGAAGACTGCACCGGCTGCGGCACATGCGTTTTCGTCTGCCCGGCGGAGCAGAAAGACGCCACCGGCGCAAAGACGGGCCGCAAGGCGATCAACATGACCAAAAACACAGAGGAGCTTCGCGCCCGCGAGCACGAAAACCTCAAATATTTCCTTTCGCTTCCGGAATATCCGGTGGAAGACCTGAACCTGACCACGATCAAGGGCAGCCAGCTTCGGCGTCCGCTCTTCGAGTATTCGGGCGCATGCGCGGGATGCGGCGAAACACCGTATGTGAAGCTTGCCACGCAGCTTTTCGGCGACCGCATGGTTATCGCGAACGCGACAGGCTGCTCGTCGATCTACGGCGGCAACCTGCCGACCACCCCGTACTGCACGCGGGCCGACGGACGCGGCCCGGCCTGGGCGAACTCGCTGTTTGAGGACAACGCCGAGTTCGGCCTTGGAATGCGCCAGTCTGTAAACAAGCAGGCGTCGCAGGCGGTCGAGCTTCTGAAAAAACTCGCCGACGCGGGAACGGTTGACGCTGCCCCGGCAAACGAAATAATCGCCGCGTCGCAGGCCAATCAGGTGGAGATCGAGGCGCAGAGGGCGCGCGTTGATGTTCTGAAGGCGACGCTCGCCGCAAAGGGCGATGACGTTCTCGTGAAACGCCTCATGCCGCTTGCCGATTATCTCGTCAAGAAGTCGGTATGGATTCTTGGCGGCGACGGCTGGGCCTACGACATCGGCTATGGCGGACTCGACCATGTGCTTGCCTCCGGCGAGAACGTGAATGTGATGATCCTGGACACCGAGGTTTACTCCAACACCGGCGGCCAGATGTCGAAATCAACGCCAAGGGGCGCGGTTGCGCAGTTTGCCGCAGCCGGAAAGCGTATGCCGAAGAAGGACATCGGCGGCATATTCATGACCTACGGCAACGTGTATGTTGCCCGTATCTCGATGGGCGCGAATCCGGCCCATGTGGTGAAGGTGATGAACGAGGCCGAGGCCTACGACGGCCCGTCGCTCATCATCGCATACGCGCACTGCATCAACCACGGCATAAACATGACAACCGGGCTTGACCAGCAGAAGAAGGCGGTGGCGTCAGGACACTGGCCGCTCTACCGCTACAACCCGAACCTTGAGGCCGAGGGCAAGAACCCGCTGATCATCGACAGCAAGGATCCGTCGATAAAATTCGAGGAATACGCCTACGGCGAAAACCGCTATCGCTCGCTCAAGGCGGCAAAGCCGGAGCTTGCGGCGAAGCTCATGGAGATGGCGCAGAAAGACGTTGACCGCGCATGGAGAATGCTTGTGCAGCGGGCCAAGTCGCTTGAGCCGGTTGCCGAGACAGCGCCGGAGGCGAAATAGCTCCAACGCCATAACCCCACCCCACCCTCCCCTTAGCAAGTGGAGGGTGGGGTGGGGGTTGTTGAACATTTGATCTGGAAATGGAATTAGATAGCAAGCTCAATGGGTTGGCGGCAGTATGCCTCGCAATGACTCGACCCGCCTACCGAACCATCCTTACCCACATCTCCCTGATTCTCTCCCGCGCCTCCGGCAGCCTGCCCATGGCGTCCCCTTTGCCGCGTCTTGCGAAATGCCGGTTCACAAGCGCCGGAAGCTCGCCCTCGCGCGGCAGGGCCGCCGCGCCCATCAGCCGAAGCATGGTTTCAAGTTCGCGGTAGAAAAAATAAATCTCCTCTATTGCTCCGGCGTCGGCTGCGTTCAGAAAACCGTTACGCGCAAGTCTTTTCACCGCCATCGGCGTGTTCGGCACAATGACCACCGGAGCCGATTTCGCGTGTTTCATCTGTAAATATTGAATGGCAAACTCAAGCTCGTTCAGGCCGCCGGGGCCGAATTTCAGATCGAACTGACGCGGCGTTTCCTGCGAAAGCTCCGCCTCCATGCGTCCGCGCATCGCCCTGATCTCCTCCGCGAGGTTCTTTTCCTTCGCGCCGATGGCTATAACCTCGCGCGCCATATGGAAAAACTCGGCGCCAAGGCGCAGGCTTCCGGCCACGGGACGCGCCCGAAGAAGCGCCTGCCGCTCCCAGAGTTCCGAATTCTCCATATAGTAGCGGCGCGATGCGGCCAAGTCCTGCACCAGCGGCCCCTTGCTTCCGGTTGGGCGAAGCCGGGTGTCCAGCTTATAGGCGATTCCCTCCCGCGTGTACGACGAAATTGCTTTTATAATTGCTTCGGCATGTCTGGTTGTATATTCACCGTCGCCCGCATGAAGAAAAATCACGTCGAGATCCGAGCCGTAGGTTATCTCCCAGCCGCCAAGCTTGCCGAGGCCGATAACCGCCATTTCGTTCACGATTTCAGCGGGTTTCGTAGATTCAAACGTCTCGCCAAGCACCGCCTCGGCTGTTTTGGTGAGCGCCCGCAGCAGACCTGAAAGCCCGATTTCGCCGTTCAGGAAAAGAATTCCAAGCCGCACGTCTTCCATCAGCTTGAACCGCCGGATGGCCGACGCGCGGTCGCCGGTGTTTTCTATGGTGAGCGCAAGATCACGCCGCAGGGCGGAAAGCGTCCGCTTGCCGTAAACGCCCTGTTCGCGAAGGGCGTCCAGCAGATGCGGATTGGCAATCAGGATGCGGGAGAGATGTTCGGTTTCGGCGAAAACCGTAATTAGATGCCCCGCAAGCGGCGTGGCTTCGGCAAGCACCGACAGGGCCGATTCGTTCGGCCCAAGCGAATCCAGAAACGAATGCAGATGATCGAGCGCCCGGTTCGGCTCGGCGCTCGCCTCGATTCGGCTCATCAGCGGCGGCAGAATTTCCCGAAGCATCCGGCGGGTGCGGATGGTCTGGTTCAATGCCATCGATTCCCGCATCGACGCCAGATTGCGCGCGGCGCGTTTCGTGTCGGCAAAGCCCCTGGATGCGGCAAGTTCCCCAATCCCGATCTCGGCGTCCTCGCCGAAGATAAACCCTGTAATTTCATCGACTTCGGGCTTGGCTTCAGTCTCGCCGCCGCCGAACAGGGCGCGGAATATCGAGTTTACGGCGTCCCGATGGCGCATGATTTCGGCGTCGAACGCTTCCGGCGCGATGCCCATCGAGCGGGCGATTATATCCTTTTCTGAGGCGTCGGCTGGTAAAGTATGCGTCTGGAGGTCGTGCCTCATCTGGATGCGATGCTCAAGCGTCCGCAAAAAAATATACGATTGCGTCAGCGTGTTCAGTTCATCGTAGCCCACAAAGCCGCGCTGGTTCAGCAGGTGCAGGGTTTTAAGCGTGCTTGTGCCGCGCAGGAATTTATCGCGCCCGCCATAGACAAGCTGGAAGCTCTGCGTGAAGAACTCGATTTCGCGAATGCCGCCCCTGCCGCGCTTGATGTCGTCGCTGTGCGCGCCCGCGTCGATCTGCGCCTTCATGTTTTTCAGTTCGTCAATCGCGCCGTGATCGAGCGAGCGGCGGAAAACAAACGGCTGGATCATCTTTATGAACGCCGAGCCGGTTGCGGAGTCTCCGGCGGCTCCAATGCCTGCGGCAACCGGCCGCGAGCGTATGAGCGCGGCCCGCTCCCATTCGCGCCCGTGCGTTTCGTAGTAGAACTCGTAGCCGTCAAGCGGCATGGCCAGGTCTCCGCGCGAGCCGTTCGGGCGCAGGCGCAGGTCAACGCGGTGGGCAAATCCGTCGGCGGTGCTTGACGAAAGCAATTTGCCGATGATTTCGCCAAGCTTGCAGTAGTATTCGTGGTTTGAGATGCGATTCCGGCGCGTGCCGGAAAGCGAGGCCACGCCCGATGTCTCATCCGAAGGCTGGCCGTCGTAAACGTACATAAGATCGACGTCGGAGCTGAAATTAAGCTCGCCGCCGCCAAGCTTGCCAAGGCCGATCACCGCGAAACGCTCATCTTCCGGAGCGCCGAACCGTTCATGCAGTTGAGCGCGAGCCGCGCCGAGAGCGGTTTCGACAAGCGCTTCCGCCAGCCATGAAAGCTCCAGCATCACCTCGGTGAGATCGGCCTGTCCGGTCAGGTCGCGAAGCGCGATGCGCAGAATCATGCGTTTTTTCATAACGCGCAGATGCCGCATCGCGCCTTCTACGCCGGGCGGACACGGGTTTTCGGCCAGATACGCGGCAAGCGCGGCGGAATCGACAGGCTCTTTAATGCGGCTTATCGCGTCTTCAAGAAACGCCGGATTGCGCAGGGCAAACGCCGCCAGAAAGCGGCTTGCGCCGAAAAGCAGGGCGGCGGGCCGGAGAATTTCCGGGCGGTTAAGCGCAGGCGCGGCTGCGACAAGTTCGCCAAGATCGGATTCGGCGCGACAAGGATCGGCGGAGGCTGCGGCGTGGCGGGAGTAAGGTGTAGTCATTTTGCGTTCCAGTCATAAGGTAACACGCGGCATGGCTTGAAACAATGCTGGAAACGATGGCGGAGGAACGGGGTTCCGTTGACATTCACGCATGTGGCGATTATGTTAACCGCATACGTTTAGCGATTGAGCCGAAAAGAGGAGAGATCATGAGCAAGCTTGCACGGATAACTGGTTCAAATTGGGAAACTATCGCATTTTTGCTGATTAATAAGATTCTGATCGCACAGAATCCATTCTTTTCCAGAAGCAAATTGATGTCTTGTGAAAACATGACATTGGCAATTCGATTTTCCAATCTTTTGGGTCATAAAAAGGCACCAGATCATCCTGAAGAAACTCTTCAACGAACAATTCAAAACTTAAGAGACAAAGGATATATTGATTTCCTTGGGCGTGGAGAATATAAACTGACGGAATCGGGTTTTATCAGGATGGCGAATGAGATTGAAGCAAGTCAAAAGTGTTTTCAGCCTACATCCGATTGATATTGAAGTTATCAATGCTGAGCAACAATCTTAAACCGCAATGATCTCCTCCCTCGCCATAACGTCAGCAGAATACGAAAGCGCAGCGAGAATATCATCCTTCGCAAGATGAGGGTATGCCGTCACAAGTTCGTCAATTGAAGTCCCCTCGGAAAGTTTTCTCAGGATTAGTTCAACAGTGATACGCGTTCCGGCTATTACCGGCTTGCCAAGCATGATGCCCTGATCGGCCTTTATCCTGCCAATGTATGTCATCCGACCGTCTCCTTACTGATGCTTGCTTGATTCTATCATCCATGAGGAATATTCCCGGCGCAAATTTCCCCCAGCGCGTCGATAAACGCCGGATCGTCGTTCAGCGCCGGAATGTAGCGGTATCGTTCGCCGCCAGACGCATGAAAGAAATCACGGTTCTGGACGGCGATTTCCTCCAGCGTTTCCAGGCAGTCTGCCGGAAAGCCCGGACAGATCACGTCAACCGACTTCACGCCGCCACGCGCAAGGGCGCGAAGCGTATCGTCCGTGGCCGGTTTAAGCCATTCGTCCCTGCCGAAGCGCGACTGGAACGTCATTATCCATCTACCATCCGGCAGGCCGAGCTTCGCGGCCAGAAGCCGGGCCGTGGCAGCGCATTCGTCGTGGTACGGATCGCCCAGATCGATGCAACGCTTCGGCATTCCGTGAAAACTGATGATTAGTTTATCCGGCTCGCCATTACGCCACGCCGTTTTCACGCTTGCGGCAAGCGCGGCGATGTATCCGGGATGATCGTGAAAGTTTGTGATAAAGCGGAGTTCCGGAACATGCCGCCACGTTTTCAGCGCGTCGGCAACCGCGTCGAAGGTTGAAGCGGTTGTGGCCGCCGAATACTGCGGATACATCGGAAGAATCACAATCCTTCCGCAGTTTTTGCCGCGCAGTTCCTCCAGGCCGCTCCGGATAGACGGACTGCCGTAGCGCATTCCGACGGCAACCTCCAAGCCTTCGCTCTTTTGGCGCATGACGGATTCCAGCGCCGTTGCCTGTTTTTTGGATATGGCCAGAAGCGGCGCGCCTTCCGGCGTCCAGACGGTTTTGTACGCGTGGGCCGAGCGGCGCGGGCGGGTGTTCAGGATGATTCCGTTTAAAATCAGCCACCAGAGCGGGCGCGGCATCTCGACCACGCGGCGATCCCAGAGAAATTCCTTCAGATAGCGCCTTACGGCGGCGGTTGTGGGCTCGTCGGGCGAGCCGAGATTGGCCAGAAGGATGCCGGTTTTGGTGATTTGGCCAGACAGGTTTGTCACTCGCCCCCGGCTATCCTTACCGCAAACGGCTTGCCGCCTTCGGCCAGAAGCGTGCGGTGCGGAAACGGAATGGTTATGCCGGCCTCGTGAAACGCCTTCAGAATATCCTTGTGCAGCGTCGTTTTCAGATCGTTGAACTCCTCGCGCCTTGTCCATTTCGTCCAGACAAGAAAGCTGATGTTTATCGCCGAATCGCCGAAGCCGTCCAGCAGAAACGCCGGACGCGGATCGGCAAGGCATTGCGGGTTGTTTGCGGCAACGTTCATCAGCGCCCGTTGAACCTTGTCGATGTCTTCGCCGTAGGCAACGCCTACAGTTATGTCGATGCGCCGGTTCGGGAATCGCGTGAGCGTGGTAACCGGCGATTTTATCAGCGTTTCGTTAGGGATGCGGACGTAGAGGTTGTCGAAGGTGCGAAGCTTCACCGAAAGCAGATCGATAGACAGCACCTCGCCTGTGAATTGCTCGATGCTGATTGTGTCGCCAACCGAAAATGGCCGTTCTCCCACAAGAAATAGCCCGCTTATAAGATTGGACGCCGACGTCTGCGACGCAAACCCTATCGCAACGGACAGTATGCCCGCCGCGCCCAGAAGCACGCTCAGGTCGAACCCGAGCTGGTGAAGGGCTGAAAGCGTGAACAGAACGATAATCAGATATTTGGCCCACCTTCGCAGAAGCGTGGCCTCGTGAAGGCCGAAGCGGTCTCCGGCGTATCTGCCGATGTATGCGCCAGCAAGCCGCGCCACGGCGAAACCGCTGATGAAGATTATTATGGCCTGCGCGATGGAAAGAATTCGCTCGCCGTTGAAGATAAACCCGGTGGCCGCCTGTGTCTCAGTCATTAACAATGCTCCGCTTGAAGGCTTTCATCGCCTTCTTTCATGCCTCTCGCGATAACGCGATGGGGTTTCCTTCAGCCCGAACTTGCGCGTCCATATGCCCTTGCCGGATGATTTCGCCCGCTCAGTCGCTGCAACTATTTCCGCTGCGTGTGCCACATTCGGTCCGATCGAAAACGCTGCCGCGTATCCGTCTTCGGCCATCCGAAGGTTAATGAGCAAGCCGCCCTTGTCGCGCAGATAAACCAGCGATCTGCCGTATTTGTCGCGCTCCTCCGCGTCGGTTTCCACGGTAACGCGCCAGGCGGATTTCTGGAGGATCTCAATAAGGTAATTGCGCGCCCTGTGTCCCCACGGCTTCTGTCCAAGTTCAGGCGCGTCGATTCCGGTCATGCGGCACTCAACCGGTTTGCCGTCAATCTTTATGACGAGCGAATCGCCGTCGATCACTTTTACCACATGTCCCTGAGCGGCGAGGCACGGAACCGGAATAAAAACAAGCGCAGCCATCAATGCCAGCGCTCGAAAAGCCGAAATTCTCATCCGCCAACTCCCTTGGCCGGAACAAACACGCGCGCGCTTTTTGGCAGACGGCCCGCGTTTTTCGCGTTGTTGGCGGTCACCAGCCTGTTGCCCGGAAGAAGAAGCACCGCGTCATCAGGCAGTCCGCCCTTGAGCTTTCCGCCGCGAAGCCTGAGCGGGCCGCTGTAGCCGATCAGCACCTTCGTTCCGCGCGGGATGTCGTCCCAGTCCCTGATGCGGTTGCCGTTCATGATGCGTCCGTTCGGGTAAAAGTAGATCGTGGTTTTCTTGCGGTAGTCCGCTCCGGCAAGCTCCCAGGCGTTTCGGCCTCGTGAAATGAGCTTCACCGGCCCGGATGCGGGCCGAGTCGGCTTCAGAGCCGGTTCCGCCGCCGGCTTAAGAGCCTGCAAAGCCTGCTGGTTCGGCTCCTGTTCCCGCTCATCCTGCTCCTGATTAAGAAGCACGACCGTTCCGTGCGGAACGCGATCCCAGCCGATGGACGATGCGATCTTGTCGCCTGCGACCGCGCTGCCGTCGGGAAGCTGATAGATGGTGTCGGGCGCGTTATAGTCGTCGCCCGCGATTGTCCAGGCGGTGTTGTCCTTTGTGATGACGTTCGATCCGGCTGCTGTCCGGGGTGTCTCCGAAACAGGCCCTGAGGACACAGGATAGAGCAATGCCGCAAGCTGTGGATCGGGCGAAAGCCGCCCGGCCCTCACATCCGGATCGAAATCCCATGTGGGGCCCAGCCCCGCCCTTGCCCGTTCGAAATTCTGGGCGCAACGCTTTCTTCCCCTGTGATTGTCTTTAAACCACTGGTTGGGCTTGCCGTATGCAACCTGGCTGTGGGTAAGCACAGCCAGGTCATCGAGGCGGTACGTTTTCCGCAACTGACCGAGAAGCCTGCCAAGCGATGCGTACTGGCTGTCAGTAATGTCGGCGTAATGGTAGGCTACAAGCTCGATTCCGACGGACGATTCGTTCAGGTCGTCCTCGCCGTTCCACATGCTCAGGCCCGCGTGGTTGGCCTTGAGCCTGATGTCGAGGGTGCGGAAAATGCGCCCGTCGCGCGCGATAACGAAATGCGCGTGGCCGCCCAGGGTGCGGTCGGTGCTTGAGCATTTGCCGTGCAACACCGAGCGGAGCGTGCTTTCAAGGCCGCCCTCGGAGGTGTGAACGATGATGTAGCGCGTGCTTGCGCGAACGGTTTTTTCGAATCTGGAACTGACATGCCGCCGGAAGTCGATGACGGATTTTGCAGATTTGGTCTTTTCAGCGAAAGCGGCGGGAATTGCGGCAAAGTCGGACAGGAGGAAAGCGGCGGCTAGAAGCAGACAACCAAAACGCACGCGCATATACTTTATTCCCACTCTGTATCCGGCTGTATGCGTGTTTTCGGCTGTCATGATCACGAAAAAGTATATCACAGGGGGGCGGCAGCGAATCTAAAATCTGAACTTCATCTTGAACATATTGCGCCTGAAATGCTATACCAGAACATGCGTTTTGCATCAGCCGCAATCGTTTTCACCCTGCTCGCCGCATTGTTCGCGCCGTTCTGCATCACAGCCGCCGTTCATGCATCCGGCGGAACATCTTCCGTTTTCACGCTCGACACATGCGGCAAGCCGGGCGTGGACGCCGCTTCGTCATCATTCGATTCGGTATTCCTTGCCGAGCCGGTTTTCGACGCGGTTCTGCACACCACCTACAGTCCTGCAATCCGCGTTGTGGTTTCATCAAGATACCTGTATCACGCCGCAACTCCTTACAGACCACCGGAAAACTGATTTTTCCCGATCATTAGCCGATTGATACCCGTCGTTTCGGCGGTTATGGAAAAATCATTCTCCATGGATATGGGATAGGAGTACTGTCATGCGTTTCAAGATCAAATCAGCGTCAGTCTGTCTGTTGGCATTATCGGCTATATTCTCTGCCGCCGGATGCGGTGGTGGAGGTTCGGAAACAACCCCTGAGGCGACAACCGCGGTTTCCGGCACGGTAACCGCCGGGCCGGTGAGCGGCGGCAGCCTTACGGTGCTGGACGCCTCCGGCAACACCGTGGCCGGGCCTGTTTCCGTAACGAACGGCCATTACACCGTTAACATCCCCAACGCGAAACTTTCAGAAGACCTCACGCTTCAGAGCACCGGCGGAACTTACACCGATGAGGCGACGAACCAGACAGCCACCGCCGGAGAACTTGCGGTTGTCGCAACCGGCGGAACATTGTCATCCACAAGCATTCACATGACGCCGGCCACGACCGTGATCAAGCATCTCGTGAAAAAAGGCAAAACGCTTGCCGCCGCGAAGACGCTTTTCGAAAACACATTCGGTTATGCGCCGGACAGTACGGTGAAGCCCGAATTCGCATCCGGAACGGGAGTTACCGACGCGCAGATGCTTGAGGGCATGTCGGCAACCGCGTTCAGCAAGCTGACCAAGGAGATGGGGCTTGCGCCTGACAAGCAGTTCGAGCTTCTGTCGAAACTGGCGGATGACCTCGGCGACACAAGCGGCGAGCTTGACGGAACCGGCTTATCCGGCGCCATAACCGTTGCCGGAACCGCAATGCCGGAAGACATCGCGGGCAAGATGGAAGATGCCATGATCGCGGCGAAGGACGGCATGGGCATGAAGTCAGACAAGGTCGGCAAGCTTCCGTTTGCCAAAGTGCGCTTCACAAGCCTATACCGCGTCAAATTCATGCCCGTCACAATGCAGGCGCAGGGCAAGTCAACCTTCAAGATTCAGATCAAGGAGCGGACAAGCGGCACTCTGGTTCCCGGCCTTGCGCTTGCCCTTGCGCCGCTGATGCATATGACCACGAAAGATCACACCACGCCGGTTGACAGCATCGTTGACAACAACGACGGCACGTACACCTGCACTGTTTACTACCTTATGGCTTCGACGATGGGCGGCATGAGCGCAGGTTATTGGGACATGAAGGTTACCGTGGGCGGAGAGAGTGTCACGTTCCATCCGTTCGTCGGCATGACCATGGGAGATACCGTGCGCGCCACACTGAAGGACGCCAACGACAAGATTGCAGGCATGACGCCGGAAGTAAGATCGTATTTCCTTTTCAAGGACAGCATTTCCGCAGGCACTTCCGGCTACACCTTCAAGATATTTATCTCGGCGAAGGAAAACATGATGAGCTTCCCTGCGGTGTCTGTTGGCACAACCCTTCATGACGAGAACAGCGCTGCCTGGACTGTAGACCCAATGATTGTCGAAGCGTCAACCGACGGCGGAACCACATGGAGCGCGATGACCGACAAGGGCAATGGCCATTGGGAGGCGAGCG
>JACRHH010000014.1 GCA_016212095.1 Nitrospirota bacterium
ATTCGGTTTTTTCATCCCTGGAAATATTGATGCTGTTTATTGTGCGCACCGGGCTGACAGCGTCGCCCCCCGATGTGCGAAACGACGAAAAATCATGCCGGCCAACCAGATACAACAATCCCTCCCGCATGGCATCCAGATCGAGCGGAAGCGGCACAAACCATGTCCACCTGCCGAGAAAAACTGACGGTATTCGCCTGTTCTGTATCAGGTACACATATTTCTTGCCCACCGCATCCTTGCGAGGGTGAAAAGAATCATCGGCGGTTACGGCATCAACAATACGGATGTCATGCGGTAATGAGGCATTCAATGCGCGCAGCATAACATCGTCCTTAAGCCTGCTTGACGACCGGAAAGCAGCCACCTGGCCAAGCGCATGAACGCCTGCGTCTGTGCGTCCGGCCCCTGTCACGCGAACCTGTTCGCCAGTAACCTTTGCAATTGCCGCCTCAATCGCTCCCTGAATGGAAGGCGCGTCCGGTTGAAACTGCCATCCGGCGTAAGCGGTTCCATCGTATTGCAGTGTCAGGCGTATCTTTCGCATGGCGGAAATAGTAACACAAGCTCTTAATCTGTTTTGCGCAACTCACGGACATATTTTTTGTACTGTTCACGCAGTTTTACAAAAAAATCCGAATGCCGTCCGTCTATGAAATCGGGGAACGCCCTTGCCTCAGGCCTGAACCGTCCGTCCTCGTATGCAAGCGTCACATCGGCATAGAATCCGTTCGACAGGTAAATCTTCATGCCTCCGTATTTTTCGGATATGAGCACAACCTTGAACATGTCGATGTAACCAGGATCGATGTTAATCAGTCTGCAACCATTTCGCGAGTGCAGATTCTCGATTTCAAGCGCCTTGGTCTTTATGCCGATGATAGCGTCCGGCTCGATCAGGCTGGGAAGTTCGAAGAAGCGCCGTCTAAGTCCTGCTCCCATTTCGCGCTCGTAATAGTATGTATTGTCAAAAGGAACAGGCGGGCTTGCAATTCCCGCGTCTCCAAAACTGTCAGAGATCATGGCATACAGATAGTCGTCTGCAATGATTGGTGACGCTATGACGCCAAGAAACGCAAGCACAGGCGGCACTGCTCGCGCACGGTCTTTGCGAAACGGGTTAATGTTGCGGTTCATGCGTTACGATAGCTCGGAATGATGAACACTTCAATTCACCAAGCGATTCCTTGCCTGAAACCTTCCGGCTGTTATATGATTCCGTGAATGAATCAATCGCGTTCATGAGCGTCTCACGGAGGTGATTCCATGGAATTTCAAAGAGTTGTCGCCGAACGATACAGCGTGAGAGGCTACACGCAAGCGACTGTAGGGCAAGACAGCCTGGCGCGCGTGCTTGAGGCGGCAAGGCTTGCCCCGACCGCGACAAACCGCCAGCCGTTCCGGATATATGTCATATCCACAAGCGGCAGGGAAGCTGAGCTTCGAAAGATTTACGACCGGGACTGGTTTGTACAGCCACCTTTTGTCATCTGCGTATGCTGTTTGAGAAACAAGGGATGGGTTCGTGGCGACGGCAAGGATTTCGGCGATATCGACTGCGCCATCGTCATGGATCACATTGTTCTGGCCGCAACCGACGAAGGGCTTGGAACATGCTGGGTGGCCAACTTCAACGTTTCGGAAGCGCGTTCGTTTCTGGGCATCAGCGCCGATCTGGAGCCGATAGCGTTTACGCCGCTTGGATACCCGGACAAACCGCCCACAGAAAAACGCAGGAAATCCCTCGATGAACTGGTTGTAATGGTGGGCTGAAACAACGCCGGATGCTGCGCGAACTCCGAATCAAAAACCTTGTTCTCGCGGATTCGCTGGAGATAGAATTCGCTCCGGGCCTGAACATTATTACCGGCGAAACCGGCTCCGGCAAGTCCGTGATTCTTGAGGCCATCGCGCTTCTTCTTGGCGAACGCGCATCGTCAGATCTCATACGGACAGGCTGTGACGAGGCTGAGATCCAAGGCCTGATCGAAAACGCAAATTGCGTTCCTCTCGAACAATCCGGCATCGATGCTTCCGGCGATATTGTTGTAAGACGTGTGATAAGCGCGTCGGGCAGAAACCGCATCTACATCAACGGCACTCTTTCAAGCCTGAAAACACTAAGCGAATTCGGCGAATCCACCGCCGACATGCATGGCCAGTTCGAGCATCAGTCGCTTCTTTCCGAGCGCAACCAACTCGATCTGCTCGACCGTTGCGCCGGAGCCAAGGCTCTGGAGCTGAAGGCAAGCGTGTCATCCTGCCATGCGCGCATGAAGGAACTGTCCGAACGGCTTGAGCGAATAGACTCGCTTGCGCGGGAACGCGCCCGGCGGCTCGACATGCTTCGGTTTCAGACAGTCGAAATCTCGGATGTCTGCCTTGAGCCGGGCGAGGAGGAGGCGCTTGAGAGCGAAAAACTTAAGCTTGCCAATATCGAGAAACTACAGCGCCATTCAGCCGAGGCTCACGAACTCCTTTCCGTGGCTGAACGCTCCGCGCTCGACACACTCTCCGGCGCGATGTCGGCGCTTTCCGAGATCGCCCGCTACGACGAATCCGCTCTTGGCGCGGTGGATTCACTGCGTGAAGCGATAGCCAATGCGCGGGAGGCTGCCGCTTTTGCGCGCTCATACAACGATTCGCTGGAGGCGGAGCCTGGCAGACTCGATCAAGTCATCGGTCGATTGGAGGTAATCGCCCGTCTCAAGCGCAAGTATGGCTCGTCGGTGGATGAGGTTCTGGATTATCTGCGACGGGCAGAGGATGAATTGAACGAAATGGAACACTCGGACAGCCGCCGCGCGGAGCTACAGGCTGAGTTTGAGACCTGCCGGGCCGATTATAATTCGGCGGCTGCTGAACTTGGGCGCATAAGGCGCGAGACAGCGACGCGCATGTCGGCTTCCATCGAGACGGAACTCCGCCTGCTTGCCATGCCGGATGCAAAATTCAGCGTTCTGGTTGAGGATGCCGAGCCCGGCCCCGACGGTTCCGACAGGGTGAGCTTCATGTTGAGCCCCAATCCGGGAACGCCGATGAAACCTGTTGCCAGAACAGCTTCCGGGGGCGAACTTTCGCGCGTGATGCTGGCGATAAAAAGCGTCACCGGGAACACAACGCCTATTCTTGTTTTCGACGAGATAGACGCCGGAATAGGCGGACGAACCGCCGAGGATGTGGGCAGGCGGCTGAAAGGGCTTGCGGCAAGGCAGCAGGTGATATGCGTCACACACCTTCCGCAGATAGCCGCATATGCCGACAGGCATATTGTGATTGACAAGTTATCGGCTGACGGCGCAACGACGATAGAAGCGCGAATAACCGAAAACGGCGAGCGCGTGCGCGAGCTTGCCCGCATGTTGAGCGGAAGCGAAACCGATACGTCGCTTCGTCACGCGGAAGAGTTGATCGGCAAAGGCAACGCTTGGTTGGCACAATGAAAATGACGACAGGGGAGGCATTCATGAAAAAAGTGGGAAACATCGACGAACTGATCGGCAATACGCCGCTTGTGCGGTTGCGTCATGTTGCGGACGCATCCGGCGCGGAGGTCTGGGCAAAGCTTGAGGGCATGAACCCAGGCGGGTCGGTCAAGGACCGGATAGCGTATTCCATGATCTACGACGCCGAGAAGCGCGGGCAGCTTGAGCCGGGCGGCACTGTTGTGGAGCCGACAAGCGGCAATACCGGCATAGGGCTTGCCATGGTTGCCCGCGTCAAGGGATACAAGCTCATTCTGACCATGCCCGACACCATGACGCTGGAGCGCAGGCATCTGCTTGAGGCATATGGCGCAACGCTTGTGCTTACCGACGGCACGAAGGGGATGTCCGGCTCGGTGAGCAAAGCCGAGGAACTTGTCGCGGGCAACCCGCATTTCTTCATGCCACAGCAGTTTAAAAATCAGGCGAATCCTGAAATTCACCGGCGCACAACCGCGCTCGAAATACTCCATGCCTTCGACTCGCCTGTTGACGGATTCGTGGCCGGAGTTGGAACCGGCGGCACGATCACCGGCGTGGGCGAGGTGCTGAAAGAGAAAAATCCGGAAGTAAAAGTTGTTGCCGTGGAGCCTGCCGCGTCCGCCGTTCTTTCGGGCAGTCCGGCGGGGCCTCACAAGATTGCCGGAATTGGCGCGGGGTTCGTACCCGACATTCTGAACCGATCCATCTACGATGAAATCGCCCAGGTATCCGATGCGGACGCAAAAAGAATGTCGATCCGTCTTTCGCTTGAGGAGGGCATTCTGGCCGGTATTTCATCGGGAGCCGCCGCCTGTGCGGCCATAAAGCTCGCGAAGGAGCTTGGGCCGGGAAAACGGGTTGTGGTCATCTTCCCGGATCGCGGCGACCGTTATCTGAGCGTGGGATTATTCCGCGAGTGAACTTGAACCGGCTTCCAGTTTCCCAAGCGCCACAGGCGTTTCCGACGGCAGCCTTGAAAGCGAAACAAGCGTAAGTTCCTGTTTCTCCAGATCGCCAAGCCGCCGCTCAAGAAAGCTGATCGTATCGCGCCGGTCGTGAGCAATCAGAATCGCGTCGCCGTGCTCGCGAGCCATTGCGATAAACCGCTCCCACATGCCCAGCATATACAGGTAATCGGGCTTGTTGTCGAGGAACACATCCCGTCGATAAGCCTTGATTCCCGATGTTGCCGCCGCCCTTCTCCCGGCTGAAGACGCTGAAGTTACGCTGTCGAGGAAGTATAGTCCCTTGCGGCCAAGTTCTTCCGTAACTGTTTTCATCGCATGGAAGTTCTCTGTGAACGTCGATCCCATATGATTGTTCAGGCCCTTGATGCCGGGATAAGCGTTCAGGCTTTCGTTGAGCGTTTCGCGCAACTGATCATCGGTCATGCCGGTCAGCAGCATTCCGCGCATCTTCCTGCCCCGATAATCATGCGCTTCCATCGGCTGATGCAGGATCACCTCCACTCCATTTGCCACGCCTGCGGTAACAATCTCGTGAGAGTGAGGAAGCCATGGTATCACGGCAAATGTGAGGTTGCCTGATAGCGTCATCAACCTGCGCGCCGACGCGGTGTTCATGCCAAGGTCGTCGATAACTATCGCCACCTCGCCGGGCCTGCCGTGAGCATGTGGTGGTTTGGTTTTTCGTCCGGCAGGCGGCAGGATGTCCAGTTCGGGAGGGAATGTCTTTTCGATGTATTCCTGCTCGTGATGTTCCTCCGCCTGGTTGTGGCCGACGTATTTTCTTCCGGCCAAGAATGCAACCACAGCCAGCGCAAGCGTCAGCATTACAAGCGCAACAGTTGCAAGCGGCGACAGTTTCCGCCGCTTCACGCGCCTTTTATAGCTCCGGCGGCTGTTACGCGCCATTTCCAAACTTCGTTTGCAACCTGCTGCTACGGAACGAAAACTTCGTCGCCGATCCCCTTGTTGATCTTCACGCCTTCCAGTGCAAACAGGTTTATATTGCCGTAGATGTCGGTGAGCCTCAGCGTTTTCACCGGAAATGCGCCGCGCCCGATCTCGATTCTTATTGTCCGCACAACACCCATGTCCGCCTTTGGAGCAAGAACAATCGCGGACGCGCCTTCCTGCTTGACATGAAAATCGCGCTCGACATCGCCAAGCCCCGAAAGAAGCGCAAGCGGCGTCTGGCCGTAAGCCGCGGCATCGAACTTTCCGCGCATGATCTCCGCGTTTCCGGCCTGTTTAACAAGCATCTCGCCGCCGGATACGACTATCGTCTGTTTTTCAGGCTCGGCGTACTCCCATCGCATTTTCCCCTTTTTGATAAAGAATCTGCCCGACGCCTTCTTCGTTTCGCCAAGCTCCTTGATCACGCTTTCCTGTCTGAAACCGCCCTGCAGATCTCGTATGGATTCATAGGATCGCTTTATGGTATCTATGACCGGCTCGGCTGCCGCAACACCAGCCGATGTCAAAAGCGGGCAAAACGCAACCAGAAAAAACAACGTGAACCGCCTCATTCCGCTCCCTTCGCAATCAGGATCTCGCGAGGCTTTCCGGCCTCGCGCGGCGGGCCGACAATGCCATCCTCTTCCATCAGTTCCATGATGCGCGCCGCCCGGTTGTAGCCTATTTTCAACCGCCGCTGAATATACGATATGGACGCCTGCCCGCTGGAGACGACAGCATCCACGGCATTCCGGTATAGTTCGTCGCGGTCTGTGTCGCCGCCTTTTGCCTGATACGCCTCGTCCTCAGCCACGATTTTTTCGAACGCCGCGTAGTCCGGCTGTCCCTGCGCCTTCACGAAATCCACCACGCGGCCAATCTCGGTTTCATCCACATATGCGCCGTGTATGCGCACAAGCCGGTAGCCCGGCGACAGAAGAAGCATGTCGCCCTTGCCAAGAAGCTGCTCGGCTCCGTTTGAATCCAGAATTGTCCGTGAATCCACCTTCGAACTCACCTGAAACGATATTCGAGCCGGGAAATTTGCCTTTATCACGCCGGTAAGCACGTCAACCGACGGGCGCTGCGTGGCCAGAATCAGGTGAATTCCGGCGGCGCGCGCCATCTGGGCAAGACGCGCGATCGAGTCTTCGATCTCGCGCGGAGCCGTGAGCATCAGGTCGGCAAGCTCGTCGATAAGCACAACGATATACGGCAGCTTTTCCTCGCCTTCTTTTAACGCAGCGTTGTATCCGTCAATGTTCCGGACGCCCTTCGCGGCAAGCAGCCGGTAGCGCGTTTCCATCTCGAACACAAGCTTTCTAAGCGCGCCGGAGGCGTCTTTCGGCGCGGTTATCACGGGGGCGAAAAGATGCGGAATATCCTGATAAACCGAGAGTTCCAGCATCTTGGGGTCGATCATCACAAGCCGCAGATCGGCGGGAGACGCCTTGTATAACATGCTTAGAATCATGCCGTTAACCGCCACGCTCTTGCCCGCGCCGGTTGCTCCCGCAACCAGCAGATGCGGCATTCTGGCAAGGTCTGCCACCATCGGCTTGCCAAGGATGTCTTTGCCCAGCGCAAGCGAAAGCGGCGATTTGCGCTCCACGAAATCGCGGGCAGAAAGAATCTCGCGCAGATACACGGTTTCGCGCTTTTCGTTCGGAATCTCGATGCCGATTGCCGCCTTGCCGTAGAGCGTGGTCACGCGAATACGCTCCACCTTCATCGACATCGCCAGGTCATCGGCCAATGACATCACTTTGTTTATCTTGACGCCTGCCGCAGGCTCAAACTCATACATGCTCACAACCGGCCCCGGCTGCACGCGAGACACCTTGCCGGAAACGCCGTAATCGGCAAGCTTGCGCTCAAGTATCGAGAGGTTTTCGCACAGGTCATCGGCAGACAGAACAATGCGGCCCTTGGGCGGCGCGCTCAGAAGGCCGACAGACGGCAGCACATAACCGCCATCCTTTATCTGGCTGAAAAGATTGGGCGGCGGCTCGGCATTCCTGCCACGCAATTCCGGCGGCGGCTCAAGAAATTCGATTGGCGGCTCTTCCGGCTGCGGCAGCCTCGTTTCCGTTGCGGCAACAGAATCCGCGACAATAACCGGCGCGGCTTCCAGTGGTTTTGCCTGAGGCTCCAATGTTTCGGCTGCGTTAGACCCGGCCTCTTCCGCGCGTTTTGCAGCGATCTTTTCCATCGCGTCCGAGAGCGGCCTCAACGGCCTGAACAACGCCTTCGTGCCTGCCCATATCGCCTTCAGCAGATCAACAAGCGTAATAGGAACAAGCACAAGCACCGAAACCACAAACGCTGCAAGTCCGATAATCAATGTGCCGATGTCCGAAAACAGCCTGCTCATCGAACGGGCAAGCATGTAACCGGTCATGCCGCCTGCATCCAGCCCTTCCGGCTGTATCGGAACGATCTCGCCAAGGTAATGAAGCATCAGCGTGAACGACAGAACAAAAGCCGACACCGACACAATTCTCATGAGCCGGTTCGACTTCTCGCGTCCGGCCAGCCTCCGCGCGGCATAGATGACCAGAAATACCGGAACCGCTAACGCTGCGGATCCAAGCATCTGGAAGAGCGTTTCGGAAAGCCATGCGCCTGCCGGGCCGGTGCGGTTAGCGGTATGGGTCAGCCCGGTTCTGGTAAACGGAGAAGGATCCCACGGATGATGCGTGGCAAGGCTGACGGCAACGAATATGCCCGCGAAGAACGCGACAACCGCGAGGATTTCGTCACTCAGCCTTTTTGCCATAATGTAACTATTATAAGCGCGGCAAATGCCAGCCGGTAGTAAACAAACACGTTTACCGGATGGCGCTCAAGATAGCGCATCAGGAAAAGAAGCGCGCCCCATCCAGCCAGAAGAGAGGTGACAAATCCGGTGGCAAATATGCTCATTTCCGCGTCGAGGCCATGCATTATATGCTTGCTCTCAAGAAGCGTCGCGCCGCATATGGCTGGAGTGGACAGCAGGAACGAAAACCGCGCCGCGGCAGGACGGCTGTAACCCATGAACAATCCGGCGCTTATTGTCGCTCCGGAGCGCGATACGCCGGGCACGAGAGCCAGGGCCTGCGCCATGCCGACGGTGACGGCGTCTGGAAGTCCGAGATCGGATAGCGTTTTTCTGCCGCCGAATTTCTCGGCAACATACATCACGCCTCCAAACAGAATCAGCATGGCGGCCATGAGCGCAGGAGTTCTGAATGATTCCTCAATCACCTTCCTGAAGAGGAGGCCAAGCACACCTGCCGGAACGCTTCCAGCCAGTATCAGCCATAGCATCCTTCGGTTTTTCAACAGAATCTCCATCCAGTCCTGCCAGAAGAAGACCAGAAGCGCAAGCGTTGTGCCGAAATGAAGCGCAACGTCGAACGCCATCGAATCGACCGCGCCGTGCCATCCGAACAGTTCAGGAAGAAACACCAGATGCGCCGTGCTGCTGACAGGCATGAATTCAGTCAGGCCTTGAACAATACCAAGGATTATCGCCTCGAACATTTTGTTGCCTCCCCGAACGGTTTATTTTTATTGCCACGCTCACCCCCCGGCTTCACCAGCCCACCACAATAAGGAGGACAGGGGGAAGTTATATCTACAATTCCATCACAATAGGCAGAATCATCGGCGTGCGTTCAATCGATTTGTATATGAATTTCTTCAGCACGCTCCGGAGCTTGGTCTGAAGCATCGCCATATCGGATTTAAGCTCGGAGTCCATCTCCATTAGCGCGTATTCAAGCTCGTACCTGGCGGCGTCCAGCAGATCGCGCGATTCATCCTCATACACAAATCCGCGCGACACCAGATCTGGGCCGGAGATGATCTTGCCGCTCTCCTTCTCCATGTTAAGAAGTATCAGGATCACGCCGTCGCTGGCCAGCCTGCGCCTGTCGCGAAGCACAACGTCGCCCACGTCGCCCACGCCCTTGCCGTCGATGAAAACCCGTCCGCACGTAACCTTTTCAAGCCGCTGCGCAGTGCCGTCAGGAAGAAACTCCACAGGCTCGCCATCCTGCAGTATGAAAACGTTTTCCTTCGGAATGCCACACTTAGGCGCAAGCATCGAGTGATATACCAGATGCCGGTACTCGCCGTGAACAGGGATGAAGTATTGCGGCTTCACCATGTTCATCATCAGCTTGAGTTCTTCCTTCGATGCATGACCCGACACATGGATGTCGGAGACCTTCTCGTAATGAACTATCGCGCCGCGCCGGAACAAATGATTGATAACCTTGCCGATGGCCCGTTCGTTTCCCGGAATCACCTTGGCCGAAAGAATGACGGTGTCGCCTTCCTTGATCTTGATCTGCTTGTGCTCGTCAACCGCCATGCGCGACAGCGCCGACATCGGCTCGCCCTGGCTTCCGGTGGTGATCAGCACAACCTCGCTGTCGTCAAGCTTGTCGAGGTCTGTCAGCTTGAGCCATGTTCCTCCGGGTATGTTCAGATAACCCAGATCGAGGGCAATCTGCGTGTTGGTGATCATGCTTCGGCCATTGAGGGCCACCTTGCGGTTGCACATCACGGCGGCGTCCACAATCTGCTGTATGCGGTGAATGTTGGAGGCGAACGTGGCTATGATTATCCGGCCCGGCGCCGCCGCGAAAATGTGGTCGAGGCCGCGTCGCACTTCCTTCTCGGAAAACGTGAAACCGCCGCGTTCGGCGTTCGTGCTGTCCGACAGAAGCGCAAGCGTGCCCTTCTCGCCGTATTCGGTAAACTTGTGGAAATCCATCAGCTCGCCGTCAACCGGCGTCGGATCGAGCTTGAAATCACCGGTATGCACAACGCGCCCCACAGGCGTTTCGATTCCCATCGCCACGCCGTCAACAATGCTGTGCGTCACGCGGATGAATTCCACCCTGAACGGGCCAAGTTGAACAACGTCCCTCGGCTTGACGACAATAAATTCGGTCGATTCGTGCAGATTATGCTCGCGAAGCTTCGAATGCACCAGCCCGATGGTTAGCGCCGTGCCGTAAACCGGCACGGTAATATCACGCAAAACATACGGGAGCGCTCCGGTGTGGTCTTCGTGGCCGTGGGTGAGAAGAATGGCGCGGACGTTGTCTTTTCGCTCGCGAAGATACGTTGTGTCGGCAATGACGTAATCGACGCCGTGCATCTCCTCGTCTGGGAACATCAGACCGGCATCGACAACAATAATATCGTCACCATATTCGAGAACGGTCATGTTCAGGCCGATCTCCTCGACGCCGCCAAGGGGAATTATTTTCAGGGAATGCTCAGGTATTTCAGACATTTGATAATTATAGCAGAGAGGGGAGGAAACGATGCGGACGATTACTGGCAGCAACAAACCTTCTCGTCGCCCCCGCCACATCGCCGCCCGCCTGCACCGCCGACGCGACCGCAAGCATGTCGGCCCCGGCCCGCAGAACATCACCGGCGTTGTTCGTGGTAATGCCTCCGATTGCGGCAACCGGAATTTTCACCGCCGCCCGCACCTCTGCCAGCATCCCAAGCCCGCGCGGGGCATAACCGGTATCCTTCGTCGATGTGCCGAATATCGGGCCGAAACCGATGTAATCGGCCCCGCCGCGTTCGGCTTCAAGCGCCTGGTCGATTGTGTGGGTTGATATGCCGATTATGAACCGTGCGCCGCAAACCTTGCGGGCAAGCGCAAGCGGCAGGTCGTCCTGCCCAAGATGCACGCCGTCGGCTCCGGATGCGATGGCGATGTCAACGCGGTCGTTCACAATGAACAGCGCGTCAAACCTGCGGCAGAGGTCGGCAATACGGCAGGCTGTTTCGTAGAGTTCCAGTGGCGTCATGACTTTATCGCGAAGCTGAATAATTCGAGCGCCGCCATCAAGAAGCGCTGCGGCGGTTTCATAGTGAGGCAGACAGGAAATGCGCGTATCAGTCAGCGCGTAAAGGCCGGGAAATCGATGATTCCGCTTCATTGGCGTAATAAATTGCTACTGCCAGAACGTGCGCGAATAATTATCGGCAATCGCCCTGTCGCGGCTGACAAGCACGGAATCGTCCAACGCGGCGTGCGCAACAATAATGCGGTCAAACGGATCGCGTGTCCAGTTTTGTTGCAGCGCACACGCAATGATTTTGAGAAACGGCTTGGAACAAACGCCAAGCCCTATTCGTTCTCCCAACTCGCTCACAACAATTTTACCGGGGATTCCCACTCTGCCGGTTTCAAACAGATATTGGAGTTCAAGTTCAACCATGGGAGAGATGACGATTCTGTCGCATTCGATGCGCTCCATGACGGCATCACTCAAGCGGTCAAGCAGTCCGGCATAAACCCAGACAACAACATGAGTATCGAGATATGTCAGGGTTTCCATTCTTCAGACCAATCCATATGAACCACATCATCAGGATCACATTTCAGATAATCCGGATGCTTGACAAGCCTGTCGAGCTTGCGCCGGGATTCGATCGGAACGATCCGCACAGTTTTCCCCTTGAGCTCCACGTCAACCGGCACTCCGGTGTCTGCGATGGTCTCAATTATTTTATACAAATTGGCTCGAAACGCCGTTGCCCGCATCGCTGTTTATGCCTCCAAAAGTCAGGCTGGAACTGACGACAAAAACAATTATAACACATACGTACGCGATGCAACGCCAATTACGTACGTATATATATGCCTACGCCGATTCGTTCAGGCGCTCGATGAACTTGGTGTTGAACTGGCCGGAACGGAACAGATCCGATTCCATGACCCGCTTGTGAAACGGAATGGTTGTGCGGATGCCCTCGACTATGAACTCCTCAAGCGCGCGGCGCATTCGCATGATTGCCTCGTCGCGGTCGCGCCCGTGAACTATCAGCTTGGCAATCATTGAATCGTAATGCGGCGGAACGTTCCAGCCGCAATATGCCGCAGTGTCCACGCGAACGCCGGGGCCGCCCGGAAGTATGATTGACGTGATAAGTCCGGGCGACGGAACGAATTTAACCGGATCCTCGGCGTTGATGCGGCATTCGATGCTGTGGCCGGTTATTTTCACGTCGGTCTGCTTGATGCGAAGCGGATTGCCGGCTGCAAGAAGAATCTGTTCTTTTATGATGTCGATGCCCGTAACGTATTCGGTAACCGGATGTTCCACCTGAACGCGTGTATTCATCTCCATGAAATAGACGTTCTGGTCGTCGTCGTAGATGAATTCGACAGTTCCGACATTGGTGTAGCGAAACGCGCGAGCAGCCTTCACCGCAAGCGTTCCGAGCTTCTTTCTGAGCGCATCGTTTACAACCGGCGACGGGGCTTCCTCCACAAGCTTCTGATGCCTGCGCTGAACCGAGCAGTCGCGTTCGCCAAGATAGATGCATTTGCCCTTGTTGTCGGCCATTACCTGCACTTCGATATGCCTCATGCTGGTTATGAACTTCTCCACGTACACATCGCCGTTTCCGAACGCAGCCAGAGCCTCGCGCTGCGCCATGTGGTACGCCTGCATGAGTTCGGATTTCTTCTCCACAACGCGCATTCCCTTGCCGCCGCCGCCCGCCGACGCCTTGATGATGACCGGATAGCCGATCTTTTCCACAACTTCCACAACAGAAGCCTCGTCGGAAACCGGGCCGTCGCTGCCCGGCACAACCGGAACGCCAGCCTTTTTCATGACCTCGCGGGCCTTCGACTTGTCTCCGGCCATGCGAATGCTTTCAGCCGTCGGGCCGATGAACGCGATGCCGGATGTGCGGCACGCCTCGGCAAACTGCGGGTTTTCGGCAAGAAAGCCATAGCCCGGATGAATGGCCTCGCTGTCGGTTATTTCAACCGCGCTGATTATGGCCGGAATATTAAGATAGCTCTGCGTGGACTGCGGCGGGCCGATGCAGACGGATTCGTCGGCAAGGCGCACATGCAGCGCGTTTGAATCGGCGGTTGAATGCACGGCAACGGTCTTTATGCCGAGTTCGCGGCACGCACGAATAATGCGAACCGCAATCTCGCCGCGATTCGCGATTAACACCTTCCCGAACAGGTTCATCTTGGGTCTACAAGGAAAAGCGGCTGGCCGTATTCGACAGACTGACCGTTCTGAACCAACACCTTGACTATCCTGCCGTCAGCGTCAGCCTCTATCTCATTCATCAGCTTCATCGCCTCGATAATGCAGATCACCTGTCCCTTCCGCACCTCGGAGCCGACATCGACAAACGGCGGGGCTTCGGGCGTGGGCGAGCGATAAAACGATCCGACAATCGGCGAGGTGATTTTCACATACCTTGCGGATTCGTCCAGCATCGGAGCAACCTCGGCAGCCTGAGCCGCCGCAGTAACCGGCTGAGCCGTTGCAACAGGCTGTGGCGCAAAAGCAGGCTGAGCGGCGGCAGCCACCATTATCTCGGCAGGCTGCGCAAAGCCGCGCTTGATGCGAACCTTCGTTCCGTCGCGCTCCACTTCTATTTCGGAAACATCCGTTCCCTGAAGAAGCTTGAGCAGTTCTTTTATATCCTTGTTTTCCATCTATTATGTTGTTTCCGTTATCTAAAGAATATCCGGATCGCGGGGCAGCCTGGTAATAACCTTCGCGCCGGTCTGTGTGACTATCACCATGTCCTCGATCCTTACGCCGCCCTTGCCCGGCAGGTATATGCCGGGTTCGATCGTGAAAACCATGCCCGGCTCGGCAGCGCCAGTTCCCATCATCGAAACGCGAGGGCCTTCATGGACTTCCAGACCAACACCGTGTCCGGTGCCATGACCGAAATATTTACCGAATCCGGCATCTGTGATCCGCTCGCGAGCAGCCTTGTCGATGTCCTTCATCTGAATGCCGGGCCTGACCGAATTCACCGCCATATCCCGCGCTTCGAGCACTATATCATACACCCGGCGCTTTTCTCCACCCGTGCCCCCCAAAATAAATGTTCGCGTCATGTCGGAAAAGTAACCGTTCCATTCGGCGCCCCAGTCAAGAATGACAGTATCGCCCTTGCGCAGCTTGCGCGAAGTGGGACAAGCGTGCGGCAAAGCTGCGCGCGCACCGGATGCAACAATAGTATCGAACGGCAGTTTTGCCGAACCAAGCATTCGTATCTCGTGTTCGAGCGCCAGTGCGATGTCAACTTCGCGCGTGCCCGGCCTGATCATCGGCTTTATCTTGAGGAACGCTTTTTCGGCAATCCGAACCGCCTTGGTGATGGCGGATATTTCCGCATCATCCTTGATCATGCGAAATCTTTCGACAGGGATATCAAGAGGTTTCATGCGAAGGCCGCGTTTTCTCAGGGCGTTGAACATCTCCATGTTCACATCGCCATATTCAACCGCCAATGTCCGAGCCGAGCAACGTTCCGCCAGAGATGTTATCGCATCGATTCTTGATCTCGACTCTATCATGACGGGAATATGCCTGACTTCGCTGCCTGCCTGCGTCTCATAGCGTCCATCCGTTACAAAAAACGAACGTTTCCGGGCAAGAAAAATAAAAGCCTGTGAGCCGGTGAAGCCGGACAGGTAGCGGACGTTTCTGAGCGAAGTCAGCAATACAGCGTCTGATTTTCCATCCAGAAGTATTTTTTTGACCGAAGCGAATCGTGCGGCGTTGTTATCGCGAAACATGGACGGAGAGATGACTAAAACACTTTTCTTATGTCATTAACAGCCCGGCGCAGAACTATTTTGGCCTTGCCTGAGGCTGCGTCGGATTTAAGGACAATGGCTACCGCATATTCATGGTTGATTCGTGAAACAACATAAGTGAATGAATCGGCAGTTAGCGTAATCTCGCGCAGCTTCCCGCTACCGAGCAACTCCGATGATACATCGTCGAACATACGGAGGAGGTCAGCCAGTCCGGCGCTGACAGCAGCCGGATTGGCAACTCCGGCGGCACCAAAAGCCGACGGATCGGTTAATCCACCACCGGCACAATGCGACACCGCAATCCCGTCGCTTCCAAAGATCACCGCGGCAATAGCGCCATGAACCCTGCCTACCGCATCCTTAAGATAATTATCGAGCTCCACCGGCAACCTCACCCGACACTTCGTTGGCCCTTTTCCGGATGTCGCTCATGAACAGGTTCATTCTCTTGACCACCTGCTCGTTCTCGCTGGCCTTTTTTTTGTCATCCACCCATTCGACAACCACCGTAAGCATCTTCAGGTCGCTCATTTTCTGGAGCAGCGCGCGGTTTCCCTTGTCGCTGTCGAGAAGCCGCTCGTAAACATTCATCGCCTTGTCGTATAGCCCCTGCCCTATATAGACATCGGCCATGCTTTCGGTGTTTATTTCAGAATCGATTTCCTCCACGAAACCGAATCCGGATTCCAAAGCGGCGTCGGCAAGCTCTGGCTCTTCCGGAATTGCCGTCGATTCGGGGACTGCGGATTCAGTCTCCATGTATTCAGCCACGGCGGGTGGCTCGAAAGCAGACCCGCTTAAAGGCTCCGAATCCGGTTCCGGAAACGCCATATCCGTTTCGACGGGGACAGGATTGGATGATAACCGCTCAAGCGTTGCGGCAGCGTCTTCGTCCGCTGGATTCAAAGCCAGAACGGCTTCAAAATGCTCACGAGCGCTTTCGTTATCACCTTTCGACAGAAATATTTCAGCAAGTTTGCGTCTGGAGAAAAGATTGTCCGGAATAGCGCTGACAACGCATTCAAACTCAACCAACGCCTTGTCGGGCATGGCTTTTTCAAGGTATATCTTGCCGAGCGCGACGCGCGCGCTCATGTAATTGGGCTGTTGGCGCAATCCGTTTTCGAGCACGGAAACCGCCTCGTCGAACATGCCGTTCTTCCTGTACTCCTCGGCGAGCGCAACAAACAGAACCGATGAGGGAGACTTTTCAACGCGTTCCTTGAGCCTGAGTATTTCTTCTCTCATAATTACCTGAAAATATTACCAGAATTCGATTTGAAGTCAAGATCGAAGCGATGCCGCGCGATCGAGTATGGCGGAAGCGGCATCGTCTTTCGACATTACCGGGCATTCAACCATGCCTCCGGCCCTGTCGATGATCGTTATGATATTCGTATCGGTATCGAAGCCCGCGCCCTGAAGTGTTACATCATTGAAAACCATCATGTCGGCGCCTTTTCTCCTCATTTTATCCGTTGCGCGGTCTGTCCGTGGGCCGGTTTCGGCGGAAAATCCAACAAGAAACGGCTTGTTTTCAAGCGTTCCCGCCTCGCGCAGAATGTCCGGGGTTGGCTCCAGTTCAATCCGCGCGCCGTCCGCTGTTTTTGGCAACTTTTCCGGTGACACATCTCTTGGCGAATAATCGGCCACGGCAGCGGCCATGACCGCCATCGACGCAGAGCCAATCTCCGACATCACCGCATCCCGCATCTGAACGGCAGTCTCCACGCAGACGCATCTGACAGCGCGCGGAATAAATGCGTGCGTCGGGCCGGTGACAATTGTGACTTCGGCTCCGCGCCTGAAAGCCTCGCGCGCAATCGCGGCACCCATCTTGCCCGACGAGCGATTCGATATAAAACGAACCGGATCCATCGGTTCGCGGGTGGGGCCGGATGTGATGAGAACTTTTTCGCCCTTCATGTCCTGAATCCTGAGCGCTTTTTCCACATATAAAACAATCTCGTCGATCGACGCAAGCCTGCCCTCGCCTTCATCGCCGCATGCAAGCGATCCGCTTTCAGGCGGAACGATCAGGCAGCCCGTCGCGGAAAGACGTTCAATATTTGAGCGAACGACCGCATTGTTCAGCATCCGGGTATTCATGGCAGGAGCAAATGCAGCTTTTGAACCTGCTGCGACAAGAATTGTGCTAAGCAGGTCGTCACCGATTCCGGATGCGGCCTTGCCGATGATATTCGCCGTCGCGGGAGCAACAAGAACCAGATCGGCTGCTGCAAGTTCGATATGCGACAGTGGTTCATCCCAGAGACTGGCATGAACCTTGCGACGCGTGATAGTTTCGAATGTGAGGGGGGTTATGAATCGGCGGGCGCTTTCGGTCATGACAACCGACAGATTGAAACCCTTACCGGAAAGCCGCCTTGCAAGTTCCGCTGACTTGTAGGCGGCTATGCTTCCAGTTATGCCGAGAACAACCGAAGCTGGCATTTGCGTATCCCGGCCTCTCTCTAAATTACTCTTCTTCCGTATTCTGTTCGGTATCCGGGCCGCCTTCGGCTTCTTCAGCAGTCGCCTCGCCTGTGGCAAAGAGGTCTTCGATAGCCTGTCTGTCCTTGTGCTCTTTTTCGTGCAGGTACATCTGGAGATCCTTCTCGATCTCCGACATCTCGCCGCTCGGCTCCTCACGGCGCTCAAGCTCGGCCATGCGGCGAACCTCGGCCTTGCGAGCCTCGCGCTTTGCCTTTTTGGCTTCGTCTCCCGTAACGACGTCGAGCTTCGATTCCAGCGCTTCCTCAAGCGCCATCGTGGTAGGCTTGGTGGAGCGTGTCTGCACCTGCGGCCTCAATCCGGCTGACGCCAGCCTTTTGGCCCTCTGCGCCGTAATGATCACCAGCCTGTACCGGCTGTCAATCTTGTTCTTGTCTATCTCAGGGGGAAGTGTTACGACATCCATCCCAATACCTCCTGGGGGTTTGATTTAAACTTTGATTATACACTAATCGGCAAGGAAAGCACTTCCGGGAACAAACAGGCCAAACAATCGCGAACGTGCATCCGCCTGGACAAATACCTGTCGGCTGACATATAACATCCTCCATGAGCAAGCCTGGCGGAATCTTCATCTCCGGCACAGACACCGGCGTCGGGAAAACAGTCGTCACCGCCGGACTTGCGCTTGCTCTCAGGCGCAAAGGCGTAAACGCCGTGGTGATGAAACCTGTGGAAACCGGCTGCCCGGTTAAACGCGGACGGCTGGTTCCGTCCGACGCGATGTTTCATCTTGCCATGCTCGGCATTAATGAGCCGCTGGAGTTGATATGCCCCGTGCGTCTGCGGCATCCGCTTGCGCCGATTACTGCCGCCGGAATCGAGGGCGTTACAATTAATATTAGTCAGATAGTTGCTGCATACGAAAACCTTGCTTCCCGCTACGATCTCGTGCTGGTGGAAGGCGCGGGCGGCCTGACGACGCCAATTGCCGACGGATGCCTGTTTTCGGACTTGGCCGCCGAATTTGGCCTGGCGATGTTTCTGGTTGCCGGGCTTCGCCTTGGAGTTATAAACCACACGCTGCTTTCGCTCGATCATGCCCGGAATCGCTGCATCGATACGCTCGGCATCGTGTTCAACCGCCTTCTTCCCGGCAGGCCGGACGCCGCGGCCAGAACATCGCCCGACGCGATTGCGCGTTTCACTAAAGTTCCGGCGCTCGGAACATTTCCGCATCTGGCAACACTTTCAAGAAACGCGCTTGTCCGCGCGTCGCGACCGATTGCCGATAAACTTGTCGAGGTTATCAAATGAAAAGAATAATTCTTGCAATAACCGGGGCAAGCGGCGCGGCTTACGGCGTTCGGATTCTTCAGGCGCTTGTGGATTCCGGCTGCCATGCTCATGTTGTCATTACTACTCAGGCGTTCGAGATAATCCGCGCCGAGACCGGCCACGATTTCTCCGGCGAAACCTCCGCCAAAGTTACGAAAAAACTCCGCGCGGCCATGAAATCAGGCCGGATAGAGTTCCATTTCGAGCAGAATCTTGGAGCATCGATTGCAAGCGGTTCGTTCCGGACGGACGGCATGATCGTTGCGCCGTGCTCCATGAAGACGCTTGCGGCGATTGCGAACGGCTATGCCGACAACCTCGTTGCCCGCGCCGCCGACGTATGCCTGAAGGAAGGCCGGAGGCTGGTTCTATCGCCGCGCGAGATGCCTTTCAGCGCGATTCATCTTGAGAACATGCTGAAGCTGGCAAGGCTTGGCGTAAAGATCGCGCCGCCGGTTCCGGCGTTTTATCACGGAGTTGAGAGCGTTTCGGATCTGGTGGACTTCGTTGCAGGCAGGATTCTGGATGCCGCGGGGGTGGACAATGAGATTTTCAGAAGGTGGGGATGAGGGGAACCTCAAATTACGGCTCCTGCCTGTTTTCTGATACAATGCCCAGCATAATTCAAGCTTGAACAACGCCGCATCCGGCCCGAACAAGCGCCGGAAGAGAAACGAGATTTTCCCATGAACAATTCGATAGAAGTGCCGCAAGGCCAACCCGAAGACACGCAAACCCCATCGACTGCCGTCACAATTGAACAGTTGCCGGAGCGTTTGCGCGAAGCCGCCGCACGCGCCGGCTGGACATCGCTCATGCCTGTTCAGGCGCAGGCCATTCCGCGCCTGCTTGCCTCGCGCGACATGATAATTCAGGCCCGCACCGGAAGCGGCAAAACCGGCGCGTTCCTGCTGCCGATGCTCGAAAGGCTCGACCCGAAGCGCAGCCAATGCCAGGCGCTCATACTTGTTCCCACGCGGGAACTGGCTAGACAAGTATGGCAGGAGGCCGAGCTTCTCTGCGGCGGCGCTGGCTTCCGCACGGTTGCGGTGTACGGCGGAGTTGGCTACGGCACACAGACCGACGCGCTGAAGCAAGGCGCGCATATCGTCGTCGGCACGCCCGGACGCGTGCTCGATCATCTACTGAAGCGCACATTCACGCTCGACAATCTCCGGATGCTGATCTTCGACGAGGCGGATCGCATGTTGTCGATGGGTTTTTATCCCGACATGAAGCAGTTGCAGCGTTATCTGCCAACGCGCGCCATAAACACATGCATGTTTTCCGCAACATTCCTGCCATCCGTGATACAAGCAGCAGGCGAATTCATTCCTGAGCCGGAACACTTGACGCTGAACAGCGGAAAAGAGCATGTAACCGACATCGAACATGTTTTCTACTCGGTGCCCGGCATGGACAAAGACCGCTGCCTTGTGCGCTTCATCGAGATCGAGAATCCGGCGTCGGCCATAATTTTCTGCAACACAAAGGTGAACGTGCATTACGTGGCCACAGTGTTGCAGCGTTTCGGCTACGACGCGGACGAGCTGAGCGCCGACCTGTCGCAGAGCGCCCGCGAGCGCGTTCTGGAGCGCGTTCGCAAGGGCGCGCTACGTTTTCTGGTGGCAACCGACGTTGCCGCGCGCGGGCTCGACATCCCCGACCTTTCGCACGTGATCCAGTACGAGCCGCCTGAGGACATGGAAGTGTACGTTCATCGCGCCGGACGCACCGGACGCGCCGGAGCCTCAGGCGTGGCGGTTTCTCTGGTGACGGTAGTTGAGATGCTCAATCTGGTTCGCATCGCAAAGATGTTCGGCATCAACATTCAGGAGCGGCCATTGCCCACCGACGCCGACGTGGAGGCGGTTGTCACCGAGCGGATTACCGCTTTGCTTGAAGCGCGTCTCCGCGAGCGCGACAAGCTTCAGACAGAGCGAAGCAGGCGATTCGTGCCGCTGGCCCGCGCTCTGGCCGAAAACGAGGATGAGTCCGCCATCATGGCCATGCTTCTGGACGATTACTACCAGCAGACGCTTCACGCGCCCCCGCCTCAGCCCACAGGCACAACTCAGGCAGCCCCAAAAACAGCCGCTCACTCCGCCAAAACCGCGCCTGCCGGGAAAAAATCATCGGAACCGGGCCGAAGACGGCGCCGCCCGGATGACCGCAGGCGGTAGTTGAATTCCCTCGCCGTCACGGGCTGATCAGGCGGACTCTTCCATCCTGATTCCGTGATACGCCTCTGCGGGATTCCGGCAGGGTTTGCACCGGTAAAACGATTCCAACTGTCCATGAAATCTTGATAAACCCGGTTAATACATGGATTGATTTTTCTTATTTGACTTGTAACGACGGCGCATTATATTCTTTTCAGCCGTTTTTATCTGAATAATCCTTTCGAAGGAGGAGCGAATGAGCCAGAAGAAGTACGAAACACCGTTACTGGACGAACTGGAAAAGGGCCCGTTTCCGAGTTTTGTAACGGAAATCAAGACAGCTGCGGCTAAGAATGACTCCGCGAACGATCTTCTCGGAGTGCTGGAACAATGCTACCGTGAGCGGAGAACTCACTGGAAGCATGGCGGCATCGTTGGCGTGCGCGGTTACGGGGGCGGTGTTATCGGTAGATATTCCGATGTTCCGAACGAATATCCCGGTGTTGCACATTTTCATACCGTACGTATCAACCAGACAAGCGGTTTCTTCTACACCTCAAAGGCGTTGAACGACATCTGCGACATCTGGGACAAGTATGGAAGTGGTCTCACAAACCTGCACGGTTCAACAGGTGACCTGGTTCTTCTGGGTACGAAAACCGATGCTCTCGAGGCGATATTCGCCGAAACGTCATCACGCGGCTGGGATCTTGGCGGTTCCGGTTCGGCGATGCGTACTCCGAGCTGCTGTGTAGGTCCGGGCCGTTGCGAATGGTCGATGATCGACACGCTCGATATCACCTACGCGCTTACCCAGGAGTTTCAGGACGAGCTTCATCGTCCGGCATTCCCCTACAAGTTCAAGATCAAGACCGCCGGTTGCGGCGTTGACTGCATCGCCTCCGTGGCGCGCGCCGACCTCTCGCTCATCGGAACTTGGAAGGGCGACATCCAGATCGATCAGGCCGAAGTGAAGAACTATGCCGCAAAGGGCATGAACATTCAGGGCGAGATCATCGACATGTGTCCGACAGGCTGCATGAGCCTGAACGGCGGCGAAATCGCCATCGACAACTCGAACTGCTCGCGTTGCATGCACTGCATTGCCAAGATGACGAAGGCGCTTCGTCCGGGCAAGGAGCACGGTGCAACCATAATGGTCGGCTCCAAGGCTCCGTTTGTTATCGGCGCGCTTCTTTCGCACGTTATCGTTCCGTTCATGCCGCTTGAGCCGCCGTACGATAACCTCAAGGATCTCATCCGCAAGATGTGGGAGTGGTGGGACGAGCATGGCAAGAACCGCGAGAGAATCGGCGAACTCATTGTCCGCAGGGGCATGAGAGAGTTCCTGGAATTCCTTGAGCTCGATCCGATCCCGCAGATGGTTTTCGAGCCGCGCCGCGATCCGTTCTACTTCTGGACCGAGGACGAGCTTAACAAGTAGAAGTCCGTTGTTGCCGGAAATTCCGGCCACTTGGGCGAATGTGAATTTTACTGTGTAAATTCCTAACAAGTTAAGGAGGATTGTAAATATGGCAGACCTACCACAGAGGCAGACAGATATCGGCCCGCCTCATTATATGCAGTTCCTGCCGCCGGTCGCGCAGAAGAACTACGGCCAGTGGAAGTATCATGAGCAGCTTTCCGGCGGATCGATGGTTCACGTTGCCGAAAGCGGTGACAAGCTCTGGACTGTGCGCGCGGCGTCCCCGCGCTTGATCAGCACCGATTTCATTCGCGGTCTTACGGCTCTTGCCGACAAGTACTGCGGTGGCCATCTCCGTTTCACCACGCGTCATAACGTTGAGTTCCTCGTCTCCGACGAGAGCAATCTCAAGCCGCTTATGGACGAACTCAAGCAGAAGAACTACATGGTTGGCGGTATCGGCGACGGTATCAGCAACATAGTTCACACTCAGGGATGGGTTCACTGCCACTCCGCCGCGACAGACGCGTCGGGTCTGGTGAAAGTGCTCATGGACGAGTTTGCCGACTACTTCACCGGCACGAAGACTCTTCCTGCCCGTGTGCGTTTCGCGGTTGCCTGTTGCACCAACATGTGCGGCGCGGTTCACTGCTCTGACATCGCGGTTGTGGGTATCCACAGGAAGCCGCCGACAATCGTTCATGAAGACGTGAAGAGGGCTTGTGAAGTTCCCTCCACGATCGGCTCATGCCCCACCGGCGCCATCAGCCCGGATCCGGCCAACAAGAGCGTCAAGATCAAGGAAGAAAAGTGCATGTACTGCGGCAACTGCTACTCGGTCTGCCCGGCCATGCCAATTTCCGATCCAGACAACGACGGCGTTGCCATCGTGGCCGGCGGAAAAATCGGCAGCCTTCGCTCGAACCCGAAGTTCTCGAAGCTTGTGATTCCGTACCTTCCGAACAACACTCCAAAGTGGCCGGAAGTTGTCGCGGCTTTCCGGACAATCCTTACCGCATACGAGAACGGCGCGCGCAAGCACGAGCGTCTCGGCGAGTGGATCGACCGCGTCGGCTGGGAGAAGTTCTTTAGCCTCACAGGTCTTCCGTTCACGCATCAGCATATCGACGACTTCACAATCGCCCGCGAGACCTACAGAACCTCAGCGGCGTTCAAGTGGTAATCAGACGATAGAATTATCCGCGGCGGGTCTTTAACGGCCCGCCGTAATCTTTTTCCTTTGTAAGGAGGAGGGTACAGAAGTGTCGAAACAGGAATTGATGGACGCGATTTACAAGACAATCGAAGAGGCCGAGGGCAAGAAGAAGCTCAAGGCTGGCGACATTCAGAAGAAGTTCGCGGTTGGCGATGTCACAAGGGATGATGTGAAAGCAGCCATCCGTGATCTCGTCGATACCGAGAAGCTCACCTACGCTTACCTTGGCGGAAGCTATCTTGTTCTGCCGCCGAAGGCGTAGTCTCAAGGATTAACCTGCTTTTGGAATCCCGCTGTCCAAGGGTGGTTTTTGCCGCCCTTGGCGGCGGTTCAGGAAAGACCACCGTTTCGTTAGGTGTTGCGGCTGCCCTTGCGGGGCGCGGCAAAACTGTAATTCCCTTCAAAAAAGGCCCCGATTTTATTGATCCGGGTTGGCTGTCATCCGCAGCCGGTTCGCTGTGCTTCAATCTCGATCCATATCTGATGCCTCAATCCGTAATCGCGGAGTCTTTTGTGCGCCGTTCAATCAATGCCGATGTTGCTGTTATCGAGGGCAATCGAGGACTGTATGACGGCGTGAACGTCGATGGCGCATACAGCACAGCGGAACTGGCCAAACAACTTGGCGCGCCGGTAATCCTCATAATCGACACCACCAAGATGACCCGAACGGTTGCGGCCATCGTTATGGGCTGCCAGAAGTTCGATCCGGATGTTCGCATAGCCGGCGTTGTGCTGAACAGGGTTGGGAGCGCTCGTCAGGAAAGACTGATACGTTCGGCTGTCTTGAAATATTGCGGCATTCCGGTTGTCGGGGCGATTCCCCGCCTGAAGGACGGAGGTTTTCCTGAGCGGCATATGGGGCTAACTCCGGCTGACGAGCATCCGATGATGCAGGCGGCCATTGCTTCAGCACGGGATACGGCTGAGAAATACATGGATATTGATGCTATCATGCGGATTGCGTCCATTGTCGAGCCTCTTTGCGTGGATGCGCCCGATCAGGCGATCGTTCGCGATGGCGATGGGTTGCGAATCGGCATTGTGCGCGACACTGCGTTTCAGTTCTACTATCCGGAAAACGTTATGCTGCTTGAGGAACGCGGCGTTCAGGTGATAAGCGTCAACGCGCTTTCCGGCAAGGCGTTGCCGAAGCTCGACGCGCTCTATATCGGCGGCGGATTTCCGGAAACCCATGCTCCGATACTGGCTGAAAACGAGGCGTTCCGGATGTCGCTAAGTGATGCGGCCGAAGACGGTCTGCCGATTTACGCTGAATGCGGCGGCCTGATGTATCTTGGGCGGTCAATCACGGTTGACGGCGTTCGCTATCCCATGGCCGGGGTGTTGCCGCTGGATTTCATGTTGAGCGGCAGGCCGAAGGGCCACGGCTATACGGACGTTGTCGTCGATTTTGACACGCCGTTTTTTCCGGCTGGAACGCGGCTTCACGGCCATGAGTTTCATTATTCATCGGTGGCGCAGGACTGCATCGGGAGTCTGCCGACAACGTTCACGCTTGAGCGAGGAACCGGCGTCTGGAACATGCGCGACGGCGTGGTTTATAAAAACGTGTTGGCGGCATACACGCACCTTCACGCGCTTGGCAGCCCTGAATGGGTGGACGGCATGATCAGGGCGGCCAGAAATAATCTGAATCGATGCAATACCCGGAACGTTTAACATTGATGAACAGGATAGACAGGATGCGATAGAGTTATTTGTTGCTATTCCCAATCCTGTTCATCCTGTTCATCAATGTTTGAATTCTTGCTTAAACCAGCTTTTTGCAGAGTTTGGCAACCCGCGCGCCAAGCTTGAAGGCATCGCCCGACGCTGCATTATCCGGCGCTCCAACCGACGCAACCCCGTAGTGTCCCGAAGCCTCCATCGGATCTCCCGCGATAATCATTCCGTAAATCAACATGCACTGCAGAATCGATAGCATTGTTGTTTCCTTGCCGCCGGTATTATGACCGCCTGTTGCGAAAGCAGCTCCGATCTTGTTTTCCATCTTTCTGCGCGTGCTTACAAACTCGTCGAATACTTTTTTCAATTCCCAGGCCATGACGCCGAAATAGACGGGCGAACCGGCAATTATGCCGGCGGAGTTCAGGAAGTCGTCTTTCGAAACCTCGCCGGTTGTCTTGATCACCGCGGTGACGCCTTCCGATGCAATGCCTTTTGCAATCTCCTCGGCCATTTTTTTCGTGTTGCCGCTTTTCGAGTAATAGAGCACAAGAACCTGCATGTCGGCCTCCTTGAAGTAAAGTCAGTATTATGGTTGATTAGTTCTTTTATCACGAAACGGACTGGATTACATCATTTATCGCATTAAACCAAAACAGGCTTATAATTGAACCATCATCGGCATGAAAATCCAGAACTAAAGTGGAAGATGGCCGGAACAAACGTGGAGGATGGTATGCGAATAGAACTTGAAGGCACGCTTCTGAAACTCAAACCCGAAAACGAGACCGAACGGCAGGAACTCAACAGTTTGTGGACGATTATCATCGGATGTGTGAATGAGGGCAGAAAGCTGGTTCCTGTCGGGCAGTACATTCCGGGCCAGTCGGAAACGGCGAATTTCCATATTGAGTGAGGGCGGGTTCAACCCGCCCTTTCCGGACGTATGAATCATGGGCGGGGCAACCCCGCCCCTTATAACTCTATTCCAGCTATCTGCTTCAATGCTGCAAGGTACTTGGCCCGTGTCTTGTCAACGATTTCCTGCGGAAGGGCCGGGCCAGGCGGCGTTTTGTCCCATTCGAGCGTCTCCAGATAGTCTCGCACAAACTGCTTGTCGTAGCTTTTCTGCGATCTGCCCGGCTCATAGTCGTCCATCGGCCAGAAGCGTGAAGAATCGGGGGTCATAACCTCGTCGATCAGAATGATCCTGCCGTCCAACATGCCGAACTCGAACTTCGTGTCGGCTATGATTATTCCCCTGGTCTCGGCGTAGGCGCGCGCCTGGCTGTATATCTCGATGCTGAGGTCGCGCACCTTCTGCGCTGTGTCCATGCCCACAAGACGCACAGCCTCATCAAATGAGATATTAATGTCGTGGCCCTGTTCGGCCTTTGTTGACGGTGTGAATATGGGTTCGTCCAGTCTCTCCGACTCGCGCAGGCCTTCCGGAAGCGGAATGCCGCAGACGCCTCCTGTCTTCCTGTAATCCTTCCATCCGGAGCCGGAAATATATCCGCGCACAATGCATTCTATCGGAAGCGGCATCGCCCTTCGCACAAGCATGAACCGGTCGCGAAGCATATCGGCATGTGGCGCAAAACCTTCTGGCAGGTCGGCGGTGTCGCAGGCCAGGATATGGTTCGGCACGATTGATGACATTCGCTCGAACCAGAAGCGGGAAATCCGTGTGAGTACCTTCCCCTTGTCGGGTATCGGCGTGGGCAGAACCACGTCGAACGCCGAAACGCGGTCTGTTGAAACAATCAACATGCGGTCGCCCAGATCGTAGAGATCGCGAACCTTTCCCCTTCGAATGGGGCCGAAGCCTTCAATGGCGGTTTCGAATACTGTCACTTCATCCTCCAATGCGGCGCAGGAATTTAATGCAAGGACTGGAATTATATATCAGAACGGTATCAGTTGTAATTGCCGGCCAAAACACGCGCCACGGTTTCACTGAGTTCGTCCACGTGGTATGGCTTTGCGATTACGCCCATAAAGCCCATTTCGCGGTAGTTGGCCATGACCGGATCGCTGGAATAGCCGCTGGAGACAATCGCCTTGACATGAGGATCGATCTCGACAAGCCGGGCAACGGCTTCGCGACCTCCCATGCCGCCCGGCACGGTCAAGTCCATGATCACCACATCGAACGGTCTGTCGATGCTTTTTGCGGTGCTGTACATCGATATGGCCTCTTCTCCGTCCTTTGCGAACGCCACGGTGTAGCCCATGAGTTCCAGCATCGATCCGGCAACCTCGCGTATGGTTTCCTCGTCATCCATGATGAGAATGGTTCCGGAGCCTGTGACAAGCTTTTTCCTGCGTCTGCGCGATACATCCATCTGTTTGTTGGAGGATGGCAGATAGATATGCATTGTGGTGCCGATGTCCAGATCGGACTCGACCGTGATGTAGCCCTGATGCCTGCTGACTATCGAATAGCAGCTTGCCAGGCCAAGGCCGCTTCCGGTCTGCTTTGTGGTGAAGTACGGATCGAATATCCTTTTGAGGTGATCCTCCGGAATGCCGCAGCCTTCATCGGCCACCCTGATCTCGACATATTCGCCCGGCTTGAGTGGAATGCCGCTCATCAGGCTAACTGTCGTGTTTTCAGCGCTTATGTTTATCGTGCCGCCGTTTGGCATCGCATGTTTGGCGTTGATAACCAGATTATTGATAACCTGGCTTATCTGCCCCACATCCACCTCAACGGGCTTGAGATCGGCTGGAAGGGAAAACTCGCATTTTATGTTGGAGCCACGAAGAACGAACTGCGTTGTGTCGTGGATGATGTCGGCGATATGAGCTGTCTTCTTCACCGGCGCTCCGCCCTTTGCGAAGGTCAGAAGTTGCTGGGTAAGGTCACGCGCCCTTGAACAGGCCTTTTCAGCCTGTTCGAGCTTGCGCGAGACATCCTCGCCCTTCTGAAGCGAGAAACGTGCAATCGAAATATTGCCCATGAGCGCGGTCAGGATGTTGTTGAAGTCGTGTGCTATGCCGCCCGCAAGCACTCCAAGCGACTCAAGCTTCTGGGCCCTGACAAGTTCTTCCTCCATCTGCTTCTTCTCCGTCAGATCGCTGAAGACCATCGTTACGCCGATGGTGCCACCCTGTCTGTCACGAACAGGCGTGCCGAGCATGGTGATGTGATGTTCATCGCCGTCCCTGCTTACCAGTATGAGCTGCGGGCCGAAATCCATGGGTTTCCCGCCCGACAGCACCTGTCTGTGAGGCTCTATGACAGGATCCCGGTTTATGGTGTCGATCATGAGGGCTACTTCATCCAGACGTTTGCCTGCCGCCTCCTGCTCGGTAAATCCGGTAAGAATCTCGGCGGTTCTGTTCATGAGGGTAATCCTGCCGCCTGTGTCAGTGCTTATAACGCCATCGGCTATGCTTCGGAGTGTGACGGCAAGCCGTTCCTTCTGTCCTTCAAGTTCGTTTGCAATACGCTTCTGATCGCTTATGTCGCGGATGAAACTCTGCACCAGTCCGGTATTCTGGTCAACGGTGCGCGAGCTTATCTCAACGTCAATCGGAATGCCGCCGTTATGATGAAACCTGGTCTCCAGCCGTCCGCCCTCGCTTCCGCCCCAAAGCACCCTGAGCCTGATACTGTGAACAGAACGGACGTCCGCCGAAAGAAAATCTGTCAGTATTCCGCCCTCAGGAATTCTGTCCGCGCGGCCAATGAGTTCAGACATGCGCTGGTTTGTCTGGATAATTTTGCCGTCTGTGCTGTGCAGGACTATTGCATCGTTCGATGATTCAAAGAGGTTTTCATAGCGTCTTGCGCTCAGGCGAAGTTCGGAGGCCATCCTGGTCTTGTTCGACAACACGGAACTGAGTGATTCAGCCGCCGAGTTGGCCCGCTCTATCATTATTACGCGGGTAATGGCCGCGGCGGTTATCGACGCCAGATACTCAAGAAGACGAACCTCCGAGCGAGCCACGGAATACATCTCCGGACGCATCGCAAGCATAAGCTCGCCGCGCCACGAGTCGCCCTTGGCGTCGGCTCCGCCTGACATCGGGATGATAAGGAATGGTTCCTGGTACTGAACCATGCCGGTCTTGCGCCCCTCGCCCTCGTCGCCAACCTTCACAAAACGACGGTTCCGGCCTTCAACTACGGCAACCATCGGATCCGGGACATGCGCTGACCTCATTGCGCCACTCAGAGCATTGTCCGAATCGCTTATTGCCGGGATGGTGTGGTATGCCTTGCCTGGAAGCCAGAAGCCGCCGCCGGAACGCAAGTTCGATAAATCCGTGTAATGGATCATGCCTTCCGTGTGGGCGAAGTCGGAAGCCAGCGTCAGAGCCGCCGCCGCCATCACCTCGTCCGCATCTCCGATGTCATTCAGGCGGAGGTGAAAATCGTGCAGGATGGAAAGCCTGAGGTTTTCCTGCTCCATCTGCTTCTGCTTCCACAGGCCGGATGCCATTGACACAAGCTTCCGGTTGGCGCGCTGGAGGGCCGAGAAGTAAAACGACATCTCGTTGTCTTCAATATCGAGCATTGCTGCGCGCTCGCTGAAGCGCCCGCCAAGGCTTCCGGATATTTCGGCAACCGCGGCGGAATCGAGGCCGAGGGCTGAGAGAGTCTCATCGTAATCCGCGCCCTGAGAATGCATCGCGGCGGAATCGGCCATTGTTGCGTGTGAAAGCATGTCGGCCAGCCGGACAATGTCGATCAATTCCTTGCGCTTCACGAACTCCAGCGACGCAAGCGCATCGCTGCCCTGATGATGCAGCCAGATTGTTTGCACAAGTTGTTCCGGCATTCGCCACTTTTCGAGCAGCCATTTCCCGGCTGTAGGATGATCCACGCCAAGCACCGAGTTTTCGGCGTCCTGCGCTGAAAGCATCCGCTCAGTCTGCATGGACATCACCCGCTTGTATTCGTCCGGAAAACATTCGGAGAGAATCAGCTTGCCGATGTCGTGAAGCAGACCGGCGACGAATGCCTCGGCCCTCAGGCTTTTATCGACGCGCTCGGCTATTGCCTCGGCACATGCGGCACATGCCAGGGAATGCTTCCAGTGCATCTCCTGCTCGCCGGTGTGCCTGTTTCTGAGCGGCTTTATGAGTGACTCGGAGACGGTGACGCCCAGAAGCGTGCAGCGAACCTCGTCGATGCCGAGCTTGAAGACCGCGCGAGACACTGAGCCGACATCCTCAGCCCCGCCCATTCCGGCGGAATTGACGGTTTTGAGCAGGCGCGCGGCAATGGCCTGATCGCTTTCGACAAGGGCTATTACATCCTGAAGATCGACGTCCTCATCGGAGAACAGCTCCAGCAGGCGCGTGGCGGCAACAGGAATTGCCGGGAGCGTGTCGAGCTTCCGGACAACCCGTTTTATTTCATCACGCATATGATTATTGCTGTCCACTGTCCGGTTGATGCCGTTAAATGTTTCTACCGTTTGCAACACTATTCGTCCGGCCTCCTGCCCCTCCGAATATTCCGCCCGCAAGGAATCATCCTGATCCCTTTATTAAAAGGCAGACCAACCCCGTTGCAACCACGCCGGTAATAAATCGGCAGTGACAAATAGAAACTTTACAGCCGCCGGCCGCAGTAGAATCAAGCAACGCTATCGTTTTGTTATTAAACAATAATTTAGCCAATATCTCAATACGGAAAACCCCGCGCGAAGGCGGGGTTTTCCGTATGAGGCGGTATGCTGAAAATTAAACCCGGTTTGCCGAGCCCAGAACCTCGCGGTTCTTGCGCATGTAAAGCTCCTTCAGCGCGTCGCGCGCTGGGCCGAGGTATTTGCGCGGATCGAACTCCGCCGGCTTGTCGTTCAGCGTTTTGCGGATGGCGGCCGTCATCGCAAGCCTGCCGTCCGAGTCGATGTTGATCTTGCAGACTGCCGATGCCGCCGCCTTGCGGAGATCGACTTCCGAAATGCCTACGGCATCCTTGAGCTTGCCGCCATTTTCGTTGATGATTTTCACCAGATCCTGCGGAACCGACGACGAGCCGTGCAGAACAATCGAGAAGCCCGGAATGCGCTTTTCGATCTCGGCAAGGATGTCGAGCCTTATGCTCTGCTCCTGACCCGGCTTGAACTTGAACGCGCCGTGTGATGTTCCGATTGCGATCGCCAAAGAATCCACGCCGGTTGCCTTCAGGAACGCCTCCACTTCCTCCGGCTTGGTGTATGTGTGCTGCTCGGCCTTCACGTCGTCTTCGATTCCAGCCAATACGCCAAGCTCGCCCTCAACCGTAACGTCATATTTGTGCGCGTAATCCACAACCTGACGGGTAAGCTCCATGTTCTTGTCCATGGGAAGATGCGAGCCGTCGATCATTACCGACGAAAACCCGTGTTCTATGCACGATTTGCAGAGTTCGAACGTGTCGCCGTGATCGAGGTGCAGGGCCATCGGAATCTCCTTCAGCCCCTTTTCACCGGCCATGCGCTTCATCATCTCGACAGCGCCCTGCCCCATGTAGCGCAGAAGCGTCTGATCGGCATACTTGCGCGCGCCCGAAGAGATCTGAAGAATCACCGGCGACTGAGTTTCGAGGCAGGCGCTGACGATAGCCTGCAACTGCTCCATGTTGTTGAAGTTGTAGGCCGGAACAGCGTACTTCTCGGCCATAGCCTTCTTGAACATCTCGATTGTGTTAACAAATCCCAAGTCCTTGTAGCTTACCGCCATGATTTTAAGTCCTCCTGAAGATGTTGGAATATAAACAACCGCGTTATTGACCCTTATATTCGGCGAAACAGAAACCATCTTATAGCAAGTTGCCATTGCCGTCAATCAAATAATAGCCGGAAAACTATCCGCAACCATCGGTTTATTAAGGTATAATAGCCGTTCAATGAACACGCTCCCCAACATCTCCGGCAAGGTTTTCCGATCCGCTATTCTCATGGCAATCGCCTTGATGGCTTTTGCCCTGCCGTCGTGCAAGGCCCGGCCAATGACGCTTGGCGGCAAGGCTTTCCCGGCGCTTCTGGAAACGACGGGCGTTGAAGCGCGCGAGGAGGGCAACCCCGAAAGCCTTCGTCTTGCCGCAGACCGCCACATCGAAGCGCTGAAAAAGCTGTTGGGCCAGCCGCGCATTCCGGAAGACAGAAAGCAGCGTTACCGTGTTCTGCTTGCCATGGCCGAGGGGATTCGCGATGCTGCCGGACATCCGGGCTTCGATCTGTTTCTGCGCCGGAATTTCGCGTTCTACCGCGCCGGAGAGCCCGATTCCGTGCTGGTTACGGGCTATTACACGCCGCTGCTTAATGTTTCTCGGTCGCAAAGTGATCGTTACGTCTTCCCCATATTCGGCAAACCGGCTGATCTGGTTTCGGTAAATCTGGCCGATTTTTCGAAAGAGGGTCACATCTATGGCCGCGTGGACGGCGGAAGGCTTGTCCCGTATTATTCGCGAGCCGAGATCGAGGACGGAGGCGCTCTGCGCGAAGAGCCGATAATGTACGCCGCCGACAGGCTCGCGCTATTTTTCCTGCATGTGCAGGGTTCGGGCGTTGCAATGCTCGACGACGGCAGCCGCGCGCGTATGGCCTATGCGGGCAGAAACGGGCATCCGTACTCCAGCCTGGGCAAGATGCTGATAGACGACGGCAAGATTGCAAGGGAACGGATGTCGATGGAGGCGATTCAGGAGTATTTCGCGGCCCACCCAGATGAACTGGAAGGCTATCTCCGGAAAAACGCGAGCTATGTGTTTTTTAAAATAGCCGACGGCGGGCCTTTCGGCAGCACCGGTTCAACGGTGACGCCCGGTCGTACTATCGCGGCAGATGCCGGAACGTTTCCGGACATGGGAATCGCATATCTTGAGACCGGGGTTCCCGCCGGGAAGAACCCCGACGGCACGGTGAAACTCCAGCCGTATCGCGCCGTTATCTTTCATCAGGACGCCGGAGCCGCCATAACCGGCCCGAAGCATATCGATCTTTACTTCGGCGAAGGCGAACAGGCCGCGTTCATGGCGGGCAACATGAAATCGCGGGGAACGCTTTATTACCTGGCGCCGAAGGAATAACGAACAAGCTAAAAGGCAATGTCTGCCTGTGTATAGCCTACGGCTTGCCAACCACTTCATATGGGAAAATCGCATCCTCGCAGTTGTCGGCAATTCCGGCGTAGCGCTTGAAAAATTCCTTGAACTCCATAGGGTTATGGCCGAATGTCGCGACGAAATCCCCCTCATGGCCCGCATCCATCGCAACGATAAAAAACGCCTCCGCGTCACGGGTGTGTCCTGGAAGATTTGCAATAACAATCTGGTCTTCCTTCCGCGAAGGGTATGTAACGATGTTCTTCCCGTCTGTCATTATGTTGTAACCGCCGTCGCTCGTTGGAAAGATCATCGCCACGCGATCATCTGCCATGATGTTGAATACGGCGATTCGGGCCGGGCGCTCCGTGCTCACCGCAATCCGTGCCGCCTCCCCTGCCCTGAAAAGACTGCCATTCAGTGATGCAGCCAGCCCAAGCGGCTTTATCTTCTTCTCCGGCAAGCGCACGGTTGCGGTTATCGAAACGCGATATTCCGGAATCGGCGGGCTGGATGAATCGCGCTGATATTGGCCAAGCGGCAGCCAAGTCACATCCTCCTCCACGATGTAGCCGCTTGAGTAGGTTCGGATGAAATCGACAGCAAGCCGCGCCTCGGTCACCACTGCCGAAGAGTCAACACGAACGCCTGACGCTTGCTCTATTGCCGCCTGACGCGCCCGCTGAAGCGCCGTGAGCCGCGCCTGCTCGGCGGTCATGCCCACAACCGCACATGCGCCCTCGGCCTTGACTCCCCGGACAACGCCGCGCGGCTGAATCTTCCCGGCCTGCACAAACGGCGAAGGCGGCGTTTTGGCAAACGAGCCTCTCGCCCGCGCCAGCGCCGCGTCTGTCTCGTTTCGCTCGATGATTGCCGCAGCCCAAACCGTGTTCTCTCTCTGTCCGGTTTTGTCTATCCGTGAATTGACCAGAATTTCGTTGGCGGATGTCTTTGCAACAAGCGTCACCCGGTTGCGGCAGTTGCCGTCGGTTCCGCCGGAACAGGCTTCGTCGATCATCACGCTCTCAATGCGCACCCGTATCTGCTCGGCAATATCGCGCCGGGCCTGCACGCCGGCAACGCGGCGGTCGGCAGCCTCATCGCCGGTGGCCGCCGTTTCGCCAACGCCCACGATATACTCGCCGGGCGGATAGCCTCGCTTCACCTCGTCGTAGAGCGAAACCGAGGCGCATGAGGCAAGCGCTGCGAGAACGGCGACAGACCGCAATACGCTGGAGACAGATAATCTCACTTCAGCATCACCAGCACGTCTGCATCCGCGCCGTTTACAACCGGAGTCTGTTCCACGCTGCTCAGGCGCAAGGCCATGTATGGCACGTTGTCGCCAAGATACTTCCGCAGTTCGCCGATTGTCACCTTCCGGTCGCGGTCTGCGTCGGCATCGCCGCCGATGGCTTTCAGGAAAAAATACGTGAACATCGAATGCCGTTTATCGGGATACCACGACGAAACCTGATCCACCGCCGCGCTGGTTATCACCGAGGCGTTGGCCGGGCCGTTGTATTCCTTCCTCACCTTCACCAGAGCCGGGCTTACTCCGCTCATAATCAGCCGCCCGTTTGAGTTGCCGGAAAAGCATGAATCGAGCACAACGGTTATCTTTTTGGCGGGCAGCTTGCCCAGATTGTCGTAGAACATCTGAAGCGGATAGCCGCCGGTCTCTATGGCGGAGGGGTTCGCGTCGGACGGCACGAAATACGCCTCCTGCGTGTTCAAGTCTGGCGCGCCGTGGCCCACGTAGTAGACAAACACGTTCGAAACATTCGCCTTCACAAACCGCGCAAGTTTTCCCCTTGCCGTGGAAGTTCCTAATATTTCGTTGAATTTTCCAAGCGTTGCGTCTTTTTCAAAGATAACGTTCTCCCTGGCAAATCCCATTGAAAGAAGATATTCGCGAATTATCGCTGCGTCGCGGTCGGCAAACTCCACCGGCGGAACGCCCGGCGCGGAATAGTTTTTGTTGCCGATAATCACCGCAACGTCGTCTTTCCCGAAGGTTTTGCCAACCGGAATGTTCACGTCAACGTCAACGCTCAGGCCGGTTGCAGCTTCAATTTCGGCCTTCGGGCTGGAAGATTCGCCCTTGACCACTATCTCCTGCGAACTGCGCTGCGGCGCGTTCATCACTATATTCGGCTCATACGACGAGTTATACTTGTCGCGCGCCTCGTTTATCCGCAGCGTGACCGGTATTTTCTCGCCGTTTTTGATGCGCTTGTTCGTGTAGAACATGAACTTCACGTCGCGAAACGCGCCCGGCGGCAACGCGCCAAGCTCAAAATGCGTCACGCTTTCGCCGCCCATAAAAACATTCGCCCCCGGCAAAACGTCAACCGTCACGCCGCGCGCGCCGCCATGGCCCGCGTTCTGAACCCGCGCCGTAACCTCCACGGTTTCCTGCGGCTCCACGCGCGAATTGCCGCTCTGGTCGTCTATGCCGAAGTCTGCCACAACCAGCTTCGGCGGCTCGAACGCCCGCGTGGAAAACGCGATGTTCACCGCGTCCGGCTCAAACCCGTTGGCCTCCTTCACCTCCACGTTCAGTTTCACGTCGGCTGTCGGGGTTTCCTCAGACGCAATCAGCGCGATTTTCTTCACGACCGACTTGCCGGCGGCAATCGTGCCGATTGCGGTTTCGGCGTCGAACGCAAGGCCGCGCGGCTTTTTAACGGCGTCGATCACCGCCTTCACGTCAAAAGCGTCGCCCTTGCCGCTGTTTTTCACCGTTACGGCAAGCCCGGCAGTCTCGCCGGCGTCGAGGATGTTGTTGCCGGAAGGCTCGGAAAAGGTGACGAAAAATGAAATATCGGGCGGCGAGGGAGAGATGGACGGCTTGAACGAGCCGCGTCCGGCGTGGGCGGATGAGGAGATGAAGACGATTGCGGCAAGGCAAGTTATTGCAAGAATGCGGTTTTTCATGTAATCCCCCTATTGTAAATTGCGGCGGACAGGGGCTTCGCCCCTTTCGACTCCCCCCGGGCCTTCGGCTTCCGTATGACAATAAACTCCCCCCGGCTTCGCCTCCCCCCTCATTGAGGGGGGTTGGGGGGAGTTTATGGCTTCAACAGCATTTGCCAATGCCAGATAAACGCTATCAATATTATGCAGAACATCGTCGTTCGTAAAGCGGATGATCGTCAGGCCATATCCTTCAAGTATTGCTGTTCGGTCGGCATCATATTCCGCACGTTCCGCATGGCTTTCACCGTCTATTTCCACCACCAGCCGTAATGCCGGGCAGTAGAAATCCACAATGTAATTATCAATCGGTCTTTGTCGCAGCCAGCGAATGTCTCCACACCGTTTATTGGTCAGCACCGTGTACCAGAGGGCTCTCTCCGCAGGTGTCATGTTGTTGCGAAGCTCTTTCGCCCGTTCGGTTAAGGCATTGTTGTATGGCAAACGCAAATTAAAACTCCTTAACTCTCAATGGCTTCGGCCAGCCCATAAAGCCAAACTCCCCCCGGCCTTCGGCCACCCCCCTCACTGAGGGGGGCAAGGGGGGAGTTACTGCCCGCCGCAAACACACCGGACGTAGTCGTTAAAGAGCTTACCGTAGTAGTGAACGTTGCCATTGCCGAAATCCACATACCACGCGGCCAACGAAAAGAAAAGCTGTGTGTAGGACGTGGACGACCAGTAGGACGAGGACTTTGTATCCGGAAAATACTCGCTGTCGATTGTTAGCGTAACACCTTCTTTTATCAGGCTTTTCAGCTCATCTATCTCCGGCAGCCGCCAGTCTGAACGCCCGGCCAGCACCAATTTATTGCAATACGATTTGGCGTCTTCCCAGTTCCGTTCTTTTCCATCATCCCTCTGCTGCCACATAAGCTTGGTCTGCTTATCCGTCACAGTCCCGTCGCCGTGGTCGATATACCTTTCCGATTCACGCGAGTTTTTAACCGCCACCTCCCACTCAAACTCCTCCCGCAGCCCGCGCGGGAAATCTTGAAGCACGTTCCACCAGATTTTCTTGCCGCTTCCGGCTGCAACCTTGCCGAAATCGCCTTCGAGGTGCAGCTTGTCCGTTGTCAGCGTCTCGCCCTTGAAAAATATTGTTATAGCCACATCGCCTTCACCATCTCCCGCCAGATCGTATTCAAACAATATCCGGTTGCCAACTTGCGACGGGCGTGCGTTCTTCACCTCTGCGGCGTGTGCCGCTGATGCGAAGACGAAAAGGAACAGAATGAATAAAAGAAAACGGCGCATGAAATTCCCCCTTGGCACGGATTACTTCCTGTTTTCAACAGCTTTCAGCGTAATCGAAAACAGGAACCTCGATAATTTTCACAGGCTTGAACTCGTTCCCGGCAAACCGGAGCAATTCGTCAGCGACATCGGGCGCATACGTCTGTTCGCCGCATTGCTCGCATACATCAGCCGGAACGTGCTCCACCAGAAGACGCTTGCCGTCATCTTCGTAACTGAACGTTACCAGTTTCGTCTCAACCCTGCCACCGCAGAAAACGCACTTATTCACGAATCACCTCCTGATTCGACAGTCGATCCATTCGTCCGGATCGGGCTCATACGCAGTTATCACCACGATTACCGCATGATCGGACAAGCGGTATTCCCCATTCCTTATACTATCCCTGATGGCATCCATCTGCCCCCCGTCACATCCCGGTCGGATGCTCCACGAAAACCGTTTCGATGCCGAAGTGCTCAAAGATGCGTCTGCCGACTGCGCGGACGCCGAAGGTTTCAGTGGCGTAATGCCCCGCAAACACGATGTTTTTGCGGAATTCCTCGGCCTGGAGATATGCGACGTGGGACGGTTCGCCGGTAACGAATGTGTCTATGTCGCTTCGCTCTACATCGCCGAAGCAGCTTGCGCCGCCGCCGGAAACAGCCGCGATGTTCTTCACCTCGCCGCCAAAGCTCACAACCGAGACATCGCCGCCGCCCGAAACGGATTTAACCCGCGCCGCGAAATCGGCAACAGCCATCGCGGACGGCAAAACTCCGCGAAATCCGATCTTCCTGCCGTGGTACGAGCCAAACGGCTCGCTGATTTCCGCGCCGAGCGCCTTCAATATTTCGGCGTTGTTGCCAAGCTCCGGGTGGGCGTCGAGCGGAAGGTGGCAGGCGTAGAGCGAAATGTCGTTTCGGGCAAGAAGCGCAATCTTTTCCTTCATCGCGCCGGTGATCGATTTCAGCCCGCCCCAGATCAGGCCGTGATGCACGAAAAGCATGTCGGCCCCAAGTTCCGCAGCCTTTTCAATGGAGTAGCGGCAGGCGTCAACCGCAATCGCGATTTTTCTTACGCTCGCCCGCCCCTCGAACTGAAGCCCGTTGGCGCTGGAATCGTCGGCAAAATCCCGCAAGGCAAGGGTTTCATCCAGCCAGCCGACCATGCGTTGAAGCGGCTCGCAGTCAGGCATTTTCAGCCAGCCTCATCCGGAACTGCCGCCGCCACGGCGTTTCTGCTTCGCCGCTTCTGAATAAACACGTAAGCTGCGATAATCAGAGCGGAAAACAGAACAATCGCAATTCCCGCCTCATGCAGGTAACTCTTTAAAAGAACCTCGTTTTCGCCGATCCAGTAGCCTATAAGCGTAAGCACGCTCACCCATATTCCGGCTCCGGCCAGCGTGTAGAGCGAAAACCGAAGGTGGTTCATCCCGGCAAGCCCGGCGGGAATGGAAATGAGATGCCTGACAACCGGAAGCAATCGGCCTATGAACGTGGCAATTTCGCCGTGGCGCAGGAAAAACGATTCGACACGCGCGAATTTTTCCTCTGTTATCAATACATATTTGCCGTATTTAAGAATGAGCGGGCGCCCCAGATAAAACGAAGCGAAGTAGTTTGCGTATGCGCCCACAAGGCTTCCGACCGTTCCCCAGAATATTGCGATGAAGGCGTTCATCTGGCCCTTGTACGCCAGATAACCGGCGGGCGGCATCACAAGCTCGCTTGGAACAGGAATGACAGAGCTTTCCATAGCCATGAGCAGGAAAATGCCGGGATATCCCATCGATCCGATGGTATGCACCAGCCACTCCATCAATTGGTGAATATATTCGCTCATTAAAACCTATCTGATGTATGCGTCAGTGACATAGCGCCGCATCATCCTGTGCGTGTTGAAATAGTATGCGTTTTTCCCGATTGCGTTCTGCATCATCCTGATCCAGACCGGGCGGTTATTATAGTAGAGCGGTATGATTTTTTCATCCAGCTTGGTGTAAAGATCGTCGGCGTCGCGGCTGTCCATGTTCTCGGAAAGCGTGGTTTCAACCGGCTCAGGCCCGATGGCCCAGCCGGTGAAATCCTCGATATGCCCTTCAATCCACCAGCCGTCCAGCACGCTGAAGTTCATCACGCCGTTGTGCGCCGCCTTCATGCCCGAAGTTCCCGACGCCTCGCGCGGGCGAAGCGGCGTGTTCAGCCATATGTCCACGCCCGATACAAGCTTCAGCGCAAGTTCCATGTCGTAGCCCTGCAAATATACCAGCTTGATGTCTCCGGCAAGCCGCCGCGAGTAGTCCACGACGCGCGCTATAAGCTGCTTGCCCTGCTCGTCTCGCGGATGCGCCTTGCCGGCGTAGATAATCTGAAGCCTGCCGCTTCCGATCTTCCGCAGACGCTCGAACTCGGAGAACAGCAGATCGGCGCGTTTGTATGCCGTGGCGCGGCGAGCAAATCCGATGGTGAGAACATCCGGCGACATATCCACGCCGGTTGTGTCACGCACAAGCGACAGCAGCTTTGCCTTGGCGGACTGGTGCGCCGCCCATATCTTTTCATCGGGGATGCGCCCAACACGCACGAAAAGCTCCGGCTCGTTGGCCCAGCCCGGAAGATACTCGTCGTAGAGCGCCTTGAACTCGTCGCATGTCCAGGTGAAGGAATGGACGCCGTTTGTAATCGAGGTAATTTCATAGCCCGGAAACATGTTTTGGGACACCTCGCCATGCTTTTTGGCCACGCCGTTTATGAAATTGCTCAGGTTCAGGCCAAGCAGCGTCATGTTCAGGCAGTCCTCGCCCGCAAGCCGTTTCAGCACCGAAAGCGGGATTTCCTCTTTCATCACCTGCTCCACGATGTCGTATGAAAACTTGTCGTGCCCGGCCTCGACAGGCGTGTGCGTGGTGAAGACGCAGAGTTCGCGCACGGCGTCGGTGTTCCAGACAAGCCGCTCGTCCCAAACGTCCTCGATGTCGCGCCGGAAACGCCGCAGAAGCTCGATGGTCAGCAGGCTTGCATGGCCCTCGTTCATGTGATACTTGCGGATTCCGAAGTATCCGAGCGCATCCAGCATCCGCACGCCGCCGATTCCAAGCACAAGTTCCTGCTTCAGACGGTAGGTGTTATCTCCGCCATAAAGCTGATCGGTGATGGAACGATCAGTGTCGGAGTTTTCGGGCAGGTTTGTGTCGAGCAGAAACACCGGCACGACACCGCCGGTCACACTTTTCACATCGTAACGCCACGACTGGACATGAACCATGCGGCCCTCGATGGAAACCTGAATCTTGCGCGGTATCAGACGCATGTGATCTTCGGGCCGCCATTCAACCGGATGCTCTATCTGGCGGCCTTCGGAGTTGATCTCCTGCCTGAAATATCCGTTCCGGCACATCAGCGTGACCGCGACCATCGGCAACTGAAGATCGGCTGCCGACCGAATCGTATCGCCCGCCAGCACGCCAAGGCCGCCGCTGTATGTGGGAACGTCGTTTGCCAGCCCGATTTCCATCGAGAAATACGCTATCTTCGGTTCCGCGGTAAATGCTTTTCTTATTTCCATTTATTATTTCCTTTCACATTGCCGGGAGTATCACAATCCCGGCGTAGCCAACCACCCTGTCGAAATCGCCGCTCACCTCGCCCGATGTGCGGTAATCTACCAGTTCGGCCTTTGCCGCGCCAAGCAGTTGCGCCGCAAACAGCATCGCGGTGGCAGGGCCGAAGCCGCACATCGAAATCCGCATCCGCCGCACAACGGCGTGCAGTCCTTCGGGCGAAATCGCAAGCGTCTGATCTATCGCCAGCCTGTCCAGCCTCCGGGCCTCGGCGTCCGGTACGTAGTGGCTCATGTCGGAGCTTGCCACAATAACGACCGGATAACCGGCCTCCGGCACAGCCCGCGCAATTCCCTCGCCCAAACTGCGGCAAGTCTCAAGCGATGTGTCGGATATTACTATCGGCACGATGCGGGCGTCGCTTGACACCCTTGCGATAAACGGAAGCTGAACCTCAAGCGAGTGTTCCAGCAGATGCGCCTGCTCGTCTTCCTCCAGCGGCTCGACATATTCCAGCAGTTTTCGGGCAAGCGCGTGGTCGATTTCGAAGCTTGCGCCAGGGATTTCCCAACGCCCGAACGACATTACGGAAAGCGGCGCGCCAAGCCCGGTATGGTTCGGGCCAATGATTATGTAGGTTTTTGGCGGCTCGATGCAGCTGTAGACCGCGCCTGCAACCGCCCCTGAATACATCAAACCGGCGTGCGGCGAGATAACGCCGACTGCCCGCCTGCGCGGCAGGTCGCTTCGCATGAAGCGGCCAACCTGAGCGTCGAGCCGGGATTTCGTGCCCTCGTAGAACTGCCCGGCAACCACCGGCCTGCGAATGATTTCAGCGCTCATGTGGAACCTCCTCCGGCGGAAATGATTGTGAAGCGGACGTCAAGCACTCAGTATAGCCCCAAAGGATGTCTGGTTCTACGAGGATGGAAAGAGGGCGGAGTCGGGCGATGTTAGTGCGAAGCCTGGATGCCATATCCTCCGCGACATTTTCATTACTCCCAAAGGGTTTGAACATGAGGATACGCAAGTATCGAAAAGAACCCTCACAAGTCTTGGCTGTGAAGCATGTTCCAGTCATCAGTCGAAATCATCGGCTCCGTAAGGTCGCAACGCTCAACAACGCTGCCCTTCCCCAATCCGAGAACCGTCCGGTTTATTTTCGTTTTTTGAACAGGAATTATCAGCGCCATCGGAATGTTTCGCTTGCAGACCTCAACAACCTCGCCTTTTTCAGCAAGGGAAAGATAGTAGCTGATGTGATTTTTTAAATCCGCGACATTCGTTCTCATGGAATCAGTGTGGGCCATCAACATGGCCATGTCAATGGACAGCACCGGCAAAATATATCCCGCTCCCGCTGTCAGGCTCCTGTCAGCACGCTTTGCTATGCTCGAATCGTGACTGAATCCGCAGTAAAAAGGAGGAAACAGAAATTAATCGGGATCAAGCAGAAGACGTTAGGCTCTGGCCTGCCAAATGGCGGAATCCCTGCTGCCGTGAAATACCGCCAGGACAACAATACGATGTTCCTCCGCTCGAAAATAAACACTGTATGGGAAACGATTGGCTACGACACGCCGGATGTCCCCGTAAATAATGGCAAATTGAAGCGGATGCTCAGAAGCCAGCAATACGCATCGGTCAATTGCGGTTATGAACTCAAGAGCAAGGCCAAGACGCTTGCTCTCATACCATGCCGCTGCCTCGATAAACTCTGCGCTGGCGGCGCGATGAAAAGCGACAGGCAGGCTCATTGCCTGATTCCGGACAGGGCGGCTGCCTTTACCTCACTCCATGGAACGACATCGTCAGGATTCGCCAGATGGTCTGCGAGGCGGCGGTCAAGCTCCATTCTCTGAGCTTCCGTCAACGATGGCGCCGCGCCGCGACTGACTATACCGTCCCAGATGGCCTCAACCAGCTCGATCTGCTCGTCAATGTCAAGCGCGCTTGCTTGCTGCAATAGTAGCGTGTTCATGGTCTGCACTCCATTTTAACCTGATGCGCTAATTCTAGCGCGTCTCGCCACCTTGTGTCGAACGACGCATGCTTAACGCTCACACTGACACTATGCTGTCAGCACGCTTTGCTATGCTCGAATCGGGATCAGTTCGCGCCCTGGATTGCGCCATGTATTGCAATAGTAGGCCGCGTTGAGAGTTTCATTATGTCGGTCACACCCTGATTCCCTCGGAAAAAATGTTCCGCACTATTGGCGATGACCGCACCGGACTTTGCTCGATTTCATCACGGCTGAAAATAAGCGGCGATATGTAGATGGAATATTCGTAACCGGTGGCCCAAACAATATTGCGTATCGAGCGCTTAACGCTACGATCGAGGCTTTCGACCTCAAGAAAGACATCCATGTCCGAGTCCGCATCGCAATCCCCGCGCGCCCGCGACCCAAAGATCATGAAATCCACAAGCCTGACGGTTTCGGAAAGCCTGGCCTTCAACTCCAGCGCGATTGATAAATCCTTGCCTGTCATATCTGTTTTTTGAAATCCGCGCAATTTGTTCTCATGAAACCAGTATGGGAAATAAACAGCGTCATGTCAATTGTCCGCACCGGCAAAATATATCCCGCTCCAGCTGACAGGCTCCTGTCAGCACGCTTTGCTATGCTCGAAACATCACCGGCTCTGCCACTGATCGGCGAGCTAAATAGTTTGCGAAGCAGTAGTATGGTGGAATGGGGACGGACGGTTAGCAACCGCCCGTCAATACCATTCGTCCTTATTCATCTCCGAGGAAGTGCGCCATCACACCAGCCCGGAATTCATCATATTTCGATTGAGTAACGTCACAAAACGTGCAGTTCGGCGATCTCCAAGGAAAGGCTCCATCGGCATCAGTCCACGCCAGCCAGCGTGTGGGAACGCGCCATTCGATACTGTCATAGTCATAAGAAAGCCGGCCAGCCTGCGAAGAAGACAGTGTTTCGCACACCGCCTTGGCCACTCCCACACCTATAATTCCCACGCCCTTGGCAAACATGAAGATTGCGTCTCCGAGTTCGACCCTTTTCATGTGGGACGGGTACTTAAAATCTTCCCATGCAACGGCGAAACCTTGGTTATGCATCTCTTCCTCCAGATGATAACCACCAGTAGATGTCAGAACTCCATTTCTACGGTGTGTATTGCAGACAAAGAAGCGCGTTGCCGAGTCAAACAAGTTCACCAATGAATCAGACAACGCTGTCTTGGTATTGTTTTTCTGCGATGAGCGTGCTTTGGCCCTCAGCTTCTGTTTCAGTTTCATAAAGTCACGTCGTAAAGCAGATGTTTCGTTATGCAATTCTAAAAGTTGATCGACTGTAATTGGACTGGCGATTTCCCATAAACGGTCAAACCATGCGGCTAACTGGCGAGCCTCATTTGCGGAGGTTTCTAAACCAGCCTCAATGTTTGAATCAAAAGCATTGCCCGTAAAGTTTGCTGAAGTAACCACAGCGCTCGATGTTCCGAAAATGTAGACTTTGGAATGAAGTCGCGGACGCGATGGTAAAGCGCGGCATTTGACACCTAATTGAAGCAGTGCGTTCAGTGCCTCGATTGATGTCGCACCCGACGCAACGTCCATTGGACGTAGGGACGTTAGAAGTCGCACTTCATGTTTTGGGTAGGTGGTTAGGAATTGCCGCTCGGTAACGTAAGCAGACGCAATCCGAATGGTATCAGTGCATTCGTTAAGAAGTTTTGACAGGCGTTGCCTGTGGCGGCGATTGGGGCTTCCATCTTCCAGAATTAGATTCGTCATCGTTACCACCCTCAGCGTAATTGCGAATAAGGTTAACTTAGCCGCCGCTTGAGGTGGAGGTCAAGGTTTTTTTGAGGGGCACGGCGGAAACTCATCGAGCGGCTTCTGTCCAACATTCCGCGCAATGCCTGCGTGGTGACGTATTCGCCTTTCGAAAAGACGCGGCTTGAGGAGCTTGCCGGATGGTTTCCGGAGCATGAAGGCCACATCGGGCAGATTCTCGAAAACCTGCGCGATCTTGCCGCCCCGTTCAGGCGGAAGCACTACTACCACTGGCAATTGCGCGGCTCGTATTCGATAAAGGCGGTTCTTCCGGCGCTTGTTCCTGAGCTGTCCTACGACGACATGGAGATTTGCGACGGCGGCATGGCCATGAACGCTTGGCACGAAATGACCGAAATGAACGATTCAGGCGACTTGACTGAACTGGCCCGCATACGCGGCGCGCTTCTTGAGTATTGCGCGCTCGACACGCTTGCGATGGTCAGGATTGTGGAGAAGCTGAAACTGCTTTGCGGAAGGGCGTAAACCACCGGCCAACGCCGCCCAGCTCAAGTAATTCCAGTGGCTAATCCCCCTCGGTATAATCCTTGAGTGTCGTGAATTCTTCCAGATAGGCGAGCTTCACCGTGCCGATGGGGCTATTGGGCTTACCATTTTTCGACCGCAATGTCATCAATACTGTTAAAGTGAGCATCATTCGTGACAAGTATTAACGAATAGTGTTGAGCAATTGCAGCAATCCAGATGTCATTTTCCGGAATCGGTTGGCCCTTGGCCTTTAAATCGTTCTTGATTTTCCCATAGCGTTTTGCTATGTCGGGATTGCAGGGCAAGATACTGTTATTGAGCACAAAATCATCTATTCGGGCAATATTCTCATGAAATCTGGTTGACTTGCAGGCTCCAAAATACAGTTCACCAATGGCAATGCATGAAACAAATATTTCCTTTGCCTCCGCCATCCGTGCATGGACTGCGGAATCCTTTGCAAAAAGAGCGATAATGACATTGGTGTCGAGAAGGTATCTACCACTCATTCGTATCAACGCGCTCGCAGTTGTCCTCGATTGCCTGCGACATCAAGTGCAAGTCCTCACCAGAAATTACGCCTTCAAAACGCAAGAGGCTTTTACCTTCGACGCCTTTGGGAATAAGTGAGTTCGCGAAATCCAGAACTCGCAACTGCAAATCGTACGGAAGTTTATCCATCTGCGCAACAAGACTATCCTTTAAAACAGCCGTCGTCATAAGTCGCCTCCTACGCTTGTCTCATAGTAACACGCTCAAACGCGCCTTCCCTAATCCCCCTCGGTATAATCCTTGAATGTCGTGAATTCCTCCAGATAGGCGAGGTTCACCGTGCCGATGGGGCCGTTTCGCTGCTTGCCGATGATGAGCTCGGCGCGGCCTTTCAGATTCGGGTCGTCCTTGTTGTAGACTTCCTCGCGGTAAACGAAGATTATTACGTCGGCGTCCTGCTCGATTGCGCCGGATTCCCTGAGGTCGGAGAGCATCGGCTTGGGCGGCTTGCGCTGTTCGACAGCGCGGTTGAGCTGACTGAGCGCAATAACCGGCACTTTCAGTTCGCGGGCAAGCGCCTTGAGCGAGCGCGAAATGTCCGAAATCTCCTGCTCGCGGCTGTCTATGCCCGCCCTGCCCTTCATAAGCTGGAGGTAATCGACGATGATAAGGCTCAAACCATGCTCCATCTTCAGCCTGCGCGATTTGGCGCGCATTTCTAGCGCTGTGTTTATCGGAGAGTCGTCGATGTATATCGGCGCGTCGAATATCCGCCCGGCGGCTGAGGTGAGAAGCGGCCAGTCGGTTTTGGAAACATAGCCGGTTCGCACCTTCTGCGAATTCACCATAGCCTCGGAGCAGAGCATTCTAAGCACAAGCTGTTCCTTGGACATTTCGAGGCTGAACAGGCCGACAGGCTCCTTGTTGCGAACCGCCACATTCTGGGCGATGTTCAGCGCGACGGCTGTTTTTCCCATCGAAGGCCGTCCGGCGATGATTACAAGATCGCCCGGCTGGAATCCGGCGGTCTTTTCGTCCAGGTCGCGAAACCCGCTCGGAACGCCGGTGATCATCTCCTTGCGGTCGTAAAGCCGCTCCACCATCTCTATGGTGTCGTGGATGATCTCCTTCGTGGCGACGAAAGACTGGCGGATGCGCTTTTCGGAGATGTCGAAAATCTTGCGTTCGGCTGTGTCGATCAGTTCATCAACGCCGCCCGGAGACTGAAACGCCTCCTGCACAATCTCGGTGGCCGATGTTATCAGGCTTCGAAGCGTGGATTTTTCCCGGACGATCTTGCAGTAGTGGCGTATATTGGCGGCTGTCGGAGCCATCGAGACCACTTCTGCAAGATACGAAGCGCCGCCAACGCCTTCAAGCTCCTTGCGCTTGGTCAGTTCATCGGTGAGGGTTACAAGGTCTATCGGCTCGTTGCGCTCGTAGAGATCGAGCATCCGGTTGAAGATGCGGCGGTGCGCCTCTTTGTAGAAGTCGGCAGCCGAGATCATTTCGAGCGCCTTGGCGATGGCCTCGTTCTCAAGCAAAATCCCCCCCAGAACCGACTGCTCAGCGTCGAGGTTCTGGGGGGGAATGTTATGAAGGGAAGACGGCTCCCTCATGTGGCGCTCATTAAGCGGAGGCTTCTTGTCCGGCCCTCACGACATTGACTCTAACCGGGATTTCAACATCGGCATGAAGCTTCACCGAGACGGTATATTCGCCAAGGCGGCGGATAGGCTCGTCGAGAACAATCTTGCGACGGTCGATCACTATGCCGTGCTCGCCGATCTTCTCGGCAATCTCGGAAGATGTGACGGAACCGTAGAGCTTGTCTTCCTCGCCAGCCTGCTTGGCGATGACAAGGGTAAGCGTGGCGATGCGCGCAGCAAGGCCTTCGGCGTCGGTGCGAACAGCCGCGGCCTGCTCAAGTATTTTTTTCTTGCGCGACTCAACCCACTTCATGTTCGCGGGGTTCGCGTCAAGGGCGAATTTGCGGGGAAGAAGAAAATTGCGGGCATAGCCCGGCGCAACCTTTACGATGTCGCCCGCCCTGCCGAGCTTTTCAACATCGCTGACCAATATAACCTGCATCGAAACGTCTCCTTTCGAAACGAAAAATGTCCGTGTTTCCAGACAGGCAACTATACTAAATATTGTTACGTGGGGTTGTCAAATTAGCATCAGCCGTTAGCCGCTTTATGATGACACTCTCTGGTCAAAACTACTGGCCGGACTGGGAAGTCGGTGTGTCGTCACACACCCATTCACCGGCGTCCTTGCCGTCAACTTTCACAATCCTCCCCATCTGCATGATCAATCCGGTATCCCTGTGGCGAATCAGGAAGATGAACGGACGCGCCTCGGCAGTTCCTGCAGGCACGTAGTGGCTAGGGCAAGAAAGGACAAGGCTGTTTGGGTTGGTTATATTGAGACCTGTGACTAACCCGTACAAATACGACGGTTCATCCTTAGTTGCATAAAGGTCTGCGTTGGCATTGCCGCTGCCTTTCAAGATGCTGCCGCTAAACAAGACCGAGTTGCAGGACGAGGCTTTGTCCACGTACAAATAGCCCACGCCGTTTATTTTCGAAAAATCGGCTGATCCTTCAGAAAAAGCTCGCCAAAGTTGACTATACCTAAAATCATCAAGGTTGTAACATTCATCGGCGGAGAAAGCTGGAACAGAGATCTTTACCGAAGATGTTTTCATGCCCGATAGCACCTCCGGAAGGATGGTTTGAATTCCGTCCTCAACCTCAAAGTAGCTGCCCATATGGAAAATTCGAAATCCGTTCTCAACCGAGATATAGCTGCTCTTATTTGGCATGATGATCAAAAGCGACAGCCCGTTACTATTGAATGGGATTTCAACCGCCTTTAATTGATCATTTTCGAAAGTCGGATACTCGCCACTGATGCTCACCATCGGAGCCCAAACCTGTGTGCCGTCAAGCTTCTCAAACAGCCCGTCATGCGGCAGGACATCCGCGCTTGTTCCTGCCAGCGAAGCAGAAAAATCGGTTGAGTCTGAAAGCGTCAGCCTTCTTCGATTATACTGCGGATCATCCAGCGTGAAAGGCTTGAAAGTTGTCCCAAAGCCGTTGACAAGATTGTCGAGAAAATCGCGGGCCAGACGATAGCGGTCGAAAATCTCTGCCGATGAGGATTTTGAAAAATGAACATCGCCGCCCGGTGGCGCGCCGCTTATCCCAAGCGAGCCTTCAATGCTGCACGATACCGAAAGCCAGTCTTTCACCGCAAGGCCCGGAACAATCGCGTTGCCGATTTCGGTTGCCATGTCGTCATCGGCTCCAACGGCCAGCATCCCAAGCAAGCGGCTTGAGTTGTAGAAACCGTAGACGGCGTTATTTTTATCCGAGCCATACACGTCACAGCAATAAGTTGGCCCAATACCGTAAGAAAACAACTGTCTGATCAAAACATTGGAAGCATCCACGAACTTCAGGACATTTTCCTCCGGAGCCTGCTTGCGTAGTACACCTGTGGGCGCGGAGTAATCGACAATGGTTGTGAGTGGATCGTCTTGCGTCTTGTCGCCTGTTCTGTCTCCACATGCGGTTGCGGCAAGAACGCAAACCGCTAACAATATGATTTCACGAAAACAAACCGTGAATTTGCCTGTTGCCCTGCCTGCATTTTCCATAACTCCACCCCTCCAATGGTTATTGAGGAAATACCTCGTTAGCGTCCGAAGTTCGTGCCGACATTATACTTGGTGTTGACGGATGGCACAAACCGGTCGGCTATAAAACCGGTCGGCTATAAAAATATCCCGGAATTACTGGGGCAGACATCGGATGCGATCATTTTCTCCAGCCTTGTCCAGTGCGCGCCGCGCCAGTACACCTTGCCGCATTCGCCGCATGTCGAAAAATCGCTGTAATACGCGTAGGTTTTGGGCGGAACCTTGTCGATAACGCTTTCCCTGCCGGTTCCTGAAATCCGCCCGTTACAGACCGGACACCGGGTTAACGGCGCAATGAAGCCGTCGGTTTCAACTCGCAGGGTGACTTCCCGAATCTGCTCGCCGGCAGAGCCGGAACGTATGAATATTCCGTGCGTCACCGCGCGCCGCATGAGAAGACGGCGGTCGCGCGTGAGGACTATGCGCCCCTCCAACGCGCCAATGGCCGCTATCCCGGCATCGTCAAGCGCCGGATTGAACAGGCAGTCGAGCCCCAGAAGGCGGAGCCTTCGCGCCAGCCTGCCAAGATGAACGTCGGCGATAAAACGCGGGGCGATCAGATATTTATCGCGCTGCGGACAGACACGGATCATGTCGCCATCCACTGTCAGGCTCTCCATGTCAGCCATGCTGCCGTTAACAAATACCGAACCTGCCTCCGTATGCGGCACGCCAACAGATTCGATGAGGTCTTTCAGCGAACGCGGCTCCGGGAAGGAGACCGTGAAATCACGGCCACGGCTGGGCGGCTTGAGAAAATCGTTCAGTTCATCGATAAAACAGAGGGTTACACTCTGGGCCATGATTAAAGCTTACCCAACCTTGCCGGCTTCGCCAAAATCAAAAAAATTCCTGAAGCGTTCCCTCGATCCTCGATGAATCGAACGCCTGATGCACGAGCGGCCCGGCTGCCAGCATCGGAACGCGCTCCTCGAAGGCCGGGCGGTTATTCCGGTATATGACGCCTATCGGGATACGGTCGCCCCATTCGAGCGACTTCGAAAACGCCGCCATGCGGTCTTCGGGATTATAATCGGGTTCGATATGGTAAACGCGCTTGCGATACCACTCGTATGTATTCACCTTGTTGAAGGTGACACAGGGCTGAAGGATGTCGATCAGCGCAAAGCCGGTGTGGTTCATCGCTTCTTTCATGACAACTTCGAGGTGCGCCGTATCGGCTGCGAAGCCCCGCGCCGCGAAGCCGCAGTCTAGCGCCACGGCAAGAGCCATCGGGTTGAACTGTCCGGAGATCACACCAAACGGGGCATTTTTGGCAACCGTGCCTTCGCCGGTTGTTGGAGACGGCTGCCCCTTGGTCAATCCGTAGATCTGGTTATCGTGGACGAAAAGCTTCACGTTTATGTTCCTGCGAATCGCGGCCATGAGATGATTGCCGCCCTCGCCGTAACAGTCGCCGTCGCCGGTGGTGACGATCACAGGCATTGCATGGTTGGCAAGCCTGATGCCGGTTGCAACCGGCAAGGCTCTGCCATGCAGGCCGTTGAAAGTATTGCACCTGGTGTAGTGCGGCAGCTTTGCGGCCTGACCGATCCCTGAAACCACGGTGATCTGATGCGGTTCAAGCTGAAGCTCGACCATGACATCCTTGAACGCTTTCAGGATCGCAAAATTGCCGCACCCCGGACACCATGCCGGAGTCTGGCCCCTAAATGTTTCCAAGGTGACCATTGATCTCTCCAATCAGCTCTTCAACCGTGAATGGCCTGCCATCATATCTGTGGATCAGGGCATCGAACTCAAAACCTGTTTCGGCGCGCAGCAACCGGCTGAACTGGCCGGTGGCGTTGTGCTCCATGCATATGGAAAGCATTGCCTTCCGCAGAAATGCCGCGTAATCGAATGGCTCCAGATTCGGCAGGGGAAAAACCTCGCTGAAGTGGAGCATCGCAATGCTCGTTGACTTTGCCAGCTCATCGACGGCTTCCTTCATGACCCCATATGTCGAGCCCCATCCGGTCAGGACAACACTCGCCTCTTGATCTCCGTATAGTTCCGGCGGCGCTATTTCAGCCTTTATGAGCGGACGTTTCATGAGGAGACGCTTTTCGACCATTCTGGTTCTTGTGGCGGCATCCTCGACAATATGCCCTTCCTCATCGTGTTCATCGCTGTCAACGACCACAACATGACCGGCGTCTCCCGGCACTGCAAGAGGAGAAATTCCCGTCTCTGTGAACGCATGGCGCTTGTAGTCCGGCAGTTTTTTGAAGGCATCGCCCCGCAAGCGGTAATCGATGTTTCGCACCCGGCCCAAATCGAAGCTGTCGAATGTCCATTGCGAATCGGCGAGATAAGTGTCGAAGAGAATGAAGACAGGAATCTGGTATTTCTCCGCGATATCAAAGGCCTTGTTCGTGAGATAAAATGCCTCGCCCGGAGAACCGGGAGCAAAAATGACGCGGGGAAACTCGCCATGCCCGGCAGAAATGAGGAAAGCAAGATCGCCCTGCTCGGTTCGCGTGGGAAAGCCGGTTGCCGGGCCGGGCCGTTGTCCCATGGCGATTACAACCGGCGTCTCGGTCATGCCGGCAAGCGAAAGCCCCTCCACCATCAGCGCAAAGCCGCCGCCGGATGTGCCGGTCATTGCGCGAACACCCGCGTATGACGCGCCCAATGCCATGTTGATAGCGGCAATCTCATCCTCGGCCTGCTCGACGACAACGCCGTATTCATTCTCCTTCGACGCAAGAAAGTTCATGATGCCGGTGGACGGCGTCATGGGATAGGCCGAATAGAACCTGCATCCCGATGCAAGCGCGCCAAGCGCAATTGATTCAACTCCGCCAATCAGCATCCGCTTTTCAACTTCATTCACGGCAGCGGCAAAGGCGCACCTGTCGCAATGCTGTTTCGCGTATTGGTGCCCTGCATTGGCGGCGATTTTGTTGGCTTGAACAACATCATCGCCCTTATGCCTGAACGTGCCTGCGATAAGTTCCATCAAATGGCCTGATTCCATGCCAAGCATTCCAAGCACCGCGCCGGTTGCAACCGTATTCGCCATGATCTTGTCGCCGCCATGCTCAAAAGCCAGCTTTTCAAAGGGGATGTCAAGAAAGGCTGCGCCTTCGCCATTGAACCTGAGCGCCGAAGCGTCATGGATAATCATGCCGTTCGTCGTAAGTTCATGCTCATGGCGGTTGATGCTTTCGCGGTCGAGCGCCACAATAATATCGATCCTGTTCCGTGAAGCGGAAATGGGCTTGTTCGAAAGCCTTATCTGGTAGAAATTATGCCCGCCACGGATGCGTGACTCATAATCCTGGTGCGAAAAAACGTGGTAACCGGAACGGACAAATACTCGGCACAGGGCATCGCCGATGGTCTGGATACCCTGTCCCGCTTCACCGCCGATCTTGATGGAGTAATCCATTACGCCCTCTCATGGTACGGATCCGGCCAGTAATTCCGGACAATGTCAAAGAAGCCTGTATGGGTAGGCCCGTTTAGTCCATAGGCTCTGTGGATACTCTTTTAGCAGTCGTTCGTAGGCTTCCTTGAGTGGCAACGCGTTGTGCGTGTTCTTGTAGCGGCTTACGCCTGCAAGAAAGACTGACTCCGGGGCCGAATCAGTTCCGGCGTGTTTCGCCAAAATAGTTTCAAAAGAATTGATAGCTTCCTCGAATTCGTTTGCGTCGTAATGCATTTTGCCGATGCCAAGCAATATTGAAGCGATCAACTCGTCAGCTTCCATGAAACCTACCGTCCGATGATGCTCCTTGCCGTTTTTGTCGAGAACCAGCAGGGCCGGTGTCCAGCTTATGCCGAAATCTTTAGAAAGCGGCTGCTCATTGGAACCGACACGCAAAGGTATGACCTGCTTGTTGATGAATTCGCTGACAGCTTCATTTGGATACGTAACTGCATCCATCTGTTGGCAGCCAATTCACTGAGGGTTGAAGAAATCCAGAAAAATCGCCTTATTCTCCGACGTTGCCCTGCTGATGGCTTGCCCGAACACCGTTTCCCACTGAATTTTCATTGACATGGCGCAATCTCCTTCAGGTTTCAAACTTAGCTTCGAAGCAGAATCAGGAACATGATTCATGCCAGTTTCCAGTATCTTCCGATTGACTTCAGGAAGCAAGAATATTTTGAAGTTTTGCCGAACGGCAAACGGTTTGGAGTAAAGAGACATTACGCAATGCCAAGCGCAAAATAAAAAAATGGCTACGCCTGTTGGCGTAGCCACTTGATTTTCATGGTGCCCAGAGACGGAATTGAACCGCCGACACGAGGATTTTCAGTCCTCTGCTCTACCGACTGAGCTACCTGGGCGCTGTCGTTTAGCAAGCTTTGGATATTACCCAAAAGCGTTGAAGACTGTCAAGCCGAACCGGTTGCTATTTTATCGCCAGTTTAGCCAGAAGCGCGGCATTCACCGGCCCGGAGACGAGGCCGTCGATTCGCCCGCCGAACGAGGCCACCTCCTTGATTATGGTGGAGGTGATGTATGAATACTCCTCGCTCGGCATCATGAAGACGGTTTCCACCTCCGTGTTCAGCCTGCGGTTCATGAGAGCCATCTGAAGCTCATACTCGAAGTCGGACACGGCGCGAAGGCCGCGCACAATCGCCACGCCTCCGGCGCGGCTTACATATTCCACAAGCAGGCCGTCGAACGCCTCGGCGGTGACGCCCTTCAGATGACTGGTTGAATGGCGGATCAGGTCGAGCCGCTCATCGAGCGTGAACAAGGGCTTTTTCTTCGGGTTCGGCGCGGCTGCCACTATCACCCGGTCGAATATGCGAAGGCTTCGCTCAACCAGATCGATATGCCCGTTGGTTATAGGGTCGAAAGTGCCCGGCACTATCGCGATTCGTTTCATGGTTCTCCACCATCTTCCATATTATATGCGCCGGCTTCCGGTCTGAAGAATACGCTGAGCATCGTGTCGCCGTATCTGTAGCGCCGCCCGGCATTGAATCCGTCCAGGGTTTCAGCCGGAACGGCATTGGAAAGATGCTCAAGAACAAGAATACCGCCGGGGGCCACGGTATCGCAAGCCAAAATGACCGGCAGCACTTCGGGCATGTCGGATGTACGGTACGGCGGATCGACGAAAACAATATCGAAGCCCCTTGCATCCGGTCTCGCAAGATATTTTGAGGCAGACATCTTCATGACAGACGCCCTGCCGCTCCAGCCGAGCTCGCGCGCAAATCGCTCCACCGCCTCGGCCCTTGCGCGGTTTTCCTCAACAAACACAACATGTTCCGCGCCGCGGCTCAGCGCTTCAAGACCCACCGCGCCGCTTCCGGCAAACAGGTCGAGGAATGTCGCGCCTTCCACGCGCCCCTGAAGTATGTTGAAAATCGACTCGCGCACCCGCGACGCCGTGGGGCGGACATCGCCAACCGGAGATTTCAGCCTTCGCCCCTTCGCCAAACCGCCGACTATACGCATTGATCCTGCCGATGATTTTCTTTTCGACGCATGTTTTATAATACACGACCGACATTTGATTGGACTTAAAATGAGAATAAACTCTGTTGAATTCGTTACAAGCGCCGACCGCATGACCGGCTGCCCTCCGGCCACGCTGCCGGAGATCGCGTTTGCAGGCAGATCTAACGTCGGCAAATCGTCGATTATAAACAGCCTGCTCAAGCGCAAGGACACCGCCAAGGTCAGTTCCACGCCAGGCAAAACACGCCTGATAAATTTCTTCCGCGTAAACAATTCGTTTCATCTTGTCGATCTTCCGGGCTACGGACACGCACGGGTATCGGCGGCGGAAAAGAAACGATGGGGAGTCTTCATTGAGGACTACCTTACGAAACGGGAAACCCTTCGCGTGGTTGTCCTGCTCCGGGACATCTCAATTCCGCCGGTTGCCAGCGACACCGACATGGCCGACTGGATGATCGCAAGCGGAATTCCATTCATCGAGGTTTTGACAAAGGCGGACAAGGCCGGGCAGGGCGAAATTGCCAGGCGCGTTAACGCCGCCCGCGAAACCATTCCCGCCGACGGAGCGGTTCTGGTTGTCTCCTCGAAAACCGGGCTGGGCATCGACAAGCTGTGGAAGGAAATGTCGGGCCGACTGCTTGCGTCAGACACGGTTAATCATTCGGAGATTGTTCATCGTGGGTGACGCAAACAGGATAGGCATCATCGCCGCCATCGCGCTGTTCGCGCTTATCGTAAACCTGCCTTTTGGCTACCTTCGCACAAAAACCCGCAAGTTTTCGTTGCAATGGTTTCTCTGTGTTCACATGCCGATCCCCCTGATAGTGGTGCTAAGGCTGTCAACCGGAGTGAGCTACAAGGCCATTCCGGTTTTCCTGATAGCCTCGATAACCGGACAGGTTTTCGGCGGACGCATCAAACGCAACACTCTCAAATAGCGTGACGGACTTGCTGATCCGATGAAAGCCTGTGTTCTGATCGAGCCCGGCAGGCTTGAATGCCGGGACATTGAAAAGCCGATGCCCGGCGCTGGCGAGGCGCTTGTGCGCGTGCGGGCGGCGCTCACCTGCGGAACCGACCTGAAGACCTTCCGGCGCGGCCATCCGATGATTCCGCTTCCAGCGGTTTTAGGGCACGAGTATTCGGGAGTTATTGAAGCTGTCGGCCCCGGCGTGGACGGATTCAAGCCGGGCCATGCGGTAATGGGCGTTCACAGCGGGCCATGCGGCCAATGCTTTTTCTGCGCCAGAAACCAGCCGCAGCTCTGCGAAACGATCATGGATTCCAAGGCATTGGGATCGTTCGCCGAATTCATGCTGCTGCCGGAAGTTGTGGTGAAAAACAACCTGTTCCACAAGCCGGACAGCGTTTCCTTCGAACACGCCGCCTTACTGGAACCGCTGGCCTGCGCCGTTCATGGCGTCCGTTCGGCCATGAACGGCGATGGTAAAATCCCTGCAGTTCATGGCGTCCGTTCGGCCATGAACGGCGTTGGCACAACCACCGCAGTGCATGGCGTAAAATCGGCAAGATCGGCACTGGAAAAAGTTCTGGTTATCGGAGCCGGGCCGATCGGGCTTCTGCATCTTGTTCTGCTCAAACGCATGGGAGCAAGAGTGATTGTTTCCGGCAGGGGAAAGAAGCGGCTCGATGCGGCGCTGGAATGCGGCGCGGATCATGTTATAGACGCGGCAGTGTCCGACGTGAGGCGCGAGGCGCTTGCGCTTACCAACGAGCGCGGAGCCGACGCCGTGATCGAATGCACCGGGCGGCCCGAAGTGTGGGAGGAATCTGTCTGGCTTGCGCGGCGCGGCGGAACGGTTGTCCTGTTCGGCGGATGCCCGGCTGGAACGCGCGTGGGTTTTGATGCCGGGCGGATTCACTACGACGAGATCACGCTGAAGGGCGTGTTTCATTTCAGCCCCGGCGACGTGCGGGAGGCCCGCGACATAATTATTGACGGCGGCATTCCGTTTGGCGCGTTCATTAGCGGCGAGTACCCACTGTCGGAGCTGAGCATTGCGCTTGAGCGGCTGCTGCGCGGAGACGGGGTGAAATTTTGCATAAAGCCATGACAATTCCCGACTCCATGAAAGCGGCCGTCCTTTACAGCTTCAGCGATATTCGCATCGAGGACGTGCCGGTTCCGGCCATCGGCCCAGGTGAGGCGCTGGTTCGGGTGCGCGCGAGCGGCATATGCTCCGGCGATGTGATGCCTTGGTATATCGAGAAAAAAGCCCCGCTTGTGCTCGGACACGAACCGGCGGGCGAGATCGTGGCCGTTGGCGAAGGCGTGCATGGATTCGCGACCGGCAACCGCGTCTTCGTTCACCACCACGCGCCGTGCATGAAATGCTCGTACTGCCGCAAGGGCGACCATGTTCAGTGCGAAACATGGCGGAATTCAAGAATTGATCCCGGCGGCATCGCCGAATACATGCGGGTTCCGGCTGTAAACCTGATGCACGACACGTTGCATCTGCCTGCGTCGGTAAGCTTCAATGAGGCTGTCTTCGTCGAACCTCTGGCCTGCGTCGTGAAGGGGCTCCGGCGCATCAGGATTCGTCCCGGCGACACGGCGCTGGTGATCGGCATGGGAGTTATGGGACAGCTTCATATTCCGGCGCTTGCATCAATGGGTGTGACACGAATTATTGCAGCCGACAAGGTTCCGTTCAGGCTGCGGAAGGCGCTTGAACTTGGAGCCGATGACGTCATCGACGTAAGTCGCATAAATATTTTTGACAGGCTGTCAGAGATCACAACAGGCAAAATGGCCGATCTGGTTATTGTCGGCCCGGCAAGCGCCGCCGCGATGGAAACCGGCCTGTCTTGCGTAGCGCCCGGCGGCACGGTGCTTTTCTTCTCTCCGGCGGTTCCCGGCGAAAAGCTGGCTATCGACCCGAATGCGCTTTATTTCAGGGACATTTCCGTGGTCACGAGTTATTCCTGCGGCCCGGAGGATACACGCCGCTCGCTTGAGCTCATCCGGTCAAAGGCAGTTCCGGTGGAATCCCTGATCACCCACGTTTTCCCAATCGAGCGCACTGCCGAGGCTTACCGCCTTACAGCCTCCGGAGGCGATTCGCTTAAAACTGTAATCACCTTCGGCTGAGCACCGTCAATGTCGGATACTTGACACGGTGCGTCAAAATATCAATTGAAACACCACACTTAAAATTACTACTATAGACGTTGTCGTTGTTGCCAAAATTAATAATATCCGGCAGTTCAGCCGAAATGTAAATGACGCATCGACATGCGGCGAACCGAAAACAGCGGTAGTGTTGGGTAGTGGGAGAGAACGAGAAACTAAACAAGGAATTGTCCGGCGGGGCGGGGGTGTCGTGCGACTGGAGTCCGCCTGACACAACCGACAGGCTCGGCCATGCGGAAGATTGCGCTAACAAGACAAGCGTGGTTATGCGGCATCGCGGCAATTTCGAGTGGGACGGCACGGAAACCATCTCCTACAAGCAGCCGGATACAAACTGGAACAACGTGCTTCGCCGCGTGCTGCTGGGCAATCAAGGCGAACCGGCACGTTTTCATGTCCGCTACTTCGAGATAGCCCCCGGCGGGTTCACAACATTCGAGCGCCACGAGCATATTCATTTCGTGCTTGTGCTGCGTGGTTCCGGCTGCATAAAGCTGGGTGACACGACGGATGCGGTAAACCCTATGGATGTTATATATGTTGCACCGAACATGCCGCATCAGCTTGGAAATTTGTCGGACGCGCCGTTTGGATTCATCTGTGTTGTCGATGCGGAACGGGACAGGCCGGTTCCAATGCGAGTGGAGAACGGCCCATGATGACCAGGCGTTTACTGATTGCGACTATTGCCCTGCTCGCATTCCTTATTGCCGAGTTGCCGCATAAAGCTTATGCCGCATCATTGGGCGGACGTGGCTCCGAATCGAAGAAGGCCGATGAAGAAGGCGGCGCGCCTTCGATCAAATTCAGGCAGGTTGATCCTTTCGGCGAACTGGCGGTTGTGCCGGCAGGCAAATTCATAATGGGCAGCGCAGATGAGGAGATCGAGCGCGCGTGGAAAGAATGCACGGATAAATATCCAGCCTGCCAGCGCTCCATATTCGAAGCCGAAGGCCCGGAACATGCCGTCTATCTGGACGAATTCATGATCGACCGTTTTGACATCACCAATATTCAATATTTCGAATGCGTCATGGATGAGGAATGCACGCGCCCTCACAAGGACAAGTTCCTCGAAAATCCGAAGTACGCCAACTACCCGGTTGTGTATGTGGACTGGCATCAGGCATACAACTACTGCAACTGGGCAGGCGGACGGCTGCCAACCGAGGCCGAATGGGAGAAGGCCGCGCGCGGAATCGAGATTTTCCGGTATCCGTGGGGCAACGATTTTGAAGAGGAGCGGGCGGTCTGGAACACCACTTCACCAAGCGCTGTAGGACAGAAGGGCGGCATGTCGCCATACCGCGCATACGACATGGCCGGAAACGTCTGGAACTGGGTTCAGGACTGGTACTCTCCAAACGCCTACACAGATTCGGCGTTCACCAACCCGAAAGGCCCCGACAAGGGCATTCACAAGGTTTTCAGGGGAGGATCGTGGGCAAGCGACCTTTCGGTTTTCCTGCGCACAACCATACGCAACCATGACAAGCAGGGCATGTGGAACGCATACACCGGATTCCGGTGCGTAAAAGACATAGACCGCAAGGCTCCGCCCAAAAAGGCAGCAATCGATGAAAAACCGGCTGGACGATGATTTCCAGGACATCAACAGCCCTTAAAAGAAACCTCCAGCAATAACTCGCCGGGTTGCCGTTCGACCGCAACACTGCGCGTCTTCGGATCGAAGGTGTACGTCAGAAAGCAGTCGGAGCGCGGATTGCCAAGAATCGACGGCGTGAACACGGCGAGATTGATTCCTCCGCATCGGGCCGACCGTGATAACAGCCCTGGCCACCCCTCAACGTGAAGACGTTCCGCGATATTGTGCGTGAAGCCGTAGTCGTCCGCGACAAGACCGGGGAAATCGATCTCTTTCCCAACCAGATCGATAAGCAGGGCGCGGCTATGGACAAGATACACAGCCCGTTCCCGCACGATCGGCTCGTTTGAGCCTTCCACCTTGAGTTCTTCCATCATCATATGAAACGCCGTCTCATGAATCGTTGTATCCATCTCAAGCGATCCGTACCACACGCCGAACAAACCGTTGCCGAATCTCGATGTCAGATACGGCTCGCGTTCAAATGGATAACCGATGGCGCGGCTATGGAAAAAATCTCTTTGAACAGTCTCCGGCGATATGCCCGATTTCACCCTGTTCCCGGCGAAGGCCGCGATACGGTTCAGGTTAACGTCGCCGTCGCTCAGGTCGTCAAACGGATCGATCCATTTCCGGAGCGATACGATATTGCGAAATACGTCATTGTCCAGTTCCCTGATTCTGTCGAAAAGAACCGGCACGGTTACCGCCCGCAGTAGAAGTCGAGATAACGGGCAACCCTGGCTATGCCGATAAGCCCCTGCTCCTTCATTACTTCAAGCGGCGACAGATTGTCGAATGCCGTGTTGCGCCTCGATACCCATGAGTATCTGAGGCTTTCGTTGTTCGGATAAAGAAGCCGCAACGCCTTGTGAATCGCAAGCAACCATCCGATCCGATCCAGGCAGTCGCGTGTTGTGGGCAGCGCCTCGCCGTTTGCATACCGGCACAGCATGGCCCTGCTCTTGGCGCTCAAGCCGAGAAGCTCAAGCTGGTCGGCGGTGGACAGCCCCCAAAGACGAAACAGCTTCATGACCATCTTTGAAAGCCCGCTCTTCGATTCCCTCGTTTGAAGATCCAATTCAATGGATTCGGAGTGCGCCAATGCCATCACAATCACCTCCCGGCCAGTATTATGATTCATTGTAAACATATAATGTGCATTACGCAACTGCAACGGGCTGATTGGGCCCTTCAAACAAAATCGCATTTGCAGTAAAATGATCCTCGCAACCGGGCAACCGGCGCGGCAGAAAATTCTGTTCTAATGACTTTGGAGGGCAGACATGCCAGAGAGCTCAATTCACCTCGGCATCGATATCGGATCGGTAAGCGTCAAGGCGGTTTTAATGCTGCCGGACGGCACTGTCATCAAACGGCAATACAGCCGCCATTTCGGCAATCCGCTTCCGGCGCTGCACGACATTCTGGAATCTTTCGGCGATGCCGACACCATTAGCGCAACCGGTTCCGGCGCAAAGGTTCTGGCTCCGGTCTTCGGCCTCGCGCCGGTGAACGAGGTGGCCGCACATGCGGCGGCGGCAATAAAGTTTCACCCAAACGCAAAAAGCATTATCGAGATGGGCGGGGAAGACTCCAAACTCATCGTTCTGGCCGAGGGCCGGATTCGCGATTTTTCGATGAACGCCATCTGCGCCGCCGGAACCGGATCGTTTCTGGATCAGCAGGCCGAACGGCTCTGCATGAGCATCGAGGAATTTTCTCAGGCCGCGCTTCTATCCAATAATCCGCCGCGTATCGCCGGGCGTTGCAGCGTTTTCGCCAAATCGGACATGATTCATCTTCAGCAGATAGCCACGCCGGTGGAAGACATCGTGGCCGGGCTCTGCTTCGCGGTTGCCCGCAATTTCAGAAGCTCCATCTGCAAGGGCCGCGAAATTGCCGCGCCGGTTCTGTTTCAGGGCGGCGTGGCTGCAAACAGCGGAATGCTGCGGGCCTTCCGCGAGATATTCGGCATAGAAGAGATCATCCGCCCCGACGATTACATGCTGATGGGCGCAATCGGCGCGGTGATTTCAGATATATCGGGAGCAACGAAACAGCCTGCCGCATACAATCCGGCGCGTCTTTCAAAACTGCTCGACGCCGGTTCATACGACAACGCCGACAGCCTTGCCGCGCTCGTTCAGGACAGTGCCGATTTTCAGGCCCGCCATAACGGCTCATCGCCCATGGCCGAGACTGCCGGTGTTTCGCGCATAAAAACTTATCTCGGCATCGACATCGGCTCCATAAGCACAAATCTTGCCGTCACCGACACCGAGGGACGGCTGCTTGCGAAGCGTTATCTCCGAACGTCGGGAAGGCCGATCGAGGCGGTGATGACCGGGCTTCGCGAGATCGAGGAGGAGATCGGCGGCCGCATCGACATAGCGGGCGTAGGCACAACCGGCTCAGGCAGATACATGATTGCCGACTACGTGGGGGCCGACATCGTGAAGAACGAGATAACGGCTCAGGCGACAGCCGCCGCGTTCATCGACCCGAACGTGGATACGATATTCGAGATCGGCGGGCAGGATTCCAAATACATCGGCCTTCGTAACGGCGTGGTGGTGGATTTCGAGATGAACAAGGCCTGCGCCGCCGGAACCGGATCGTTTCTGGAAGAACAGGCCGAAAAGCTCTCCATAAGCGTCAAGGACGAGTTTTCGGAGATGGCCATCTCCGCCGACGCGCCCTGCCCGCTTGGCGAGCGATGCACCGTATTCATGGAAAACAGCCTGATGAGCCGCCTCCAGAAAGGCGCTGGCAAGAGCGATCTTCTTGCCGGGCTTTCGTATTCGATCGTGAAAAACTACCTGAACCGGGTTGTGGGCGACAGGCGAATCGGCGAAAACATCTTCTTTCAGGGCGGAACCGCGTTCAACAAGGCGGTGGTTGCGGCATTCGAACAGGTTGTGGGCAGGCCGATAACGGTTCCGCCGCATCACGACGTGACCGGCGCAATAGGCATGGCGCTCATCGCCATGCGCCACATGAGGGCCAAGGGCGAACCGGCAAGCGGCTTCAGGGGCTTCGGCATCTGGAAGCGCGGGTACGACATCAAGTCTTTCGAGTGCAGAAGCTGCGACAATCTTTGCGAAATCAACACGGTAACGCTTGAGGGCGAGACGCAGAAGCTGGTTTACGGCGGACGTTGCGAGAAGTACGACTTTAAGCGCAAGGCCGCGTCGAGCATTCCGAACCTGTTCGAGGAACGCGCCGCGTGGCTCACCGAGGCGCATGAGCGCAAGGCTTCGGAACTGAAAGTTTCGGGGCGAAAGCCGCGCGCGCGGCTAGGTCTGCCGAGAATTTTCTTCTTCAACGACAATCTTCCGTTCTGGAGCAGCCTCCTGCACGACATCGGCTTCGATGTGGAGCTTTCGCCGCGCACAAACACAAAGGTCATACATTCCGGACTTGAGGCGGTTCAGGCCGAGGCCTGCTATCCGGTGAAGGTGGCCCACGGGCATGTGAAGCATCTGCTGGATGAAGGCGTAGACGCCGTGTTCATCCCAAGCATGATCGGTCTGAACGCCGGTGACGAGCGGTTCAAGCGCGGCGTCGCATGTCCTTACGCGCAGACAATTCCGTATCTCACGTCGGTTGCGCTTGGGCGCTATCCGGCTGTCACGCCGATAATCGATCTTGGGCGCGGCCCGGAGAATCTGGCAGACGAGCTTTATCGCGCGCTTGGAAAATTCGGCGTGAAAAAGCGCTCAATTCGCCCGGCAATAGACGCGGCATGGCAGGTTCAGCACGATTTCCAGAACCGGATGCGAAAGCGCGGCCTCGAAGCGCTTGAAAGGCTATCCGGACGGGCGATTGTGGTGGTGGGCAGAAGCTACAACGCGTTCGACCCGGCCATGAACCTGAACATCCCGCGCAAGCTGATAGACCTCGACGTGACGCCGGTTCCGATGGATTTCCTGCCGCTTCATATCGCCGACATCCACGACGAATGGAGCGGCATGTACTGGCGCTCCGGCCAGCGGCTGCTGCAAGCCGCGCGAATAATCCGGGAAGACCCGCGCCTGTTTCCGCTTTTCATCACCAATTTTTCCTGCGGGCCGGATTCGTTCATTCTGCGGTTCTTCAAGGAGAAGCTCGCCGGAAAGCCATTTTTGCAACTGGAGATCGACGAGCATTCGGCTGACGCAGGCGCGGTTACGCGGTGCGAGGCGTTTCTGGACAGCCTCGACAATCTCGAAACAACCAAGTATTCCCGTATGCGGCGGCTTCCAGCCTCTCCGTCAGGCGCGTCGGTGCGGGGCAGACAAATATTCGTGCCGCGAATGTGCGACCATTCGGTTGCGCTTGCGGCTGCGTTCGAGGCCTGCGGCATGGAGGCCGAGGCTCTGCCGCTTCCCGACAAGAACAGCACAGAGATCGGCAGGAAGTATGTTTCGGGCAAGGAGTGCTACCCGTGTGCCGTGACCACCGGCGACATGGTGAAAAAGGCGATGTCTCCGGGCTTCGATCCGGCGCGCTCGGCGTTTCTGATGCCATCCGGAACCGGGCCGTGCCGTTTTGGCCAGTACAACACCTACCACCGTCTCATCCTGAACGAGCTTGGCATGGAGGAAGTGCCGATCTTCGCGCCGGTGCAGGAGGCCGGTTTCTACCGCGAACTTGGCTTTGTGGGAAACGATTTCGTGAAACTTGCCATAACCGGCATCATCGCAACCGATTTCCTCATCAAATGCCTCCACGAAACGCGGCCATACGAGCGAATCAAGGGCGAAAGCGACGCGCTGTACAAGGCTTGCCTTGAGCGCATCGCGAACTCGGTGAAGGCCGGGAAGAGCGTATCGCCCGCGCTCATGTCCGAGATTGCCAACGGCTTTGCCGCTATAGCCTGCGACGGGCGAGGCGAAAGGCCGCTCATAGGCATGGTCGGCGAAATCTATGTGCGCTCGAACGTTTACACCAATGAAGACCTCGTCCGCAAGATCGAGGAGCTTGGTGGCGAGGTCTGGCTGTCGCCGATAGCCGAATGGTTCTTCTACCTGAACCATCGCGGCATGAAAAAATCGATACAGAACCGGAACTGGAAAAACGCGCTCGGCGAGTATGTGTCGGCACGATTCCAGCACGGCATCGAAAAGAAGTATGCCAAGGCATGTAACGGCACGTTCCGCACGCTTCACGAGCAGCCGATGGCGAAACTGCTCGGAAAAGCCGCGCCGTATCTGCACGAGTCATTCGAAGGCGAGGCGATTCTTTCAATCTCGAAAGCGGTTGACCTTGTGGAGCACGGGGCTTCCGGCATCATTAACGCGATGCCTTTTGGCTGTATGCCGGGAACCATTGCCGGCGCATTATTGAAAGCGGTCAAGGACGACCACGGCATCCCGTACCTGAACGCCGCCTATGACGGATCGGAGTCGTCAACCATGATGCTTCAGCTTGAGGCGTTCATGCATCAGGTGAAGGACGGTTTCCGGACAGGATTATAAAGACGGGCCGGATTACGACAGATTGAATAGAATCGCCATTAAAAACGCCCTCGTTTACAACGGTTCAGGCGGCGAGCCTTTCGTAGCAGATGTTATGATTCGCGACGGCAAAATTGCCGCCATGGGTGAAAACATCGCTTCCGGCGGCGCAACCGTGATCGATGCCTCCGGTCTATGCCTTGCGCCCGGATTTATAGACACCCACGCGCATTCCGAGTTCACGCTTCTGGCCGACCCTCGCGCAGCCGGGAAGATTGCGCAGGGGGTGACCACCGAGATTAACGGCAACTGCGGCCTGTCGGGCGGCCCGCTTGCTGGCGCATATGCAGAGCGCCGCGAGGCCGATCTGAAGGAATACGGAATACGCGAGCGGTGGCGCGGAATGGGCGAGTTTCTGACGCTGCTTGCAAGCCGGAATCCTGCGGTGAATTTCGCAACCCTTGTGGGCCACGGCAACGTCCGGGGCGCGGTTGTGGGATACGCGGCGCGCGCGGCAACCGAACCGGAAATGAACGGCATGAAGGCGCTTGTGGATGAGGCGATGCGCGCGGGAGCCATCGGCCTGAGCACCGGCCTGATCTATCCGCCCGGCGTTTATTCCGACACCGCTGAGCTTGCGGCTCTTGCCTCCGTGGCCGGGCGATACGGAGGCATATACGCAACGCATATGCGAAGCGAGACAGACCGCGTGGTTGAATCCGTCAACGAGACCATCGCCATAGGAAAATCGGGCGGCCTGCCGGTTCACATCTCGCACATGAAAACAGCCGGACGGCGCAACTGGCAGAAGCTGGACGCAATTTTCGAGGCGATTGACAGGGCCAGTGAAAGTGGCCTTCGGGTAACTTGCGACCGCTATCCGTACACGGCGTCTTCCACCGATCTCGATTCTGTTCTGCCTTCGTGGGCGTTCGAGGGCGGAACCGACGCCGAACTTGCGCGGCTGAATGATAAGGAGACGCTGGCGCGCATCCGGCGCGACATGAACTCCGAGGCGGACGACGAATCGTTCTGGGAAACAGTTTTCGTTTCCTCCGTCGCGCATGAAAAAAACCGCTGGATGGAAGGCATGAACATCGCCGCAATCGCGGCGCGGCTTGGCAAAAAGCCGTTTGACGCGATGATCGGGACGATAATCGCCGACCGACTGCGAACCGGCGCGATATTCTTCGGCATGAGCGAGGACAACCTACGGCGGATTCTGGCGCAGGAATACGCGATGGTTGGCTCTGACGCATCGGCCCGTTCGTTCGACGGCATTACAGCAACCGGCAAGCCGCACCCGCGAGGCTTCGGCTCGTTTCCACGCTTTCTGGCCAAATACTGCCGCGATGAAGGCGTTCTACCGCTTGTCGAGGGGATTCAGCGCGTCACTTCACTTGCAGCCGACACGTTCGGGCTTGCAGGCAGGGGCCGGATTCAGCCTGGCGCATGGGCCGACATAGTGGTCTTCGACATCGATGCGCTCATGGACGGAGCAACATACGAAAACCCGTTTGCGCCGCCGCAGGGCATACGGCATGTCTTCGTTAGCGGCGTTCACGCGGTGCGGGATGGGGAGATTACGGGGGCGAGAGGGGGACGAATTCTGAACACGATTAAGGGATTACAGGATGGACAGGATAAGAAATGGACATAAACGAATTGACGCATAGGATCATCAATCGTGTTCAGGCAGAGGTTTCCTTGACAACGTAGTCTCATCGCACATAAACTGACTACATGAGCAAGGCAATCGGCATCAGGGAATTGAAGACGCATCTCAGTCGTTACGTCAAGGAAGCCGAGGTCGGCGAGGACGTTCTGATCTCGGATCGGGGCCGTATCGTGGCGAAACTGTCCGCAATATCGCCGAGAACCGACGATGCTCGCCTTCGTGAGCAGCTTGCGAATCTTGCCGCAAAAGGGATGGTGATTCTTCCATTGGCGGCAGTCAATCCGCTCAGTCCCACCGAAAGAAAGAAATTTACCGGAACGCCATTTTCTGATGCGGTCATTGAGGATCGCCGTTGATTCTTTACTGCGACACGTCGGCTCTAATTAAACGGTACGTAGACGAGGAAGGCAGCATGGCTGTTGACGATTTATGGCGGCAGGCGCATGTAGTTGCCGTTTCAGTTGTTGCATTCGCCGAGTCGGCGGCAACCTTTTCCCGCAAGTACAGGGAACAAGTATTGACTGCGCAGGAATACGCCTCATGCATGAACATGCTTAAATCCGACTACCGGTCATTTGTCCTGATTCCTATAACCGACACGCTCAACATGCGCATTGAGCAACTCGTGAGCAACTATCAATTGCGCGGCTTTGACGCCATACATCTTGCGTCGGCGCTTGTACTAAAGGAATCCGGCGGCCTGCCGGTGCATTTCGCCTGTTTTGACCGCGCGCTGAATGAGGCGGCAAAAAACGAAGGGCTGCAAAACATAGCATGACAAAAGCCATTTCCCTTCTTTCCGGCGGGCTGGACAGCACGCTGGCAACGCTTATAGTAAAGAATCTGGGCATCGAGGTTACGGCTGTAACGTTCATGACGCCGTTTGGCTGCGACGCGTCCGACAGGTCGTCTTGCTCCGGCAATGCGCTTCCGGCTGCCGAGAAGTTCGGTTTTCCGATTAAAATGTGCAATCTTGGCTCGTCTTTCATGGAGATTGTCAGGAATCCGCGCCACGGATACGGCAGGAACATGAACCCCTGCATCGACTGCCGGATACTGATGCTTCGGGAAGCCAAAAGCCTCATGGATATGACCGGCGCGGATTTTCTTGTTACCGGCGAGGTTGTGGGCCAGCGCCCGATGAGCCAGAAGAAACATACGCTTCGCCTGA
>JACRHH010000016.1 GCA_016212095.1 Nitrospirota bacterium
CGCGCGCAAGCGCCGTTCCAGTTCAGGAAGACGCTGAAACACCAGATTCGACCGAAGCCAGTCACGGTGTCCAAAGGCGGGTATGCCGGATACAATCTTTCCCGGTTCAACGTCTGACGCTATGCCGGAATGCCCGCCCATCATTACCCTGTCGCCAACCTTCACATGATCCGCCACCCCGACCATGCCGCCCATGACCACATAATCGCCGAGCGTGGAGCTTCCGGCCACGCCGCCCAGCGCGGCGATCAGGCAGCCGCTGCCGAGCCTCACATTGTGGGCAACCTGCACAAGATTGTCCAGCTTGGTTCCCCTGCCTATCACTGTCTGTCCAACTGTGGCCCGGTCTATCGCGGCGTTTGCGCCGATCTCCACGTCATCTTCAATTACTACAATGCCCGCCTGCGGAATTTTGTGATGCACTCCGCCATCGGTTGCGTAGCCGAAGCCGTCGCTGCCAACAACGCACCCGGCGTGCAAGACAACCCGGTTTCCAAGCCTGCATCCGTCCATTACAACAACATTCGGATGGAGCACGCAATCGTTGCCGATAAACGCGCCGTGTCCGACATAAACGCCGGGATAGAGAATTGTGTTATTGCCTATTCTCGCGCCGCTTTCTATGAAAGCAAACGGGGCCACGCTCACCGCCTCGCCAAGAAACGCGTTCTCGGCGATATACGCCCTATCCGAAACTCCAGCCTCCGGTTTCGGCCTTGGCCTAAGCAGAGCCAGCGCGCGCGCGAATGCAAGGCGCGGGTTTTTGACTGCGATTGTATTCCTGCCAGCAAGCTCAACACCCGTCGGAACAATCAACGCTGTCGCGCCGCATTTTCCGGAAGCCGGGAGCGACTTTCTGGAGGCAAGAAACGTAACATCGCCATCTCCCGCATCCTCAAGCGCCGCCGCGCCGGTTATTTCCGCATCGGGGTTGCCGTGAAGCTCGCCGCCAGAAATTTCGGCCAGTTCGCGAAGGGTAATCATTTTTTCTTGTTGAAAAGCTCGACAACCTGAGGCGTTATGTCAATTGAGGTGTCAACATAGAGAAGACGAGAAGCGCTCTGCTCGAACACAACAGTGTACGCGTCGCGCTTTCCAATCTCTCGCACCACCACGCTCAGCCGCTCCATTATGCCCTTGACGATCTTCTGCTCCTGCTTCTGCACTTCGTCCTGAGCGTCGCCCACAAGCCTCTTGTAGTCGCGAATCAGCTTTTCGATCTCCTCTTCCTTTGCCTTGATGCCGTCGGCTGTGAAAAGATGCTTCTGCTTTCCAAGCTGTTCCTGAAGCTCCTTGATCTTCTCCTCAACCTCTACGATTGCTGACTGCTTTGCCGAAACATAATCATCGAGCTGTTTCTTGGCCGCCTTGCCCTCGTCCGATTCGTTGAGCGCTCTTTGCATGTCCACCGATGCGAACTTCATCTCGGCAAACACAGGCGAGGAGAATGCCACGCACATAAAAGCGATTACCGCTGCTACCCCAATTCTCATTATTGTCCTCCGTAATAGCGTAATAACTAGAAAAAAGTTCCGAACGTGAATTCCCACATATACACATCTTCTCCGGCCCTTGGGTCTACGTTTCTAGCCCATTCAAGCCGCAACGGCCCGATGGGTGAAATCCAGCGGAAACCCGCGCCAACGCCTTCCCGCAGATCCGGGCCGATGAAGTCCTGATCCTCGCGGAGCGCGCTTCCGGAATCGAAAAACAGCACGCCGTAAAGCCTAGATTCAGCGGCAAGCGGGAAGATGTATTCTACATTAAAAACCAGTTCCTTGTTGCCTCCAAGCTTGCCTCCATCCTTATCCAACGGCCCGGCAGCGCCGTATTTATGGCCGCGAACCGAATTCATGCCGCCCACATAAAATCGTTCATAGAGCGGAAGCTCCCTGCTCTCTATCCCCTTTGCGAAGCCGATGCGCGTGCCGAAGGACAACGCCGATTCGGTGAATAACGGCCAGTGCCATGATGAATCTATAACCGTTCGGGTGAAGTAGTTGTCTCCGCCAAGACCGGCAAGCGTGGTGTATATCGAGTACTTGCTTCCCTCTCGCGGGTTCAGATAGTTGTCGCGTGTGTCGCGGGAGAGCGACGCGCTTATCTCGCTCGTGTCCTTCGTGCCATCCTGAGCCTTGATCTCATTCGAGGCCGAGTCCGAGATGTTCGAAATGGTTGCGCGTTCAAAGCTGTACCCCACGCTGCCGCGAACATATTCCGAAAGCTGCTTGCCCATCGTCAGGCCCAGTCCCTTGGCGTGTCTGTTGTAGTAAAGATCCTCGTGTCTTGTATCGTAAACCTTGGTGGTAAGCGAAAGCGGCTTGTCCATGAGCCACGGCTCGGTGAACGAAACCGAATAACTGTTGCCCTTGTGGCTGACCTCGCTTGAAACCTTCAGCGTCTGGCCGCGCCCAAACAGATTGCCTTCGGTAACATCCACGGTTGCCATCAGGCCGTCAACCGAACTGTATCCTCCGCCCATGTTCAGGCTTCCTGTTGCCCGTTCCTTCACCTTGATAGTGAGATCCATCAGGCCTTCCGTCGGCTTCGGGTTCGGAACCAGCTCGACCGCTTCGAAGAAGTTCAGGTTGTTTATGCGCTGGTAGCTTCTGCGCAGAAGCTTTGGAATGTATGTGTCGCCCTCGTCGAGGCGAAGCTCGCGCCTGATGACCTTGTCGCGCGTTGAAACATTGCCGAGAATGTTCACGCGCCCAACGCGCACCAGTGATTTTTCGTCGATGAGCATCACCAGATCGACCAGCTTCTCCTTTTCGCGCAAGCTTATGTCCGGAACAACGTCGGTGAACGCGTAGCCCTTGTCGGCGTAGTAATCGGTTACCGCTATGACGTCGGAGCGCAGAACGTCGCGTTTGAATAGCTGGCCGGACTTGGTCTTTAAAAGCGCTTCGATCTCGGATGAAGGCATTTTTACCGCGCCGGAAACGCTTACCTTTCCGATGGAATATTGCGCCCCCTCGTTAATCTTTATGGTTATTGCCATCGATTTGCGATCTTCGCTCACATCAGGTTCAGACCGATGCACCTGCACCGATATGTAGCCGTTGTTGTGATACAGGTCTTTGATGCGTTCGAGGTCGTCGCGCATGACACTGCCAACATATCTGCCGGAACTGGTGAAATAAGAGAATATTCCGGCTGTCTCGGTCTGCATTACATTACGGATGGCGCCGGTCTCGATGCCGCTGTTGCCCTCTATCGTGATCTCCCGAACCTTTATCTTGTCGCCTTCTTTAATATTGTAGGTGAGAACTGCGGCGTCCTTCGAAATGAGGTTCAGTATCGGAAACACCTCTATGTCCCAAAAGCCTTCCTTTTCGTAATGGGCGACGATCCTGGATGTGTTGTCGTCTATCAGCTTGCCGTCGGCCATGGCTCCGGCGGATACCGAAATCTGCTCCTGAAGTTTTTCAGTGGACACTTCCTTGTTTCCGGCGAACTCGACCTTCATGATCGACGGCTTCTCGGTCACGGCGTAGTGAAGCCGCACGCCGCCGTCATATTCCTCGATGTCTACCTTGATATTGTCGAAATAACCGATGCCGTAGAGTGCGCGTATGTCGTCGCGAACAGAGTCCATCGAGAGCGCATCGCCTGTTTTTGTTGCCAGCCGCGCGCCTATGCTTGCGGAATCGATCTTCCTGTTGCCCTCGATCATGACAGACTTGACGACAGGCGTGATGTTTTCCGCATGGGCATGCACTATTGAAAGCAATAAGCCGAGAATTATCAATGCAACTACAAGCGCTTGTTTCTTCAAGATGTTTCCTTCCGTAAAAAATCCCAAGAGTATAACACAGGACATCCCCGGCCCTGCCATGCGGTATAATGTTTATTCATAATAATTGCCGTTAATTCAGATAGAGGATAAGGCATATGGATACGCAGAATTCAGCGACTACAAAATATATCGTTATGGTAGGCGACGGGATGGCCGGCTGGCCACTGGACGAGTTGGGAGGCAGGACAACGCTTCAGGCCGCCTCAACGCCGAACATGGACAGGCTTGCATCGCGCTCGGTTGTCGGCATGGTGAAAAACGTGCCGGACGGCTATCCGCCGGGCTCCGATGTGGCCAATCTCTCGATCTTCGGCTACGATCCGGCGAAGTACTACACCGGCCGCGCGCCGCTTGAGGCGGCGAGCATGGGCGTTCCGCTTGAAGACGGCGACATCGCGTACAGGTGCAATCTTCTCACCATCGACACGTCCGCCGGATACGAAAACGGCGTTATGGTCGATTACAGCGGCGGGCATGTTTCAACCGGCGAGGCGAGGGAGATGATCGCATCCGTCGGCGAAGCGCTCTCCACAGACGACATAAAGTTCTATCCTGGCGTTAGCTATCGCCATCTCATGGTCTGGCGCGGCGGCGCGTCGAAGGCGGCCTGCACCCCGCCGCACGACATCACCGGCAGGCCGTTTTCCGGCTATCTGCCGAAGGGCGACGGCGAGGAAGTATTGCGGGGGCTCATGAGGAAATCGGTGGATATTCTTGCCGGTCATCCTGTAAACAGGGCGCGGCTTGCCGCCGGGAAGAAACCGGCCAACAGCATCTGGCTGTGGGGGCAGGGCGGACGGCCCGCGATGCCGGATTTCAGGACGAAATACGGCAAAACCGGCGCGATTATCTCGGCAGTCGATCTTACAAGGGGCATCGGAGTGTTCGCGGGATTCGAGGTGATTATCGTGCCGGGCGCAACCGGCTATATCGACACGAACTACGACGGCAAGGTTGCGGCAACCCTCTCGGCTCTTGAACGCCACGACATCGTGTACCTGCACGTGGAAGCGCCCGACGAGGCGGGCCATTCAGGCGACATGAAGATAAAACTGACCGCCATCGAGGATTTTGACAAGCGCATCGTGGGCCCGGTGCTGGACGGACTTGAAAAGCGCTTCCCGCGTTACCGCGTGCTGCTGCTTCCGGATCATCCCACGCCGATCAGTATCAAGACGCATTCGTCCGAGCCGGTTCCGTACATCCTGCACACGAAGGGCGAAGGCTTCAGGTCAGCGCGAGTTTACGATGAAAAGCTTGGCAACCAGCCGGATGCGCGCAATGTGGATGACGGATTCCGGCTGATGGATGAACTGCTTGAGGTGTAACGCTTGAGCCTTAAGCTGTATTTACCGGAAGATGTGGTAATCTTTGGAGGAATAAACGGCTGCCGGAGCATAAAACCGGCACGCCGACTCAGTTAAGAATCACCATTTTTGCTCATCAAGAATTGACCAGGGTCTCAGGAGAGGTCTAATACCGGGAAAGATCAGGAGGCTACGCAGATGTGCGTACCGGTTTCGGCGGTTTTCTTCAGTGCGGTATGTCCGGGATTTTTCATTTCATCGGCTATTTTCGATTACTTGCAGGGACTATGGGCGGCGCAGATCCTTAATTTCCTTGGCTACGGCGTTGCCCACATGCTTTTTGCCGGCAGAATATCCAGGTTTCGGCATACAGCATTCATCCCGCGCAACTCATGGATAAGCTGGGGATTTCTGTTCAATGCGGCGTTCAGCGTGTTCGGCGTTTTGTACGCCGCATCAAGAACATGGAATCTTCCGGTTGCAGACCCTGAATTCATAAGCGGACTGCTGTTCTTCCTCAGCGTGTCGTCGGCTGTGTTGTTTGCGGCGCATCCCGGTTTCATGCACTCGACAGTGAAAGCTATTCCGTTCTGGCGCTCGATGCTTGAACCGATGATCTTCTTTCTGCAGGGAGTTCTTGGCGGCACGGCGCTTCACCTTGTTTCGCTGTATTGGGTTGGGAGCGAAATGTCTGCCGCGCGAATATTGCTCAAAACCAATCTGTTCATTGCCATTGCGGTCATGCTGATGTTTTCCGGCGCTTTAATCATGAAGTCGATGCATGGGTGTGCGGTAAATGCCTCAGTCTGGTTTCTGCCGTCCGGCGCGTTATTGCCGGTTTTTATCGGCGGAACAGTGGTGTCGGGGCTTGCGGTTCCGATTGCCATTATTATTGCCGGAAGGCTTGTCAATGCCGATCCGGCCACGCCGGGCCTGATTTACCCTGCCGCCATGACACTGGAACTGATTGGAATCTATCTGGGCAAGTATGGCGTGATATGTGCCGGGGCTTACGGGCGGGTGACGAAGCCGGCACAGGTGTAAGTTATTCCTGTCTGTTTGTTTACGCCTTTACGGTCTTTATGACAACTTTTTTTTACATCCGGTCGTTATCGACCGGATGATCCCCTCAAGCAACCATTTGATCTGACAGCCTAATAGCACGTCAGCGCATAGTTGCATGATTTATGCTATGCGTATTGGCATCATATGTCCTTGTTGTGCCTTGTGCCCGGGAAGGGGAATTGAATTGCATTTTTTCAGGTTCCATCGGGGTTGAAACCATGAAAGACTGGATTTTGGCGAAACGGCATCGGATAATTCTTGCCGGCATATTGATTGTTGCCGTGCCGCTTATTGCTCACTCGGTGTACATTTCCATCGGCATAGAGTCTGCCCTGGAAGAACGCTTAATCAAGGAGAACCAGCAGCTTGCCATGCTCTCAATGCATGGCATTGTGGACAAGATCAATAGCGAGATATCGTTCGGACGCGCATACGCGGCAAGGATATATCTTCAGGAAGCGGTACGGAAGCGCAATTTCGATGGTATGCAGTATCATCTGGCCAACCTCATAGAGAACACCAACAGCATCGAAAGGGTTTTTGTTACAGATACATCAGGCGTTCAGATAGCGAACTATCCATTCACACCCGAAACCATCGGGCAAGATTTCTCTCACAGGGACTGGTTCAAGGGGGTGTCCGCGAAGTGGATGCCATATGTATCGGAGTTTTACATGCGGCAGGCGCCTCCGCAAAGATACCTCTTTGCAATTGCCGTCCCCATCAGGCTTGATGGGGTGGTTATCGGCATTCTTGTTATGCAACCACGGGATGACTTCATGAAAAACGCCGTCGGTGAACATCAAGACAATGCCCACACATATGTTGTGGACAATAAGGGCAACCTCGTGTATCACCACGGGTATGTGGTGGACAAGATTGTAAACCTGACCGACAATCCGGCAGTAATGTCTGCCCTGGCAGGCTCGACAGGCACGGCAAGAACCGTCTGCCGCTTCGATAATGTTCCAACGATATCCGCATTTATTCCAGTTCCTCAATGGGGATGGGGGGTTGTGGCGGAGAAGCCACTGGCTCTCTTTCTCGCGCCATTGAGAAGAATAACCATGTCTCTTTTTGCGTTCACAGGATTCATGCTGATAATTGGCGGTGCGTTCGCATACAGATGGGCGGGGATGCTGGCGTCGTCAAAAAATTTAACTGAAGAACTGATCAAGAGAACGCAAATGTTGCAGGATGCCAACGAAGAGCAATATCTGTTAAATGAGGAACTGACAGCCAGAAGGCACGAGGCCGAGGATGCCCGGCAGCAGGCCGAGCAGTTGCGTCTGGTTGCCGAGAGCGCAAACAGGGCGAAATCCGAATTCCTGGCCAACATGTCCCACGAACTTCGAACACCGCTTAATTCAATCATAGGATTTTCAGAAATACTGATAGACGGGCTTTACGGCGGCATCAACGAAAAACAGAATGAATATGTTCACGATATCAATGAAAGCGGCCTTCACCTCCTGAACCTTATAAACGACATTCTAGACCTCTCCAAGGTTGAGGCAGGAAAGGTTGAGCTTGAACTTGCAGGGTTTCCGCTTGGCAAGATGCTTGAAAACTCGCTGATGATGCTCAGGGAGAAGGCCATGAAACACGGCGTGCGCCTTGAGTTCAACATCTCGCAGGAGGCTGACATAATACTGGAGGCAGACGAACGGAAGCTCAAGCAGGTGGTATTCAACCTTCTGGGCAACGCCGTCAAGTTTACCCCGCCCGGAGGGCATGTGGGCCTGAACGCACGTCTATCATCAACGCCCGGATTCATTGAGGTGAGCGTGGAGGATAGCGGCATAGGAATCAAGGAATCCGACATCGGCAAGCTGTTCTCGGAGTTTACGCAACTGGAATCATCTTACAACCGCAAATATGAAGGAACCGGCCTTGGGCTTGCTCTTTCCAGAAAACTGGTGGAGATTCATGGAGGTAAAATTTGGGTTGAAAGCGAAGTCGGAAAGGGAAGCCGTTTCAGCTTTACAATCCCGCTTCGTTTTGGCGAGCAAACGTCCGCTTGAACCGGATATCCGGATGTTATTGGGGGTGACCGCATGGGGAACAGGATTCTTGTTGTTGAAGACAACGAAAAAAACCGCAGACTGTCCGGTGATGTCCTGCGGCATTACGGCTATGAGGTATTGGAAGCTCCGGATGGTGCATCGGGGATTGGCACCGCCAGAAGCGAAAAGCCCGACCTGATACTTATGGATATTCAGATGCCGCATCTCGATGGACTTTCAGCAACCGGCATCCTGAAGAGCGATCCGGCAACGAAGGACATCAAGATAATCGCCGTGACGTCTTTTGCAATGGTTGGCGACAGGGAAAAGGCGTTTGCTGCGGGCGCAGACGACTATATCACAAAACCGCTTGATACAAGGGAGCTGCCTCGGAGGGTGAAGGCGCTTCTGGAATTCTGAAGAAGTGATTATGGGGTGTGGACATGAGAAATCGAAATCCAAGGATACTATGTGTTGATGACGAACCTGTGAACCTGAAACTGCTTGACGCAATGCTTGTGCCAAACGGATACGAAGTTCTGTGCGCCGCTGACGGTGCGCAGGCGTTGTCGGTTGTCAATGGCGGGAATGTGGATCTTGTGCTGTTGGACGTAATGATGCCTGTAATGGACGGTTTTCAGGTGTGCAGGGCGATCAAAAACGATGAGCGGCTGCGAAATATCCCCGTTGTGATTATAACGGCTCTTCAGTCGAGAGAAGACAGAATTACCGGGATAGAAGCCGGTGCGGAGGATTTCATATCGAAGCCGTTCGATCAGGGCGAGGTGCTGGCCAGAATAAGCACACTGCTTCGCATGAAACATCTCAACGACAACCTTAACAATGCATATCGTCACATAAACAGCCTTATCTCTTTCGGTGAAAAAATCGTAAACACATTCGACCCGCTGAATTTCGATTTCATGCTGAAGATAGACGCCATAGTGTCCCAGCTCATAGGTCGCACCGCTGATTCATCCGGCATGCCCGCGCCGGGCAAGCCGGAAACCGTCCTGGTTGGACTGCGCGAGGCGGGAATATTCAGATGGTTTCGTTATGTGGCGGCTGGCATGTCTGTTTCGCGTCTGCCCATTTCAACCGACATGAGGCTTAAGCTCGATTCTTATGGAGACGGTGCGAGCATGATGTTTGCTAACCGCTCCGACCTGAATACACCGGAACTCCAGCCGCTGGTAGCCGGTCTTCAGGCTGCCGGAATTGAGGTTGCGAACATCGTTTGCTACGCAAGCCCCGACATGTGCCTCTACTCACTGAACTACGACCGGAGCGTAACGTCATATGACGCCTCCGTGTTGAACAGCATAGTGATGCAAAGCATGTTTCTGAACTCGCTTGCAATACGTGTGAAGGAAATCGACGAGGCATTCGCATACACCGTATTTGCCCTTGCGCGCGCAGCCGAGGCAAACGACGAAGATACCGGCAACCACATATCGAGAGTCGGCGAGTATTGCGCCCTGCTTGCCGACGAGCTTGGCATGAACGAAAAGTTCAGGAATATCATCAGGCTTCAGGCACAGATGCATGACGTTGGCAAGGTGCATGTTCATCCGGATATTCTCAGAAAGCCCGGAAAGCTTACGGATGACGAGTTTGCCAGGATGAAAATACATACGACATCGGGCGCGCAGATTCTTGGCGATCATGTGCGTCTTACCCTGGCCCGGACAATCGCGATGACACACCACGAACGATGGGATGGAAGCGGGTATCCGCAGGGGTTGCGGGGCGAGGAGATTCCGTTTGAGGGCAGATTGATGACTGTCGCGGATCAGTATGACGCACTGAGAAGCAGACGGGCATACAAACCTGCCATAGATCACGACACTGCCTGCCGCATAATCACGGAAGGCGACGGAAGAACAATGCCGTCTCATTTCGATCCGGCTGTGCTTGCCGCATTCCGGAAGGTTGCTCCGGAATTCAAGGAGGTTTACGAGAGGTTTATGTAGGTTTTCCATTCGTGTTAATGTTCGTTGTCCACAAACAGGACACTGACACGGGAATACATGGAATCTGTTCACATCGCTGCCTATTCCGATCTCGACCGCGATGAATCGCGCCGTCGGCTATGGGGCGATTTCTGGGTGCAACGCTATCTGCAGGAGGCATTTTCAGCCGCCGGATTTCGTATCGGCCATGAATCGCCCGATCTGCTTGTTCATCTTTTCGGCACGCCGATGCCGGAGCTTCCCAAGGCGCGCTTTCGCGCGCTCTGGGTTCACAGCCACCCCGACAGGCTTGCCCGCGAAATAATCGGGCAGTACGAAGCTCTGTTTTCCGCTTCTCGACTATTTGCCGAACGATTGCGCCACGACGGGATCATGGCCGCATACCTTCCGCCACCCACACACATGACATTGCTCAATATGCCGAAAAGCCGCGACGTGGTTTTCGTCGGCAACAACCGCCGCAACGGGCGCAGAAAGCTGATTGACGATCTGCTTTCGATACGCGGCAAAATCGATTGCCGCGTGGAAATATGGGGCAACGGCTGGGATGGCATTGTTCCGCCTGAATGGCTGCGCGGGCGGTATTTTCCCAATGAAGAGCTGAACGCTCTCTACTCGTCGGCGCGGATTGTGCTGAACGACCACCACGACGACATGGCGCGGGATGGTTTTTTAAATCCGCGCATTGTTGATGCAATTGCAGCCGGTGCGCTTCCGATAACCGATCCGGTTGCCGGGCTGGAGGAAGCGGGAAATATTCCGGTTTACCGGAACGCCGAAGAGCTTGCGGATTTGATTGGGCGCTATCTTTCGAACGGAAACGCGGCGCGGGCTATTATTGAGCAGGCGCGGAGCAATATAGCCGGCTGGACTTATGAGGGCGCGGCTGAGCTAATTTCACAATTTTTTCAAAGTCGGGTTGTATATAATTAACGTCCGCCAAGCGGCGCACCTGTAAATTTCTTAATAAAATCCGGAGGAACCGGCGTGATAGAGGCGATTACAAACGAGGTTCGCGACAAACATCTTCTTATTCAGCGGCTGCGCGACGAGATCGGCCATGCGATAGTCGGGCAGGCAGCGCTGATCGACCGGCTGCTTATCGGCCTGTTCACGCGCGGGCATATTTTAATTGAAGGCGTGCCGGGGCTTGCCAAAACCAGCGCGGTGAAGGCGCTTGCCCGAACAATCAGCGCCAGTTTCAAGCGCGTTCAGTTCACGCCCGACCTGCTTCCGGCAGATCTTACCGGCACGGAGATCTTCGAGCCGCACACCGGCGAGTTCAAGGTGAAAAAAGGCCCGGTTTTTCACAACCTTATTCTGGCCGACGAGATAAACCGCGCGCCGTCGAAGGTGCAGTCGGCGCTTCTTGAGGCGATGCAGGAGCGTCAGGTGACAATCGGCGACGTCACATGGGAACTGCCCGATCCGTTTCTGGTGCTTGCCACCCAGAACCCCATCGAGCACGAGGGAACATATCCGCTGCCCGAAGCCCAGGTAGACCGTTTCATGCTGAAGCTGATAGTGAACTATCCCACGCGGCAGGAGGAAAAAGAGATCATGCGGCGCGTGGGCTTCGGCCCGGAACCGGCTGTAAACCCGGTGATCGGAACGGCGGAGCTCGACTCCATCCGCTCGCTCATAAATAGAATCTTCGTTGACGACAAGCTGCTCGACTACATCGTGGATATTGTTACAGCAACGCGGAAACCGGCGGATTACGGAATCGATATTTCGGGCTATATCCAGTACGGCGCGTCGCCCCGCGCCACGATCTACCTCAGCCTTGCCGCGCGGGCCTACGCATTTCTTCAGGGGCGCGGATACGTCATTCCGCAGGATATAAAAACCATTGCGCCGGAGGTGCTGCGCCACAGGATCATTCTCACCTACGAGGCCGAGGCCGAAGACGTTACGACAGACGCTATAATCACGCGCATATTCGATTCGGTTCCGGTTCCATGATGACGGCCTGAAATGCTTGCGCCGGAATTAATCAAGAAAATCAAGCATATTCACATCCGCACCGGACGCGCCGTCGACTCCATGATGGCCGGACAGTATCATTCGGCCTTCAAGGGCGCGGGTATCGAGTTCGAGGAGGTGCGCGAGTACACGCCCGGCGACGAGGTGAAGTCGATAGACTGGAATGTGTCGGCCCGTTTTGGCCGCCCGTTCATCAAGCGATACCGCGAGGAGCGCGAGCTTGTGATAATGCTGATGGTTGACATGAGCGCGTCGGGCGCGTTCGGCACTCTGTCTGCGCTCAAGCGGGAAACCGCCGCCGAGCTTGCCGCGATTCTGGCCTTCAACGCCATCCGCAACAATGACAAGGTTGGCGCGATTCTGTTTACCGACAGGGTTGAACTATACATTCCGCCCAAAAAGGGCGCGTCGCATGTCTGGCGCGTGATAAAAGAGATTCTCTCCCACGAGCCACAGCATCACGGCACTTCGATTGCCGGAGCCGCGCATTTTCTGGGCAAGGTGATGAGAAAGCGTTCGGTTTCGTTTCTGATCTCCGATTTTATTGACGAATACTACGGCCATGCGCTGAAGGCGGTGTCGGGGCGGCACGACCTGATCGGCGTGATGGTGTCCGATCCCGGCGATTTCCGGCTGCCCGGCGGCGGAATCGTTTCGCTTCGCGACCTTGAAACCGGCGAAACCGTCACTCTGGACGCATTCGACCGCGAAACAACGGCGCAGTATGAATCGGCCACGCGCAACGATTACAGGCTGCGCGCGGACATGCTGCAATCGTGCGGAGTCGATCTTATAGAAATATCCACCGCCGCTTCCGTAATCGATCCGGTGCGAAAATTCTTTCGCTACCGGGAGAGGATAAAGGCAAGATGAACCATGCGGATTCGATGACCGACATCATCGACATCAAGCCGCCGGTTGTTTTCGGCTGGGATCCGAAATGGATATATTTATTGGCGGCGCTTGGGGTTGTTCTGGCCGCGATACTGTTTCTATGGCTCTGGCGCAAGCGTCGCTGCAAGGCTGAAGCCGTTCCGGTTCCGCTTGCGCCGCCCTTGCCGGAAGACGTGACCGCGCTTGCTTTGCTCGATGAACTTGGCGCCGCATACGGCATCGACGACCGCGAATACTACTTCCGGCTGTCCGGCATACTGCGCGGCTACATTGACGCCCGTTTTTCGCTCGACACGATGGAGAAGACCACCGAGGAGCTGCACACAATTGTCTGGGGCATGGAAGCCGAAACGCAGTGGAAATCGGGGCTGATGGAGTTGTTCCGGTTTTCCGATCCGGTGAAGTTTGCGGATGCTGAAGCTGGCGCGGACAGACGGGCGCGTGACGCCGCGTTTGCGCGGTCTTTTGTTGAGGCGACGAGGCGAGAAATCGAAATGCCACGGGCGGGCGGAACGCCCCCCGTTGGTTCGCGGGCGGGCGGAACGCCCCCCGTTGGTTCGCGGGCGGGCGGAACGCCCCCCGTTGGTTAAATATCCTAATGTTTCGCTTTGAATCTCCGCTCTGGCTTTTCCTGCTCTGGCTGCCGCCGCTTCTGGCGTGGCTTTGGTTCCGGCGTCCGGTTGCGGTTATCGCGGTCTCGTCGCTCCGGGCCGCTTCCGCGATAAGGCCGACGTTTTTTGCCCGCACCAGATGGATTCCGTATGCGCTTAAGGCTGTCGCGCTTGCGCTTCTGATTGTCGGGCTTGCCCGTCCGCAGTGGGGAACGCGCGAAACGACGCGGCTTACCGAGGGAATAAATATCGTGCTGGCCGTCGATCTGTCGGAAAGCATGTCGGCGCTCGACTTCGAGCTTGACGGCAAGCGGGTGATGCGCGTTGACGCGGTTAAGTCTGTCGTGAAAAAGTTCATCGAAAAGCGCGGCGGCGACAGGATAGGGCTTGTGGTTTTCGGCTCCGAGGCGTACACACAGATGCCGCTAACGAACGATTACAACGCGATCACGCAGGTGATAGACCGCGTGGGCATTGGCTCCGCCGGAAAAACCACGGCCATCGGCGACGCGATAGGCATATCGCTCAAGCGGTTGCAAGACTTGAAGAGTAAAAGCAATATCATTATTTTGCTCACCGACGGGCAGTCGAATTCCGGCGAGATCGACCCCGAAACCGCAACCGGCATCGCCGCTTCGCTAGGCGTGAAGGTTCACACCATCGGCGTTGGCACGGAAGGCGCGGCCCCGTTCATGGTGGACGATCCGCTATGGGGCAGGCGCGTTATATATCAGAAGGTGGACATCGACGAAGACGCACTGAAAAAGATAGCAAGCGCAACCGGCGGACAGTATTTTCATGCCTCGCAGTCCGATTCGCTTCTGAAAATATATGACACCATCGACAAGCTCGAAAAGACCGAAGCGAGGATAAAAACCTTCGACAACTACAACGACCTGTACATCTGGCCGCTGGTTCCGGCGTTTGCGCTGCTTGCGCTGTCGGCTGTGCTTGCAAACACTCGCTACATGGAGGTTCCGTGAACTTCGCGCGCGCATATCTTCTGTGGCTGA